>NZ_MUBA01000124.1 GCF_002154575.1 Streptomyces bobili
GATGCCCAGGGACAGCGGGGTGACGTCGAGGAGCAGGACGTCCTTGACCTGACCCTTGAGGACACCTGCCTGGTACGCGGCGCCGATGGCGACGACCTCGTCCGGGTTCACGCCCTTGTGCGGGTCCTTGCCGGTCAGCTCCCGCACGAGTTCGGTCACCGCCGGCATCCTCGTCGAGCCGCCGACCAGGATGACGTGGTCGATGTCGCCGACCTTGATCCCTGCGTCCTTGATCGCCTGGTGGAAGGGCCCCTTGCAGCGTTCCAGCAGATCTCCGGTCAGCTGCTGGAACTGGGCGCGGGTGAGCTTCTCCTCCAGGTGCAGCGGGCCCTCGGCCGAGGCGGTGACGTACGGCAGGTTGATCGTCGTCTCGGAGGAGGAGGACAGCTCGATCTTGGCCCGCTCGGCGGCCTCGCGCAGCCGCTGCACGGCCATCTTGTCCTTGGTCAGGTCGATGCCGTAGTTGTTCTTGAACTGCTGGGCCAGGTGGTCGACGATCCGCTGGTCCCAGTCGTCGCCGCCCAGATGCGTGTCGCCGTTGGTGGCCTTGACCTCGACCACGCCCTCACCGATCTCCAGGAGCGACACGTCGAAGGTGCCGCCACCGAGGTCGAAGACGAGAACCGTCTGGTCGTTCTCCTTGTCGAGACCGTAGGCCAGGGCGGCGGAGGTGGGCTCGTTGATGATCCGCAGCACCTTCAGGCCGGCGATCTCCCCGGCCTCCTTGGTCGCGGTGCGCTGGGAGTCGTTGAAGTACGCCGGGACGGTGACGACGGCCTCCGTGACGTCCTCACCGAGATACGACTCCGCGTCGCGCTTGAGCTTCTGCAGCACGCGGGCGGAGATCTCCTGCGCCGTGTACCGCTTGCCGTCGACGCTGCCGCTGTCCGGGAACCGCCACTGCGCCTCGCCCATGTGGCGCTTGACCGAGCGCACGGTCCGCTCCACGTTGGTGACCGCCTGACGCTTGGCCACCTCGCCGACCAGCACTTCGCCGGTCTTGGAGAAGGCGACCACCGAGGGGGTGGTGCGCGCTCCCTCCGTGTTGGTGATGACCGTGGGCTCACCGCCCTCCAGCACACACACCACCGAGTTCGTCGTCCCGAGGTCGATTCCCACTGCCCGTGTCATGATCCTCTCCTCCGTCCGCGTCCCGGACCCGTGACAGATGACGGTGCCCGACGAAGCGGGCGACCACCCGAGGCCGTCCGGCGACCGGCCCCGCGCGCGCCTGCGCCGCTCCCTCGCGTTGCCATCCGCGGCCATGGGCAAACCTCCCCGGAGCCACGGCCTCCTCGGAGCCACGGTCGCCTCTCGCTCAGGTCAGGCATCCACCGCGAAGGAGACCTGCTCCGTGTCGTGCGGTGCGAGGGGCTGTTCGGTCCAGATGGTCTTGCCGCGCGGCGTGTGCCGGGTTCCCCACCGCTCGCAGAGCGTGCCGACCAGGAACAGGCCGCGACCGCCCTCGTCGAACGCGTGCGCCCGGCGCGGATGCGGTGAGGTGCTGCTGGAGTCGGACACCTCGCAGATGAGCGTGCCGTCGTGGATCAGACGCAGCCCGATCGGGTGTGGGCGTGCCTGATGGCGTTGGTGACCAGTTCGCTGACGATCAGCTCGGTGGTGGACAGAGCCGCCTCCCGCAGCCCCCCAGCGCGTCAGCTGGGCCGTGGCCCGCCGGCGTGCGTCGGCTACCGAGGCCGGGTCCGGCGGGATCTCCCAGGACGCCACGTGAGAGGCGTCCAGCGCGTGCGTGCGAGCGGTGAGCAGTGCGACGTCGTCGCCGGGCGGGCCCGGCAGCAAGGTGCGCAGGATGCCGTCGCAGAGGGACTCCAGGGATGGGCCGGGCCGGGCGAGCGCCCTGCGCAGGGTGTCGAGACCGGTGCGGATGTCATGGTCGCGCGCCTCGACCAGACCGTCGGTGTAGAGCACGAGCAGGTTGCCCTCGGTGACGGGAAAGTCCACGGCTTCGAAGGGCACGCCGCCCACCCCCAGCGGGGGTCCCGGCTCCACGTCCACGAAGACCGTGGTGCCGTCCCGAGCGACCAGCGCCGGACCCGGATGGCCGGCGCCGGCCGCCGAGCAGCGGCAGGTGACGGGATCGTAGACCGCGTACAGGCACGTGGCGCCGATCTCCCCGGACTCCAGCCCGTCGCGCCACTCGTCGAGGATGAGGTGGTCGAGGGCGGCCAGCAACTCGTCAGGGGACAGGTCCACGTCGGGGAGGGCGCGGACGGCGGTGCGCAGCCGGCCCATGGCGGCCGAGGCGTGGACGCCATGACCGACGACATCGCCGACCACCAGCGCCACCCGCGCCCCCGACAGCGGGATGACGTCGAACCAGTCCCCGCCGACGCCCGCCTGGGGGTCGGCGGGCAGGTAGCGCACCGCGGTCTCCACGGCCTGCTGGACGGGCACCGGATGCTGGAGAAGGCTGTGCTGCAGCGCCAGGGCGACCGTGTTGCCGCTCTCCGGCGGCAGGAGGGCCTGGACGAACCACTGCGTGTGTCCGTCGGCGTCCAGCAGCGGGCAGGCCCGCAGGTCGGCCTGGACCGGACGCCCGGCCCGATCCCGCAGCGTGACCCGGCCCGCCCACACCTCCCGCCGTGCGAGAGAGTACGGGGCGAGGTCCGGGGGAGCGTCCGCGAGCAGAGCGGTCACCTCACGGCCTACGACCTCCTGCGGGGCGTACCCCAGGAGCAGTTGCGCGCCGGGACTCCACGCGGCGACCCTGCCTTCCTCGTCGACGGCCGCCGCTGCTGTCCGCGCCGGAGACGAGAAGTCGTCCCCTCCCTCGTACCGGAAGAAGCCGTAACCGCTCACTGTGCTCACCCCTGCGCGCCCTGCGGGGCGCATCGCTCCAGGTGCCCCTTATTGCCCTATCCGCCCATTCTCCGAGATGAAGTTCTCCGGGATGAAATCTTCGGCGCTCCTCTGTGACGCAGGCCACATGCGGTTCCTGTCAGTAATCGGGGCGCTGTTCCGCTCAGGTTCCGGGAACAAGCGAACCGACAGGAGCGAGACATGAAGCACCGCATCGTCGTCCTCGGCGCCGGCTATGCCGGGGCCCACGTGGCCGGGGCGCTGGCCCGTCGGCTGTCCGCGGAGGACATCGAGATCACCGTGGTCAACGCCCAGCCGGACTTCGTCCAGCGACTGCGGCTGCACCAGCTCGCGGCCGGCCAGCGGATCGAGGCCCCCAGCCTCGCCGACGTCTTCGCGGGCACGGGGATACGGCTGCGGCAGGCCCGGGTCACGGCCGTGGACCCCGAGCGCCGGGTCGTCGCCGTGGCCGACGCGGACGGAGGCGGTGAGCTGGACTACGACACGCTTGTCTACGCCCTCGGCAGCCACGTCGCCGACCACGGCGTCCCCGGCGTGGCCGAGCACGCCTTCGACGTCGCCGGCCGGCCCTCGGCACTGCGCCTGCGCGAACGCCTGGACCGTCTGGGCAGGCGGGGCGAAGGCGGGAACGTGGTGGTCGTCGGCGACGGGTTGACCGGCATCGAGACCGCCACCGAGATCGCCGAATCCCGGCCCGGACTCTCGGTGACGCTGGTCGCCCGGGGGGAGCTGGCCGCCCGGCTCTCCGCCGGAGCCCGCCGCCATCTGCGCCAGGCCTGCGAACGGCTGGGCATCACCGTAAGGGAGCACGCCGGCGTCGAAGCGGTGGAGGAAACGCGGGTGCTCTGCGCCGACGGCAGCACCCTGGCGTCCGACGCGACCGTGTGGACCGCCGGGTTCGCGGTCAGCCCCATCGCCGCCATCGGCGGGCTGGAGGTCACCGAGGACGGCCGGATCGTCGTCGACCGCACCATGCGGTCGGTCTCGCACCCGCACGTCTACGCCGTCGGCGACAGTGTCCACGCCGTCGGCGACAACGGCCTGCCGCTGCCGATGTCCTGCGCTTCGGCCGGCTACACCGGTATGCAGGCTACGGCCGCGATCGTGGCACGCCTGACCGGCGGAAAGATCTCGAACGTCAAGCTGGAGTACCTGGCCAACCACATCAGCCTCGGCAGGCGGGACGGGATCCTGCAGCTGGTCGACGACGCGGCGCAGGCGAAGCCGAAGTACATGGGCGGCAGGAAGGCCGCGCGGATCAAGGCGGCCATCCTCAGGGGGTCGCTGTGGGCCACCTCGCACCCGACCTTCGGTCTGCCCAAGCGTCGGCGCCGCCTGGCCGCCGCGCAGGACGCGTCCGCCGTGAACCGTGTCGCCGCCTAGGGTGGTCGGCGTGGACGGCACCGCCATCGATCACTTCGACACCAGCAGGTTCGAGGCCGGCCGCAACCGGCTGGCCTCGCTGGCCTACCGGCTCCTTGGCTCCGCCACCGACGCCGAGGACGTCGTACAGGACGCCTTCCTGCACTGGCAGGCCGCCGACCGGCAGCGGATCAGGGTGCCGGAGGCATGGCTGACCAAGGTCGTCACCAACCTCTGCCTCGACCGGCTCCGCTCGGCACAGGCCCGCCGTGAACGCACCGTCGGCGCCTGGCTGCCCGAACCGCTCCTCGACGGCGACCCGATGCTCGGCCCGGCCGACCGTTTCGAGCAGCGCGAATCGGTCTCCCTGGCCGTGCTGACGCTCATGGAGCGCCTGACGCCACTCGAACGGGCCGTCTATCTCCTGCGCGAGGCGTTCTCCCACAGCCACGCCGAGATCGCCGAGATCTTCGACATCACCGAGTCCGCCAGTCAGCAGCACCTCCACCGGGCCCGGCGCCGCGTCACCGCCGCGCGCCGCGGCGGCGAGGCCGACCCGGCGTCCGCTCGCAGGATCGTCGAGGAGTTCTTCGCCGCCGCCTCCTCGGGCCGCACCGAACGGCTGGTGGCGCTGCTCACCGACGACGTGACCGCGATCTCCGACGGCGCGGGACTGACCGAGAAGCTGCTGCGGTACGACACTCCGCAGCGCGTCGCCGCCGTCGCACGGGCCGGCTTCAAAGCCACCCCCGCGAAACGGCGGCTGGCCGGCGGCTCGCCCGCCGTCCACTACGCGTCGGTCAACGGCGCCCCGGCCATCCTCTTCGTCCTCGGCGACCAGGTCGTCGGCGCGGTGACGTTCGACATCGCCCACGGCAGGATCGCCACCGTGCGCGGCATCGCCGCCCCCGCCCGCCTGGTCCGCCTCACCGCATCCTGGCGGCGGCACGGGCCGGACGCGCCGCTTGTCGCGCAGTGGTGAACCGGCACAGGGGCGGCCCCGCACGATGCCGGGGCCGCCCCGGCGGACCGTCAGAAGGCTCCGACCACCTTGCGCGGCTTGATCCTCACGATCACGCGGTCGGCGTCGTTGACCGAGGCCGGGTTGAAGTCCGCGTACTGCTTGCCGGTGTACTTGACCGACAGCTCGTCGATCAGTTCCCGGGCGCCTTCGGTGCTCATCTCCGCGGTGCCGCGGACCTCGGCGTACGTGTACGGCGAGTCGGCGGGCTGCACGACGAAGGTGACCCGGGGGTCACGCGTGAGGTTCTTGTACTTCTGGCGGTCGACGGTCGTGGAGAACAGCACGTCGTCACCGTCCCGCTTCACCCACACCGGGGACACCTGCGGGCTGCCGTCGGGCTGGAGGGTGGCGACGGTGATGAAGACGGGGGAGTCGAGGAGCGCCTTGAGGCTGTCGGACAGTTCGGCGGGCATGGTGGCCTCTCTGCTGATGTCGAGTTGGCTCCTGCACGGCAGGGGCCGTACGCGTACCCGATAGATAGTGCGCCAACGCATCGGTCACCATGGGGATTTGCTCACCGCGCGTCGCCCGGCCGCGTGCGAGCCCGGCGCCCAGGAGGCATGGCATGATAGTTGATGCAACAACTAGATGATCGCAGGAGGTGGTCCCGGTGAGCAATGTGGAAACCGAACCCGTGGAGCTGAAGTGTGGTGCCCGGACCGACGCCGGGGAGCCCACCGACACGGCGTCCAGGGTCGATGTGCTGGCCGCCCGGGACGTGCCACTCGGCGGGCCACGGGCGATGCGCGTGCGGCGAACGCTGCCCCAGCGGGCCCGGACCCTGATCGGAGCATGGTGCTTCGCCGATCACTACGGCCCCGTCGAGGTGGCGACCGGGCACAGCATGGACGTCGCACCCCATCCGCACACCGGACTCCAGACAGTGAGCTGGCTGTTCAGCGGGGAGATCGAGCACCGCGACAGCCTGGGCACCCATGCGCTCATCAGGCCGGGCGAGATGAACCTCATGACGGGTGGACACGGCATCGCCCACTCGGAGGTCTCCACCCCGGCCACCACCGTTCTCCACGGCGTCCAGCTGTGGGTGGCGCTGCCCGGGGAACACCGGAGCACCGAGCGGGACTTCCAGCACCACGTCCCCGAGCCCGTACGGGTCGACGGCGCCGAGATCAGGGTCTTCCTCGGGGAACTCGCCGGGACCGTCTCACCGGTACGGACCTTCACCCCCCTCCTCGGCGCCGAGATCATCCTCGAACCGGGTGCGTCGGTCGGCCTCACCGTGGACACCGCCTTCGAACACGGCCTCCTCGTCGACAGCGGCGACGTCCGGCTGTCCGGCACCCTGCTGCGCCCGGCCGAACTGGGCTACGTGCCGACCGGCGCCGCTGCCCTGACGCTGGTGAACGAGTCGCGGGACCCGGCCCGGACCGTTCTGCTGGGCGGCCCTCCCTTCGAGGAGGAGATCATCATGTGGTGGAACTTCATCGGCCGAAGCCACGAGGACATCGTCCGCGCCCGAGCGGACTGGGAAGCCTCCTCCGACCGCTTCGGCCAGGTCGAGGGCTATCCGGGCAGCCGGCTTCCCGCACCCGCCCTGCCCAACGCCGTCCTCACACCACGCCGGAACCCTCCGCGCGGCTGACCCTGGTCCGACGGCGGCGGGCAGCGGGTCCTCATCCACACGAAGGTCGCCGCCGCCTGCGCCGGTCAGGACCCGGCCGCCCAGGTGTTCCGGCAGGCGCTCGTCCGCGTACGCCAGGCCCGGGGGCGGACCGTGCCGGCCTGCCCCTACCAGGCCGAGTTCCTGGACCCTATAGGCAGAATGACGACGCCCAGGCCTACGGCCGCGGCTTCGACAGAAACCTGGACGACGCGAGGAGTTCCCCGAAGTGACCGGCCTGCTGCGAGGGCCGTGGGGAGTGACCCTCGTCCTCGCGAACCTGTGCAACGCCTATGTCGCTTACGGGGCACTGGTGACACAGCCGCTGGGGGACTGGGACGAACAGACGCTGACGGCCATCGAGTTCGCGTCAGCCCTGCTGATCGTGCTCGGCGTCATCACCTCCCTGCTCGCCCTGGTCCCCGTACGGCAAGGGACTCTCGGCCGCTGGTGGCTGGCGCCGTCCCTGATCTTCCTGACGGTGGGTGCGGCGCGCTGGACGTACATCGTCCAGACCTATCCGCAGGGTCCTGGCGGCTGACCAGGGTCCGGAGGCGGGAGACGGCGGCCTCGGGATCTCCCCGCCGGGTGCAGGGCGTCCACTCCTTCAGCACCCTGCTCGGCGGGGAGTGCTTCTTCATGCCGAGCCTGTCCGCCGTCCGCCGGCTGAGCACCTGATCCCCACCCCGTGCGGGACCCCAGGCCAGGCCCGCGAGCAGCCCGGCGGCCCCGGCGACCTCCAGAGCGCCGACGACCCGGTACAGCCCCGGTGACCTGCCGCATGACCGGTACGGCGGCGATCTCCGCGAGGCCCAGGGGCAGAAAGACCAGGGCCAGCAGGACGGCGGTGACGATCTGTGCGGTCCTCACGCCTCGGCGCTCCTGCGCGCACGGCTCCCAGACGGGCGTAGTACTCGACGAGTTCCGGGGCGTCCACCGCGGCCCGATCGACGACCTGCCCGGCGGGCGCACCCTGGAGGAGCCGCTTCCCCGGACCTCGGCCAGGCTCGACGCCGCGCAGGAGCCCGAGGACGTCACGGAGCACTGAGCCCGGCCGCACGTGCGGCGGCAGGGCGGGCGGCGACCGTTCCGCCGCTCAGTGCCGGCCGATCCAGTCGGCCACCGTGCGGCCCATGACCAGCTCCAGGTCGCGGCCCCGCAGCCAGGGCAACTCCTCCGTGAACATCGTCACCGCCTCCCGCCACGAGCAGCGAAGACGCGTGATGTCGGTACCCCGGAACATCCGCTCGGCACCGAACGCGTCGAAGACCCGCCGCAGTACACCGTGGGTGTCGGCGAACGGGTACGGCTCCGTGGCCATGCCCGGTACGCCCGTCGCCTTGACTGCGATGTCGGGGTGGCGTGCGAGCGCGACAAGGGCGTCGAGGTGTGCGGCCGCTTCGGGCAGCTTCTGGAACGGGTTGCACGCGAGGTGGTCGATCATCAAAACCCTTGCCGATCGCGGCAGCCACCGGCCAGGGACTCTCACCGCATGAGGCGGCTGGACGTACTCACCCGCAGACGGTCAGGGGTGGTCGTACCAGGCGAACGCCGAGATCCGCCAGCCCTGAGGGGTGCGGACGAACTGGATCGTCTTGGTCCCGCCTCCCTCGAACGGCTCGCCGTCCAGAGTCCCGGACTTGCGGTACTCGCCGAACCGCGACGCGATGTCGCCCGCGATCTCGGTCCGCTCGGAGGTCTCCCACTCGGAGAACTCGACCAGCCGACCCCCGGCCAGCAACCGCTCACGGGGCTCGATGAACTCCTCCACGGTGTACGCCGTGAACTCCGGGCCGGTCTTGACGATCACGCCGCCCGGAAGAACGAGACGACGGATCCGGGCCACGTCGGCAGCCCCGCCGCCCCGGTTGTCGAAGGCCGCGAAGAACTCGGCGGTCACCACGTCTATCTCGCTCTTCGACATGGCGCGACAGTAACAGCGAAGAGTCGCCCGGCGAGCCGTGGAGGACACGTAAGCGCCTTCGGCGCCACGGGTGTTGACGTGACGCCGGAGGGGCGGAGCCGAATGTCAGTGGTGGTTGTCATCATGGGGCCATGAGCAAAGTGATCTCGTACAGCGTCGCCGACACCCGGCGCGTCGTCGCCTTCCTGAGCGCCGGACCACTGACCGCCGATCAGCAGCGTCTCCTCGGCCACATCCGCAAGTCCTGCGAGCAGCACCAACTCGACCTGGACCGACAGGACATCGACTACGGACTGACGATCCCCGAAGCTCTGGACCACCTCCTCGCGGGCCGGGCCGACTCGGACGCCGCCTACGCGGGCAACACCTACTACAGCGCGTTGCAGCACATCATCGACAACCACGCCTCCGACCCGTACGACCTGGGCGTCTTCTCCAGGCCGGGCACCTTCTTCGGGCTGCTCGACGACGAACTGCGCCGCCTCGACGTCCCCACGGAACTGCTCCCGGGCACCTTCCTCTACGCCGGTCCGCCCGACGGGATCCCGTTCCCCATCCCACACCCGGTCGACGGCTCCCCGGAGATAGGCCGTCTGCCCCTGGACCGCGCCAAGCCGGCGGCGGACGCCTACCGCGCGGTCATGGACCGGGTGGCCGACGACTTCCGGTACGAACTGCAGCAACTCGCCGGAAGCCTCCAGACCGAGCACGACGAGTGGCAGACCGCTCTGCGGCACGGCTGGACGATGGACACCGTCTTCTTCTCGATCAAGGGCTGAGGGGACCGGCGGCCCCACCGCACCGTGCCGATAGCGTGACGCCATGTTCGTGGGGACAGAAGAGACCCGGCTGGTGGTCCTGCGGGGCAACAGCGCGTCGGGGAAGTCGTCCGTCGCGGCCGGACTGCGTGACAGGTTCGGCCGTGGCCTGGCTCTGGTCGGCCAGGACAACCTCCGCCGTACTGTGCTCCGCGAGCGCGACCGGCCGGGAGCGGCGAACATCGGCCTGATCGACCTGACCGCCCGCTACGCCCTCGATGCCGGCTACCACGTCGTCGTGGAAGGCATCCTCTACGCCGACCACTACGGCGACATGCTCGCCCGACTGCGCGCCGACCACCGTGGGCCGACGCACGGCTACTACCTGGACGTGCCGTTCGCCGAAACCCTCACCCGGCACGCCACCAAACCGATCGCCGACGACGTCGACGAGGCCCGACTGCGCGACTGGTACCGGCCGGGCGACCTCCTCCCCGGCGGCACGGAGACCGTCATCGGCGCCGACAGCGCCCTGCACGAGACGATCGACCGCATCATGCTCGACACCGGCCTCGCCCGGCTGCCCGCGGTGGACCGGTGAGGTGTCCGTACACGCGGATCGGTACCCGTGTTCTGGAACCGCCGCGCCACCAGGCAGACTCTGCGTGTAGTAGTCCCTTCTGCAAGAGGATGATCCACGCATGTTGACGCTGACCAAAGAAGACGGCCCGGCTGATCTCGACGGAGTGACCCACCTGTCCATCGGAGTGTCCTGGGACCCCACCGCCGGCACCAGCGGCGGCGTCCTGGGCGTCCTGCGCCGGAAGGCGGGCACCGACCTCGACCTGATCGCGATCGCGATGCAGGGCGCGGAGCCGGTGCGCCTGGCGGGCCTCGACTCGCTGGACCCCTTGGGCAACCGTGCCCTGGTCCACAGCGGCGACAACCAGACCGGGCGCGGCGACGGCGACGACGAGACGGTGACCGTCGAATTCGCGGGGGTCCCGCGCAACGTCACGTCGATCGTGTTCGTCGCCGCCGCCTTCAAGAAGGGAAGCTCCTTCCAGAAGGCCCGCAACATCAGCTTCAAGGTGTACGACGCCTCCGGCGGCAGCGCGCAGCAGGTCGCCGACATCTGGCCCAGCCTCCTCACCCAGGACAACGGCTGCGCCGTGGCCAAGGCCGTGCGGGTGGGCGACAGCTGGAAGCTCGAAGTGATCAATGTGACGGGAAAGATCAAGCAGGGTGACGAACACGCCCTGATGCGCTTCGCCGTCAGCAAGTAGTGGTTGCGGCGGGAGGCGGCGTGGAACCGGCAGCAGGTCTCCGAGCTGCTGCCGCAGGACCGGACCCCGGCTGCGGCTGTGCCGCCGTCGAGCCGGCGGAACGGGGCACGCCGCCCGCCCTGCCGTGCGGACCGTCCGCTCTCAGACGGCGGCAGCGGCGTGTTTGAAGACCTGCCGCTGGTGCCGGCGGATGTGGTCAGGACCGGGGGAGTGATGGTCGGGCTGCGCCAGGGGCTGTTGGTCCTGGACGGTGTGCAGGACTGACGAACATCGCCCGGCACGCCTGTGCCGACCGTGCCGAGGTCGTGCTGGAGACCGACGCCAACGAGGTGCGCCTCACGGTCACGGACAACGCTGTGGGCATCCCGGCAGTCGCTTCGAGCGAGCGCGACGTGCCCGTCGCCCGCGGTGGTCCCAGGGCGCCTGTCCGGGCATCGGCCCCGGCCGCGGAACTGCCCCGTCACCGCGAGGAAGGCGCCTCCGCCCTGCTCGACGAACTGCTGTGCGAGGCGATGGGCGGGCATCCAAGCGTCCGGGTGCGCCGGACGACGGTTGAAGGGCCGCCGCCAAGGTACTCGTCGAGCGGTCGGCCGCCGCCGATCCTGTGATCGTCGCGTCGCCTCGCGTCGCCTCGGGGCGCAGGGCGGGTCGCCTCGGCCTGCAGCTCGGCCGGGTGAGCGGGCCACACGCTCCGGCACCATGCGCGGTGCCCGGTGACGGTCGTACCGCAGCGAGTGTGAACGCCCCACCCGGCCGAACGTGAGGGAGGCGGAGGAGACCGTGGCACCGTTCCCCGAATGGACGGGTGCGTCCCGCCGGTCCGGCACCACGAGCGGACCGGCGGGCGGCACTCCCGACCCCCACGACCGCGGACAGCCGGCTGAAGGACGCGAGGTCGCCGCACCGGGCCGGACGTGGGAGTACACGGGTTACGACCCCGGCCAGGAGCCGCTCAGGGAATCGCTCTGCACGCTGGGCAACGGCTATTTCGCCACCCGTGGCGCGTTCCCGGAGTGCGCAGCGGACGGCGTGCACTATCCGGGCACCTACGCGGCCGGCTGCTACAACCGGCTGACCTCCGAGGTCGCGGGTCGCCTCGTCGAGAACGAGGACATGGTCAACCTCCCCAACTGGCTGCCTCTGCGTTTCCGGCTCGAGGAAGGGCAGTGGCTCACCCCGGACACGACCACGGTCCTCGAACACCGCGTCGTGCTGCACCTCGCGTCAGGCCTCCTGGAGCGGCGGACCCGGTACGGCGTGGACGCCGACCACGTACTGACGGTGCGGCAGCAGCGGCTCGTGCACATGGCGGACCCCCATCTGGCCGCGATGCGGACCGAGTTCACTCTCGACGGTCACTCCGCCGGCCTGGAGGTCGAGGCCGCACTCGACGGTGGCGTCACCAACGCCGGCGTGCCGCGGTACCGCGATCTGGACGGCCACCACCTCACCCACATGCGGACCGGCACCGGCACCGCGGACACGGTGTGGCTGCGCTGCCGCACCCGTACCTCCGACATCCGCGTCGGCATGGCGGCCCGTTTCACGTCGGGCGACGTCCCGGTCGTCGCGCGGTTCGAGCAGTCGCGCGCCGTACAGGAGATCGGCCTGGCTCTGACCGCCGGGCGGACCGCCACCGTCGACAAGACGGTGGCCCTGCACACCTCTCACGACCGCGCGATCAGCGACCCCCTGCAAGCGGCGGTCGAGCGCGTACGCGAGGCCCCCGCCTTCGACGAACTGCTCGAAGCGCACCTGACGGCCTGGGACCAGCTGTGGCGGCGGGCCGACATCGACGTGCCGGGGGAGCCGGGAGCCATCCTGCGGCTGCATCTCTTCCATGTGCTCCAGACCCTGTCGCCGCACACCGCCGAACTGGACGTCGGCGTCCCGGCCCGGGGGCTGCACGGTGAGGCGTACCGCGGGCACGTGTTCTGGGACGAACTGTTCGTGCTGCCCTACCTCAACCTCCACTTCCCCGAGGTGTCGCGCGCCCTGCTCGAGTACCGCCATCGCCGCCTGGGGCAGGCCCGCTCGGCCGCGCGCGCGATCGGCCGACGCGGTGCCCGGTATCCCTGGCAGAGCGGGAGCGACGGGCGCGAGGAGACACAGCGGCTGCACCTCAACCCGCGCTCCGGACGCTGGCTGCCCGACCACTCCCACCTGCAACACCACGTCGGTTCGGCGATCGCGTACAACGTGTGGCAGTACTGCGAGGCCAGTGGGGACGCCGAGTTCCTGCACACCAAGGGCGCCGAGACGCTCCTGCAGATCGCCCGCTTCTGGGCCGACTCCGCCACCTGGGACGAGAGCCTCGGACGGCACCGCATCCTGGGTGTGATGGGGCCCGACGAGTACCACGACGCCTACCCGGACACGCCCGATCCCGGCCTCGACGACAACGCCTACACCAACATCACGGCCGCGTGGGTGCTCACCCGCACCCTGGAGGTGCTGCGCGCCCTGCCCGAGCCGCGCCGCCGCGAACTGGCCGAGCGCACCGGCCTGGACGGCGGTGAACTGGAGCAGTGGGAGGACGTCTCACGCACGCTCTACGTGCCCTTCCACGACGGCGTCATCAGTCAGTTCGAGGGCTACGGCGATCTCGCCGAACTCGACTGGGAGGACTACCGCAAGCGGTACGACGACATCCGGCGCCTGGACCGGATCCTGGAGGCCGAGGGCGACACCGTCAACCGCTACAAGGCGTCCAAGCAGGCCGACGTACTGATGCTCGGCTATCTGTTCTCCCCCGCCGAACTGCGAGCGCTGTTCCATCGCCTGGGGCACCGGCTGGACGACGACACCTGGCTGCGCACGGTCGACTACTACCTGGGACGCACCAGCCACGGCTCCACGCTCAGCGGCCTGGTCCACGGCTGGATCCTGGCCAGGGCCAGGCGCGCCGAGGCATGGACGTTCTGCCAGGAGGCCCTGCGCGGAGACATCGCGGACGTCCAGGGCGGGACGACCGGCGAGGGCATCCACCTGGGCGCCATGGCAGGCACCCTCGACCTCGTGCAGCGCGGGCTGACCGGACTGGAGACCCGGGAGGGAGCCCTGTGGCTCGACCCGGTGCCGCTGCCGGAACTGTCCTCGTACGGGTTCGCCCTCCGCTACCAGGGCCACTGGGGTGTGCGGCTGCGACTGCGGCACGGGCAGCTGGAGATCGAGGTGCCGCCGTCGGACCGCTCGCCCATCGACGTCCAACTCGCCGACCGGTCCGTGAGCGTCGAGCCGGGGGAGACGTGCCGCCTGCTCCTGCAGGAGTGATGCGCCGGAGGTGTCCGCATCTCACTGCCCGTGGGTGATGTCCGGTCCCGCTCCCGTCGTGGACGGGGCGGGCGCGGCGCCGAGCACTCACTGGGAATGGTGCCCCTTGCCCCCGCATCCGAACGGCAGGGCAGGGCTGTGAAGGTCGAGATCACCCCGGACGTGCGCGCGACGGCCCCCCTGCTCGGGGCAGGCGTCCCCCTACGTGCTGTGGTCGGGGCGGCGGCCGGTCACGGGGATGTGGTGGCGTGGAGCAGTTCGCGCAGTTCCAGGGCCGCCGGGAGTGGGGTGAGGGGCAGCGCGACGTGCACGGTCCGGCGGAGGGCGGGGTCGGAGAGGTGGCGCAGGACGAGTCCCTCGGGGACCGCTCGGGCGGCGAGTGAGGGGACCAGTGCGACGCCCAGGCCCGCGCCGGCGTAACCGAACTTGCCCGCCCACTCCGCGATGCGGATGATCTTCCGGGGGGTGAAGCCCGCTCGTGTGCAGGCGTCGGCGAGCATGGTGGGACGGTCGCCGTAGGCACTCTGCAGCCAGGCCTCGTCGCGCAGTTCGCGCAGGTCGACCGTCTCCGCACCGGCGAGGCGGTGTTCGCGGGGGAGTGCGACGAGGAGTTCGTCCTCGCACAGGACGGTGGTCGTCACGCCGTCGGCCTGCGGCAATCCGGACGGGTAGTCGCTGACGACGGCGATGTCCAGGGTCGCGTCCGCCAGGCGCCGCAGCAGGGTGTCGGTCGGGCCCTCGACGGCGACGACCTCGACCTCCGGCCTGGTCTCGCGGAGCGCCCGCAGGGCGGTGGGCAGCAGCGAGATGTTGGCGGTGGCGAACGCGCCCACGTGCAGCAGTCCGCCATGACCCGTGTGCAGTACGGCCAGTTCGTGCTCGGCCCGGGACAGCCGGTCGAGGACCTCCACGGCGTGCCGGTGCAGCGCCCGGCCTGCCGGAGTGGCCCGTACGCCCCGCGGGAGCCGCTCGAACAAGGCGCCGCCCGCCTGCTGCTCCAACGTGGCGATCCGCCGGGACACCGCGGACTGCGTGTAGTTGAGCCGGGCGGCCGCTCCGGTGAACGACCCGGTCTCGGCCACGGCCACGAGCAGTCGCAGTGCGTCGGTCTCGAACACGGTCCTCCACCCATTCCTGCCACTCATTGATCCCATGCAATCTAGTCGCTGGTGGAATGCCTGGCGCACTTCTAACGTCGGCTGCACGGCGCCGCCCGGCCCGGGGGACCGGGCAGCGGCCATAGTGATGGAGCGTCATATCCGTGAGGAGCAGGTGTTGTTGACGACAATGCTGGCCGATCTGGAGGAGCTCGTGTGCTGCGAGTCCTTCTCGGCCGACCACGCCGCCGTGGCGCGCAGCGCCGACGTGGTGACCGCCCTCGGCACGCGGCTGCTGGGGGCGGAACCGGAGACCATCGTGATCGAGGGAGTGACCCATCTGCGGTGGGCCTTCGGCACTCCGCGGGTCCTGCTGCTGGGCCACCACGACACGGTCTGGCCGATGGGCTCGCTGCGGACCCACCCCTGGTCGCTGGCCGGCGGGACGGCGCGCGGTCCCGGGGTGCTGGACATGAAGGCGGGCCTGGTGCAACTGTTCCACGCGCTCGCCTCGTTGCCGTCACCGGACGGTGTGTGCCTGCTGGTCACCGGGGATGAGGAGGTCGGTTCCCCGACCTCCCGGCGGCTGATCGAGGACACCGCGCGGCGGTCCGCGGCGGCCTTCGTGCTGGAGGCGTCCGCGGACGAGCGGGGCGCGCTCAAGACGGCACGCAAGGGCACGTCGCGGTACGAGGTGGTGGTGCACGGCAGGGCCGCGCACGCCGGTCTCGAACCCCACAAGGGGGTCAACGCGGCGGTCGAGGCCGCCCATCAGGTGCTGGCCGTCGCGGGAATCGGGGCCACGACGGCCCCCGCGGATGTCACCGACTCGGACGGTGCCTCTCACCCCGCCCTGGGAGCCGCCACGGTCACGCCCACCCTGCTGTCGGCGGGCAGCACACGCAACACGGTGCCCGCGCTGGCACGGGTGTCGGTGGATGTGCGCGTGCCGACCACGGCGGCGCAGGACCGGATCGACACACGCATACGAGGCCTCACCGCCCGCACACCCGGAGCCCGGCTGGAGGTACGGGGCGGCGGGCAACGGCCGCCCATGGAACCGGAGTCCTCCGCCGAACTGTTCGCCCTGGCCGCACGGCTCGCCGCCGAACTGGGCCAGGAGCCCCCGCGGGGGATCGCCGTCGGTGGCTCCTCGGACGGCAACTACACCGCGGCGGTGGGCTGTCCCACGCTGGACGGCCTGGGCGCGGTGGGCGGCGGTGCCCACGCCGACACCGAGTACGTCGACATCGCGCACATGGTTCCCCGTACCCGACTGCTCGCTGAACTCATCACCCGGACCCGGCGATGGCCCGAGCCCGGCCCTACACGAGGCGGTATGTCATGAGACAGAGGACGAACGGCTCAGGACCCGGACCGGGCCCGGGACGCGGACCCGGATCCGGCCCAGGGATCGGGCGCAGCCTCGGCCTCGGCCAGCTGCGCGGCAGCTACCCCGTCGCAGGGCTGATGGGCGGTCTCGCGCAGATGGCACGGCGGTGTCTCGTCGCGCTGGCCATCGTCCTGCTCGGCGCGCTCATCTGGTACAGACCGCGGGACGCGTTCGTCAGGGGCGCCGTGACGGTGGCCGTGGTCCTCCTGCTGTTCGGCCTGAAAGCGGCCTGGGCTCGTGCGACGGTGAGGTGGGGCCTCAACCGGTGCCACCTCTACACCGGCGGCCTGGTCGTCACCAGCATCGTCGGCCGTGTCCGGGAGGCGGTGAGGTGGGACGACGTGAGAGAGGTGAACAGGCTCAGCAACCAGTCGGTACTTCTGGCCTTCCACAGGATCGAGATCGTACGCCGCGACTACACCACGGTGACCTTCCTCGCCCTGGGCCTGCAACCCGCCCTGGTGGAGGCCCTGCTGAACGAGGTGGACCGCCCTCGTCCTTGAGGGCAGTCGGGCCGCGTAGCTGTGGCAGGCGATCTTGCTGCGCATGCTGAGGGACACGCCGCGGCGCGTAGGCTGACACCTCCCACCCGGCCGGAACGGCGCGAGGGTACAGAGCGAAACGGAGGGGTTACGTGAACCACGCGCAGCTGGTGGCCCTGGGCCGTGCCCTGCGGGTCCTGGGCGAGCACGGCGAACAGCTGTCGCGGGACACCCCGGACGTCGCGCTGCACGAGATCCGGGCCGACCTGACCCGGGCCCTGTCCCACCTCGACGAGTCGATCACCGGCCCGAAGCCGACGACGCGCTGCCAGGAGCACCCGACCGGCCCCGTCGACGACAGCGCACGGGATCTGTGCCTGCTGTGCGAGACCCGGCGCAGAGCGGCGCCCAAGCCGACATCCCAGGATGTCTACAGTCCGCCGGCCGTCGAGCGGGAGGTCAGGGTGCGGTCGCGTTACGGCATCCGCGAGGAGCGCCCCCAGCCGCAGGAACGGTGGGTGCCCGAGATGTGGAACGGCCAGGCCTGGCAACTGTGCGGCACGCCCCGGCGTGACCGGCGTGAGGCGGAGCAGTACATCACGGCACAGCGACGCGAGGCGAAGGCCGCCCCCGCCTATCGCGTGGTGCACGCCTTCACCGATCACGTCGTCGTCCGCACCTGGGGCAGTCCGGACGTGCCGTCCGGACGGCACCGTGATGTGCAGCAGGATTTCTGAGCGGCGGCCTGCAGCGATCGAGGCAGCGGCCTCCAGCGATCGGAGCACGGTGAATGTGAAGCCGTCGCCGTCGCGGCGATGAGTCTGCCGGCTCCCACAGGTCTATCTTCCGAACGGGACAACCAACTCATCGGGAGCAAGCCATGGGGCTCATCCACATCGAGCTGTTCGCCACCCTCGACATGGTCGGGCAGGCGCCCGGCGGCCCGGACGAGGACCCGGAGGGGTTCCCGTTCGGCGGCTGGCAGGCGCCCCTGCTGGACGAGGTCGCCGGCGCGCAGATCGGCGCCGCGTACGAGGGCACCGATGCCCTGCTGCTCGGCCGGCGGACGTACGACCTCTTCGCCTCCTACTGGCCGCACCAGAAGGGCGGCGAGGACAACGAGATCGCAACCCTCTTCAACAGTGTCCCGAAGTACGTGGCCTCCCGCGGCAGGCCCGACCTCTCGTGGGCCGGGTCCACGCAGCTCGGCCCGGACCTGGCCGGCGCGGTGCGCGAGATCCGCGACCGGCACGAGCAGGTGAAGGTCGTCGGGAGCCTGAACCTGGTGCAGACCCTTCTGCGCGAGAAGCTCTTCGACCGTCTCGACCTCTGGGTGCACCCGATCATGCTCGGCGTCGGGAAGAAGGTGTTCGACGGTGGCGAGGTGCCCACGAACGTCACCCTCCTCGAACCGCCCGCGGCCGGCCCGAGCGGCACGGTGTTTCTGCGCTACGGGCTGGCCGACGGCACACCCCGGACGGGAGACATGAGCGCACCCGATCGTGGCGTAGGGCGCGACACCTGAAGCCGCCCGCGCCAGGCGGGCCGGTACTCGGCTGACAGGATCCGGGTACGTCTACGACCGCAGGAAGGCGAGGATGTCGGGGTTGAGGATCTCGGGGTGGGTCGACAGCATCCCGTGGGGGAGACCTTCGTAGGTCTTCAGCGTTCCCTCGCTCAGCAGCTTGACCGCCAGCGGCGCCGCGTCCGCGTAGGGGACGATCTGGTCGTCGGTGCCGTGAGCGACGAGAACGGGGACGTCGATCTGCCGGAGATCCTCGTTGAAGTCCGTCTCGGAGAATGCCTTGACGCATTCGTAGTGGGCGTTGGCGGCGCCCATCATCCCTTGTCGCCACCAGTTGTCCACCAGCCCCTGTGACACCTTCGCGCCGGGCCGGTTGAAGCCGTAGAACGGACCCGAAGGGACCTCGACGTAGAACTGCGAGCGGTTGGTGGCGACGGCCGTACGGAATCCGTCGAACGTCTCGATCGGCAGGCCGCCCGGGTTGGAGTCCGACTTGACCATGATCGGTGTCACGGCGCTGACGAGTACGGCCTTCGCCACCCGGCCCGGTGCGGCGCGGGCGACGTAGCGTGCGACCTCGCCGCCGCCGGTCGAGTGCCCGATGTGGACGGCGCCCCGCAGGTCGAGCGCGTCGGTGAGGGCGGCCACGTCGGAGGCGTAGGTGTCCATGTCGTGGCCGGTCGCCGTCTGGGTGGAGCGGCCGTGACCGCGGCGATCGTGGGCGATCACCCGGTAGCCGTGCTGCAGGAAGAACAGCATCTGGTTGTCCCAGTCGTCGGCGCTCAGCGGCCAGCCATGGTGGAAGACGATCGGCTGACCGTCGCGGGGACCCCAATCCTTGTAGAAGATGACGGTGCCGTCGTCGATGGTGACTGTGCCCATGACGGAAACCTTCCGCTTGATCGGCCGGGGTCGGCGGCAGTGCGCGCCGCGAGGGAGGAGGGCGCGGGGCAGCACGCCGAAGCACGCCTCTCCCTGTGCGGAGGGCAGCCCCCTGCGCCACTGGAAACCGTACGCTCATGCCGGCCACCGGGCACTTCAGGCGGCCGTTCCGAGCCGGTGCGCACGCCGTCGGTGGTGTCAGTGACCGCCGATCCCGCCGTGCCAGTCCAGGCAGATGACGCTGGCGTCGTCCCGGGGACGGCCGTGGCAGGCGTCCTTCACCGCCTCCGTCAGCTCTTGGACCGTCTGTCTCGCGTGCAGGTGGCGGGTCCGGCGAAGCAGTACGGGCAGGTCGACCGAGGCGGCTTCGCGGTCCTGCATGCCGTCGGTGAGGAGGATGATCCGGTCGCCGGGACGCAGGTCGAGTTCCTGGACGCGGTAGGGGACCGGGGAGGGGACACCGAAGGGCAGGTTGACGGAGAGGGGAACCTCCTGCACGACGCCGTCGCGCAGCCGCAGGGGCCAGGGATGTCCGGCGTTGACGAGTTCGATGCGCGCCCGTGTGAGGTCGACGCAGAGCAGTTGCCCGGTCGCCATGGCACCGCGCCCGTGGGCGAGCAGCGCCTGGTGGGCCTGACGCGCTTGCTCGGCGACGTGGCATCCTGTGCGCCGGGCGCCGCGCAGGGCGCCGAGCAGCAGGGTGGCCAGCAGTGCCGAGTCGACGTCGTGGCCCATGGCGTCGGTCAGCGACAGGTGCAGGGCGTCGCGGTCCAGGCTGTAGTCGTAGGTGTCGCCACCGATGTCGTCCGCGGGTACGAGCGCGCAGGCGAGGGTGAACTGGGGCGCTTCGCAGCAGGACGCGGAGGGAAGCAGCTGATGCTGGATCTCCGCCGCCAGTGTCAGCGCGGTGGTGCGCTGCCCCCACTGGTACGCGTCCGTGAAGCGACGGTCGGTGACGATGATGTAGGCGAGAGTGTGGGCGGCCTCCGACACGTCTCGCAGCACGTCCCCGTCGGTGTGGGGGAGTGTCATCTCCAGGACACCGATGCAGTCGCCACGGTTGGTGACCGGTGCGATGACCCGCTGCCTGCCCTCGGCGTCCTGCTCGTGGTGCAGTCGCTGATCACGGAGAACCAGTTGGTGGACGCTGCCCTGCAAGGGGATGCGAACCGGGCTGGTTCCGCCGGCTCCGGCATCGTCGGCAGCGGCGAGCCGCACGAGCTCCTGGCCGACGAAATCCAGGAACAGAAAGGACACCGAGACGGCACCGAAGCGCTTCTGCACGTAACGTGCCACGACATCGACGGAGTCCATCGGCGCGGCGTCCTCCGCAGCGGCAAGGACCTCTCCCAAGGCGAACTCATCGGCCACGACAACCTCCTGACTGGTCGCCCATACGTCTTTCCGCTACCGGTCGAGACATCCCTGGCCGATCCGCGACACCGCCCGCGCGAGTGATCCGCAGACGGTGAGGACGGAGTGGAGCCCGCTCCGAGCGGCCCGGCGTCAACGATCCTCAGGCTCCGCCGACGTACGCAGGGCGTCGCGCAGGAGTGCGACGGCCGCAGGGATCTCGGTGTCGCCGATGTTGCCGTACCCCAGGACGAGCGCCCGGTCGGCCGGCCGGTTCGCGCGATAGTCGTCGAGGTCCGCCAGGCGCAGCCCGGCGGCGCCCGCCGCCCGGACCGTTCCGCGGGTGTCGGTGCTGTCCGGCAGGTGCAGCAGGATGTGCAGCCCGGCGGCGGTACCGGTGACCCGCGCCTCCGGCACCTGGGTACCGAGGGTCCGGATCAGCAGGTCGCGGCGGGACCGGTACCGTCGCCGCGCAGTGCGCAGGTGGGCGTCGTACCATCCGCGGTCGATGAAGGCGGCGAGGGCGAGTTGGTCCAGCACGGGCGGTGCGGCGGCGACGAGGTTCGCCGCCCGGAGCGCCCGGGTCATGGCCGGTGGCGCGACCAGCCAGCCCAGACCGAGGGCCGGCGACAGCGTCTTGCTGACCGAGCCGAGGAGGAAGACCCGGCCGGGGTCCATCCCCTGCACGACGGCGACCGGGGGGCGGTCGTAGCGGAACTCGGCGTCGTAGTCGTCCTCGATGACGAATCCGTCCACGTCGCGGGCCCACCGCACCAGACGGGCGCGGCGCGCGGGGGACAGCACCGTGCCGGTGGGGAACTGGTGTGCCGCGCCGACGACGACGGCCCGCGCCGGCGTTCGCGCGAGACGGTCGACGCGAAGCCCGTCATGGTCCACCGGCACCGGATGCACGCGCAGGCCGGCGCTGGTCGCCGCGTCCCGCAGCCGCCCCCACCCCGGCTGCTCCACCGCCAGCTCGGCGATCCCCTCGGCGCGCAGCGCCCGGCACGTACGGACCAGCGCGTCGGTGACGCCCGCGCACACGGACACGGACCCGGCGCCGGTGTCCGCGCCGCGCGAGCGCCGCAGGTACCGCGCGACGGTGGTACGCAGCTCCGCGTGCCCGGCGGGGTCCGGCAGGCCGAGGTCGTAGTGGACGGCCGAGCCGGTGACCGCCCGTACGGCGTCCGCCCAGCGGCGGCGCGGAAACGCCCGCAGGTCGGGCAGGCCGGGTGCGAGGTCGTACCGGATCGGGGGCCGCGCCGGTTCGCGCGGCACCCGGGGACCCGGCGGCGCGGCGTCCGGTAGCCATGCGACGCGCGTGGCGGAACCCACCCGGGCGGATAGGTAGCCCTCCGCGACGAGTTGCCCGTACGCCTCCGTCACGACCCAGCGGGAGCAGCCGAGTTCCTCGGCGAGCGCTCGGCTCGGTGGCAGGACGGCGCCCTCGGCCAGCCGGCCGTCCCGTATCGCCGCGCGCAGTGCGTGCGCCAGCCGATCGTGCAGGCGGCGCCGCCCGCCGTCCGCGGGGCCGACGTCGAGCAGTGTCGCCCACGCGAGATTGGTCCGGGAAACAGCCACGACATTGGAGCGTACCGCCGATCCGAATCCGCATAGCGTGAGGGACATGACGGAGAAACTGGCCCTCGGGGCCATGCTGTTCGGGACGGTTCTGGACGAACGACGGTCGTTCGAGCTTCTGGACCGCTTCGTGGACGCGGGAGGCGTCTGGATCGACACCGCCAACTGCTATGCGTTCTGGGCCGATCCCACAGGCTTCGGCGGGCAGAGCGAGAGCTTGCTCGGACGCTGGCTGGCAAGCCGGCCGGGCGTCCGCGACCGGATCAGGATCAGCACCAAGGTCGGCTGCGAGCCGACCGTGTCCGGACGATTCCCGGAGTCGGCCGAGGGCCTGTCGGCCGAAGTGGTGAAAAAGGGGATCGAGGCCAGTCTCCGCCGACTCGGCACGGACCACGTCGAGTTGTACTGGGCTCACAAGCCGGATCCGGCCACACCGCTGGAGGAGACCGTCGCCGCCTTCGGCGAACTGATGTCCGCCGGGACGGTCGGCCGGCTCGGATGCTCCAACTACCCCGCCTGGCAGGTGGATCGGGCCCGGCAGCTGGCGCGGGCACACGGCAGCGCCGGCTTCACCGCCGTGCAGCAGCACCACACCTACCTGCGACCGCGGCCGGGAACCGGGCCCAGCGTGGTGCACCGCTTCGGTGCGGTCACCGACGAGGTGCTCCACTACCTGGAACACCATCCGGACATGGAACTGTGGGCGTACACGCCGCTGCTCAGCGGTGGCTACACCCGCGCCGACAAGCCGCTGCCGACGGAGTACGACCATCCCGGCACCGCCCGCCGACTCGAGGCACTGGACGCGATCGCCGCCGAGACCGGCACCAACCGCAACCGGGTGGTGCTCGCCTGGCTGACCGGAGGCAACCCCGCCGCCACACCGATCGTCGGCGTCAGCTCGCCCCGGCAACTGGACGAGGCGCTCGCCGGAGTGACCCTGAAGCTGGACGCCGAGCAGCGCGAACGGCTGGACTCCGCGAGGTGACCGGGTGCGCCGGATGGCGCGCCCGGTGACGCGGGGTGAGCCCCCACGTCAGTCTGCTGAGTGGTTTAGTCATCGGCCCCGGTCAGCGGCGTCCTCCTCTGCCTACGCTCCCTCTGTGTAGTCAAATGACTACACGCGGTGAAAGGGGAGTGGAATGCGTTTCCAGTCTGTGAGCCGACTGACGGCCGTTGCCTCGGCAGTTCTGTTACTGCTCGGCGGGGCGGCGACCTCCGCGCAGGCGGCACCTGGACCCGTCCTGTACTCGATCGACTTCTCCAACCCCCAGGAGCGTGACGACAACAACCTGCCCGAGCCCTACGGCCGGATCTACCTGCAAGCGCCCTGGGACCAGCAGACCGCACTGTGGGAGCACCCGGACGTCGGCATCAACACCCCCACCCTTCCGCGCTATCCGGACGCGAGTCTCTACGAGACGCGGTTCGTCGACCACCCCGTCATCGAGGTGTGCGCCTTCGTGGACGAGGACGACACCGGCATCAACGTCGACGACGTCCTCGCCGCCGGTTGCGTGCCGTTCGAGGGTCCCGGTGAGTACACCATCACCGGCGACGACGGGTCGGTCACCATCCACCTCTACCGCGTCTGACCGAGCGCCTCACGCCGATCGTCCGTCAGCCCCGCCGCAGCCTGCCGAGGCCGCGGCGGGGCTGACGCACGATGACCGCGGGTCCCCGGAGTCGAATCGCCCGTCGGTGACCACGGCCGAACCCGCCGCACCCGGCTCGGCCGAACCGGTCGTGCTTGTTGTGCTCGTTGTGGTCGTCGCGCTCGGCCAGTCCGAGGCGGTGGAGCCCGCGCCCTCGGTCTCACCCGGCTCGCACGCCGTGGACGCGAGCATCGCGGCGACAGCGGCGGTCCCGACGGCACAGGACTTCCAGCTCCTGGGCCGTGCTGACGTCTCACGGTTGTTGCAGACAGCACTCTTCATGGTGTTCCCCCGTGGCCGGCTGTGCCGGCCTTGACTCTCGGCTTTCGGTCTTCCACGACAAGGCGAGTCCCGACGGCGACGCGTCGTGACCGTCCTCGTCGGGCTGGTGCGCCGACACATCGTCCGGCGACATCGAGACTAGGAGAGCGAGAGTGCCGACGGCGTCCGGCGGAAGGCCGGAGTCGCCGTCAACTTCCGGTCGTTAGCCGCTCCTTGAGGTAAACCCTGCGCCGACGGGCAGAGTCAACCGCAGACTGACCCGTCAACCCTGGGACGTGAGACCGACCACCCCGACCACACCGGCCGAGCCGCCGCCAGGGGGTCCCGGTGGGTGGCTCGTTCAGCCGGTGTGGAGGATCCGGAACCGATCGGGTGCGGCCGGATCTCGGTCGACGACCTGGACCGGCGCCCAAGCCCACTGCCAGACGCTGATGCCCGGCGTGCGGGAGAACCGGATCTGCCCGCGGGTGCCTTCGACGGTTACCTGTGGCCAGGATTCGGCGGTGCGCGTCCGGTCCACACCATGGGAGCGCAGCACATCGGCGAGAACGAGGACCGTGTCGTAGCCCTCGAAGGCGACAAAGGAAGGCGCCTCGGCCAACCGCTCGCGGAGGACCGTCTCCACCCGTGCACCGAGAGGGCCGAGGCGATCGGGCAGGTACCGCAGGAAGGGGATCGCGGCACCCTCGTCGCCCAGTGCCGCCCACTCGGCACACTCCGGCTGTCCGGCCGGAGCACCGATCAGGATGCCGGCGAGGCGCCGGTCCCGGCGGACGGACCTGACGATCGACACGGCCGGCTCCGGGTGGCCGACCAGAAGGAGAAGTGCTGTCGCACCGGCGTCGACGAGTTCGTCACAGATGGCCGTGGGAGTGAGCGCGCGCATGTCGAGTTCGATGACACTGCCGCCCCGTGGAACGAGGTGGTCCCGCAGAATGCGGGTCCCGGAAGCCCAGTAGACGCTCGGCTCGACTGCTACGGCGATGCGGCTGTGGCCCGCTCCGAGGAGGAAGTCCGCGTAGATCTGCCAGCCGTGGGACTGCGCCGGGGCGAGGCGAGCCACCCAATCCGTCGGCTGTTCGGTGAGCGCGTCGAGAACCGCTGACGAGCAGAGGAACGGCAGACCGACGGCATCGGCCCTGGCGGCAGCGGCACGAGCCACGACACTGTGATACTCCCCGGCCAAGGCGGCCACGCCCAGGCCGGCCAGCTCATCCACGGCCGCCGCGGCCCTCCGCGGATCAGCCGCGGTGTCCCGGACCACCAGCTCCAGCGGCCGTCCGCCGATCCCGCCGGCGTCATTGACGTCGTGAACGGCCGATTCGAGCCCGGCGAGCAGGTGACGGCCGGCCTCGACCCAGCCGGGCCGGGTCAGCGGAACCAGCGCGCCGATCCGGACGGATGCTCCGTCGGCCCGCTCCGCACCGGACGGCGATGGTGACGTACTCATGCGTTGGCGCTCCCATGTGACGATTCGTGCGTTGGCGGGCCCTCGAAGCGGCTCATCCGGCGGGGCTACGACCGCGACGGCGATCAGCACTCCAACCGAGACCCGGATCACGTCGCGGCCCCGCGCCTTCGTCCTACCAGAGTGTGGACGGTCCCGAGACGACCCAGCCGGCGTCGGTCGGCTTGACCCAGAAGCCCAACGACACCTCGATGATCCGCGCGCGGTAGGTGATCTCGACGTAGAAGTGGCTCCCGGCGTGACCCCAGTGAAAGCTTGCGAGATCCAGCTCGCGGAGCCAGGACAGGTTCCGCTCCCACTCGGTGGCAGGCGCCGGGCCGCGACTCGCCTCGTCCGCATCGGCGCCGGCTCCGACCGAGCCGGTCCAGAGCGCCTTGAGCACATGCCGGACCGATGTGTGATCGACGAGCTGTTCGGCCTCAGGAATCCGCCCGGCTCGGAGCAGAATGAAATAGCGGCGAACGACCGCTTCGACGTCGGTCTTCTCAGGTTGCTCCGTCCAGGTCTCCACCGCGAGAGCATACGGGTGGGATCACGCCACTGAGCGATCCGCGTCACCAAGGAGGAGGTCCAACTGCGGGTGCTCTTCTTGACGTCGGACCGGACCAGACCCCGGACCCGGACGCGGGCGACCCCCAAAGGACCACCGCACCGCCGCCCCTTCAAGCCGTCGGCATGAGGAACTGGTGGCCGCCGCGCAGCGTCGTGCGCAGCCGCCGCTGGGTCGCGCGGCTGTCGAGACGTACGTCCAGGGGTCCGGGGAGGGTGCTGTCCGCCCGCAGGCCGGCGGGCAGCCGGGAGCCGTCGAGTCCGTCGCGCCTGGCTATGAGGATGCCGAGTTCGTGGCGGCTCAGGGCATCGCTTCCACCGAGATGGTGGATGCCGTTCGACTCTCCCGACGCGAGCTCGATCAGAGCCGTGGCCAGGTCGGTCACGTGTACCGGGCAACGGACGTCGTCGGTGAACAGGGCGCCGGCGCGAGCCCCGGTGGCGAGTTCGTGCACCGTACGTTCGTGGACGGACCGGCCGTCGCCGATGATCAGCGAGGTACGGGCGACCACGGCGTCCGGCTGCACGAGAAGGATCCCCGTCTCCGCGGCGGCCTTCGCCGCCCCGTACGGGGTGATGGGATCGGGCAGGCAGGACTCGTCGTAGTGGACGCGGGTGCCGGAGAACACGGCGTCGCTGGAGACATGGACCAGCCGGCTGCCGGACTTCGCCGCAGTCATCGCCAGCCGGACAGGGCCCTCTGCCGTGACCGCCCAGTCCGCCATGCCGCTCGACGCGTTGATGACGACACGAGGGCGGACCTCGGCCATGACCGCTTCGACACGTGCGGGATCCCGTAGGTCGAGGGCGTGCCACTGGACCCCTGGAATGCTCTGGGGCCGCCTGGTCGCGTAGGTCGCCGCGGTCGGGTGCCCGGCCACCGCCGCTTGCCGGACCAACTCGGCACCCAGGAATCCGGATCCACCGACGATCAACACTGTCACGACACGACACACTAGTCCGGCTGGGCCGGGCGACGACCCGAGGGAGTTGTCGGAAGGGCCCCACTCGAACGCTTGCCGCGACGTCTTCCGCCGCTCGCGGCGACGGGTGAGAGGATCTTGCCGACAGTGGTGGGTGAGGAGACACGATGAACGACCGCTCGAACCATGACCATCCGGGCTGGGAGGCGGTCGTGGACGCCGCCCGAGAGCGTGCCCGCTCGCGACAGGCCCTCATGGTCGAGCGCTTCGGCCTGTCGGGGGACGTCCGGTACGAGTGGTCGATGGACGACGCGCGGATCACGTGGTGGCGTGACGCGAAGGTGTTCCTCAGCGGCCGACTCACGATGATCGGCAGCGTCAGCCTCGCCCAGCAGACCTGGCTGTGGTCCTGGGCGAACGAGTCGCTGCCGCAGGCCGTCCTGGGCGACATCGAACGGGTGCGGCGGTTCGGTGAGGAGAACGGCTTTCCCGTTCTGCCTTGGCCGGGCTTCGGCTACCAGCCCGAACTGGTGGCCGAGGCGCGACTGGTCGCGGCTTCCGTGCTCGACGCCGAGGGGCTATGGGCCGAGTCGACGGACGACGTGCAACTCCACTTCATGATCCACGATCTGGTGCCCGTCGCCGATGGGCAGTGACGGTCACACGGACCGTCTGACCGACCTGCGTGCGGAAGCGGATCCGAGGTAGGAGACTGCTGGTGAGCCGAGGAGACACGCCATCACCCACGTGGAGCCGTCGATGACCGTTCGCCGTGTCATGCCCGTCGTCCAGTCGGACGCGATGCCGGAAAGCCGGGAGTTCTACGGCCTGCTGGGATTCGACGAGGTCATGGATCTCGGCTGGATCGTCACGCTTGCCTCGCCGTCCACTCCGGCGGCTCAGGTCAGCTTCATGGCCAGCGACAGGACCGCTCCGGTCACGCCGGACATGAGCGTCGAGGTGGATGACGTGGACGCGGCGTACGCGGTCATGCGGGACAGCGGCGCGGAGATCGTGCACCCGTTGCGGGACGAGGAGTGGGGCGTACGGCGGTTCTTCGTCCGCGACCCCAACGGCCGAGTGATCAATGTCCTGAGCCACCGCTGACAACGCCTGCACGTACCGTTCCTAAAGGCTGAGCGGGAGTGAGTCCTGTTGCCAGGTCTCCTGCTCGGCCGAACGCCCCGGACGGTGTTGGGCGTTCTGGTTGCCCGCGTTCGCTCCGCGTCCGGCGCCGACGGATCGTGTCCGTGGTCCGGGGATGCGGGGGCGGGTTCCCTCACGCCCAAGGACGCCTGGTCCGGCCTGGACGGTCCGATGCCCCGCACGATCTCTCCGGTCGTGTGGGGGCGGTGCCGTCCGTCGCCGGATCGGGTGTCCCTGGGCGCGCCTTCCGATCGCCACGGCAGCCGCGTCGTGGCGAGTGGTCTGACGGGTCGTGCCGGTGAGGGGTTTCTGCCAGTGCTGGGCGCCCCACCGGCTGGTGTAGGCCGGGTCCACCGCGATGACCGCGACACCCCTCTGGTCGGCCATCGAGGCCAGCCGGGCGCGGAGCTTGGCGGTGGGCATGCCGGAGATCAGTTGGCGGAACCGCTTTTTGCGGCCGTGCTTCTCGCGGGTCTTCTCCGCGGCGAAGTCCAGGTCCTCCACCGCGATCGCCTTCACACCGCAAGCTCGGGCCCAGTGCAGGAGGCGGGTGAGGGCGTGGCGGACCTGGGCGTCGCGGTGCTCGGCGGTGCCTCTGAGGTCGTAGGAGAAGCGGCGCGGGGCGCCGGTGGGGTTGCCGTGGGCGTCGAGGCGCCAGGCGGCGAGGTGGTCGGCGTTCATGTCGACGCCGACCACGCCGTGCGCGAGCGCCGCCTCCAGCGGG
>NZ_MUBA01000125.1 GCF_002154575.1 Streptomyces bobili
CCTTCACACCGCAAGCTCGGGCCCAGTGCAGGAGGCGGGTGAGGGCGTGGCGGACCTGGGCGTCGCGGTGGGCCGCGGTGCCTCTGAGGTCGTAGGAGAAGCGGCGCGGGGCGCCGGTGGGGTTGCCGTGGGCGTCGAGGTGCCAGGCGGCGAGGTGGTCGGCGTTCATGTCCACGCCGACCACGCCATGGGCGAGCGCCGCCTCGATGGGGAGGATGGGGGTGGGCGGGATCTGCCAGGAGGCGGTCAGGTACCAGCGGCCCCGTCCCGTGTCGTAGTGGATGCGGTAGGCGACCGCCCGGTCGGCCGCGACCCGGTCCGCCCACTCGGTGCCCCAGTGCGCGAACGCGACCCGGCAGGCCAGGACGTACCGTCCGTGCGGGGCGTTCGCCAGCGATGCCAGCGGTGCGGGCAGCTTGATGCTCACCTCGCCGTCCGCGCTGATACGGATCGTCTCGTTGCCGTAGCGCTTGCCGGACTCACCGTCCGCCTGGCAGAACCAGCGCTCCGCCTCCCAGCGCCCGCGCCAGTCGGACTGCGTGAGCCGGGCCGCTGCCAGGTGATGCCGGGTGCGGGCCAGACGTCTGCCGCCCCGTACGACGTGCACGGCTCCGGCGTCGCGGTCGGCCCGCGCGGCGGCCAGCCGGTCCTGAAGCACCCGCAGCCGCCGCGCCTTGGCATGCCACTCCCGCCGCGACCGGTAACCCCCCGGCGCCGTCTTCGTCCCCTTCTGCCCGACCGGCAGCGACAACCGGCCGGCGATGGTGCGGACGCCCGCTTCCAGGCTCTGCATGTGCGCGAGCTGACAGCGCCGGGCCAGCGCCCACTGGTCATGCGACGCCTTGGTGATACTGCCCGCCCAGCGCGACGACGACAGCGGCGTCAACTCCCGCTTACGCACCGCCCA
>NZ_MUBA01000126.1 GCF_002154575.1 Streptomyces bobili
CGGCGGGCCCCCCGGGTCCGTTTCCTCCCCGCACCAGTCGGCCGTGGTCCCCGCGGGACGCTGATGCAAGCCGATCTTGTGCACCCAGCAGATCGGCCAGACCTGTCGGCGCAGCTCCATGACGGTCTCCTGCGCGGCCTCCGCGACCACGCTCAGGACTGTCATCGCGTCCTGCGGCTCGCGCGGGTCACCCTCCTCCAGGTCACACACGTTCACCGCGTTTCCGTGCCAACGGCCGTCCGCCATCCCCACGTAGACCTGATCCCCGGCGACAGCGGTCCGGGGCTCGGGCTCCCAGGACGGAACGTTCATCAGTACCAGCGCGTCCTGACCCGGCAGGGTCGCCGACAGGTCCCGGTTGATCGCGGCCAGCGCGGCCTCCAGCTTCGGCCAGCGGCCGGGCTCGGCTCGCGCCGGCCGCGCCGGGTCCTGCCGGTCGCCACCAGGTTCCGTGCCAAGGGTCGAGAAGTAGCTCATGGAGGCATCTTCCCAGCCCTGCGGATCACCTCGCTCCGTAGCGCCCTCCTGGGGCAGAGGGACAGATCCGTCGGTCAGAAGGAGGAGCCGGCGTCGCCGGGCCTGATGCGTCCGCGCCACGCCCCGGACTCGCTGCCGCGCTCCTCGATGTACTGCTTGAAGCGCTTCATGTCTCCCTTCACGCGCCGGTCGATCGTGCCGAGCGCGTCCGCCGCCTTGTCCGCGACCCCGCTGGGCTCGACGTCCATGACCAGCTCCACCCGCGTGTGCATGTCGTCCAGGCGCTCGAAGTGGACCGTGCCCTTCTGCTTGGTGTCTCCGCCGATGGTGCGCCACGTGATGCGTTCGTCCGGGAGCTGGTCGACGATCTCGGTGTCGAACTCACGCCGGGTTCCACCGATCTTGGTCGTCCAGTGGTTGTGGCGGTCGTCCACCTGCCGGACCTCTTCCACTCCCTCCATGAAGTGCGGGAACTCCTCGAACTGCGTCCACTGGTTGTAGGCGGTGTGGACCGGAACGGCGACCTCCACCGTTTCCTTGACCGTGCTCATCTGTGCGCTCCGTTCTGCTCGCGATGCCGGGGCCCCGTCGGGCCCGTGGCGACGAGTACCCGAGGTGGCGACGTATACGACCCACCGGTGCACGGGTTCCGGGATCAGCTCCTCGTGTTGCGGGCCGTCCGGCGGGCCGAGGAGACTGACGGGTGTCGACGGCAGTCGAGGGAGGCCTGGATCGATGGGCGCAACGGGCACATACGTGCAGCTCCCCGAAGTGCGGACCTGGTACGAGTCGGAGGGCGCCGGAGATCCGTTGCTCCTCCTGCACGGCGGTCTGTGCACGAACGACACCTGGGGTGCGCAGCGAGCCGCGTTCGCGCAGCGCTTCCGGCTGTTTCTTCCCGAGCGTCGCGGGCACGGGCACACTCCCGACGTCGACGGACCGCTCTCCTACCGGGCCATGGCCGACGACACCATCGCCTTCATCGAGTCGGTCGTCGGTGGTCCGGCCCACCTCGTCGGATGGAGCGACGGCGGGATCGTGGCCCTCCTGGTCGCCGTCGCCCGCCCGGATCTGACCCGGAAGCTGGTGGTCATGGGAGCCAACTTCCTTCCGGGCCCGCAGAGTTCGGCCGCTCCGGAGATGCTCGACCACATGCGGCCCGACGCGCCGGACATGGCCATGTTCCGTGACCTGTACGCGGCGGCGTCACCCGACGGTGCCGGGCACTGGCCGATCGTGGCGGAGAAGGTCGCCGACATGATCCGCACCCAGCCGACCATCTCCATGGACGACCTGGGTCGCATCACCGCACCCACACTCGTGGTCGTGGGGGACGACGACCTGGTGACGCTCGAGCACACGATCGCCCTGTATCGCGCCGTCCCCGACGCCGAACTGGCCGTCGTCCCCGGCACGTCGCACGCGCTGCCCATGGAGAAGCCCGAGCAGGTCAACCGCCTCGTCCTGGACTACCTCGCGCATGATCCCGTCCCGACGTTCTTCCCCGTCCGGCGTGCCCGGTCGACGTCCACGGGCGGCGCCCGGTCGTGACGTGAGCGACGGGAGGGGGCCATGGCGTCCGTGCGAGGGCGTCCCCGGTGCGTAATACTCTCCGTATGAAGTCGAGCATTACGCCGAGGAGCGGGCCCGTCACCGTGCGGCGGGCCGTCGCGCGGGACGCCAGACGCCTCACGCGGCTCGTGCGTGGCTCTCGCGCCTATGATGGGCAGTACGCGGACATGGTCGCGGACTACCGGGTCCGGCCCGACTACATCGAGGCCCACCGCGTGTTCGTGGCCGTCACGGACGACGAGCGCGAGAGCCGGGTGATCGGTTTCTACTCGTTGCTCCTCGCCTCGGGGGAACTCGACCTGCTGTTCGTCGCCGATGAGGCACAGGGGCGTGGGGTCGGGCGGCTGCTCGTCGCGCACATGGAGTCCGAGGCACGCGCCGCGGGGCTCGACCGGGTCCGGGTGGTGTCCCATCCCCCCGCCGAGGGCTTCTACCGCGGCGTGGGTGCCGTGCGCACCGGGACCGCCCCCGCGAACCCGCCCGCCGTGGGGTGGGAGCGGCCCGAGTTCGACTTCCTCATTCCGCCCGCCTGAGAACGTGCCCGACCGGCCCCGCGCCGGGCTCCCCCGACCACCACCCTTGCCTGCGGCTCCGGGGCTACGGCTGCGGCTGCGGCTGCGCCAAGCCGTCCAGCGGCCGCAGGAACCGGCGCTCGTACCGCTTGATGCAGCGGGTGCTGCGCGCCAGCTCGAAGGCTGCCTGGCACTCCGGGTCCTCCATGCTGTTCGCGCGGTACTGCTCGTACGCGGCGAGGCTGGGGAAGGAGAAGAGGGCGTAGGCGATGTCGCTGTCGCCCTCGCTCGGCAGGAAGTAGCCGTGGTGGGTCCCGCCGAAGCGGTTGACGAGCCCGACCCACCGGCGGCCGTACTCCTCGAAGTCCTCGAGCTTGTCGGCGTCGATCTCGTACTTCAGATGAATCGTGATCATGGCTCCATCATGCCGCGTCACCCGCCGAGGCCCGAGGGGCAGCAGTCAGGAGGGCTCCGGCGCCGGGCATTCCATGGACGGTGGGCAGAACCATGCGCGGGCCGTGTCGAGCAGTGCGCGTTCGTCCTCGGTCCCGTCGCCCTGTGCGCCGTAGACGATGAGGGCGTAGTTCTCGCCGTCGGCGGCCTCGAAGCGGTGGTCGATGACGTGGTACGCGGAGCCGGCGGTGGGTTCGCCGCTGAGTTCGTCCGCCGTGTACTCGTGCTCGGCCGCCTCGTTACCCGACGGGTCGGGCACGTAGTCCAGCTGGATCTTGTCGTAGCCGTCCAGTTTGCTCGCCGTCTTCTGGGCCTCCACCACCGAGGAGTGCGCGGAGTCCTCCAGGAGCTGGAAGACCTGGATCCGGCGGATGCCGTCGGGAGCGCGGTACTCGACGATGTCGATGCCGTACTGCGACGGGGTGCTCTCGCGGGACCAGCCCTCGGGCAGGGCGATACGGAAGCCCTCCGGGTCGGCCGGATCCAGGAAGCCCGAGGGTGGCGACGCCGACGCCGTCACGCTCGGACCGGCCGTCGTCTCCTCCCCCGTGACGCCGTCGTCGGTCACGCCCGGTTCGACGGCCCCCTCCTCGGCGGGCGGACGGTAGGGCTTCGGTTCGTCCTTCCAGGCCAGGGCCCAGGTGCCGAAGGCCACCGCGCACACGGCGAGGACGATCGCCGTGCGCTGGAGGACGTTCCGCTGACGCGGCAGGTCGAGGTACTGCTCGGCGTGGAAGAGGCGTTCACGTCGTGACCCGGCCCACTCCTGCCGTTCGGTGTCGAACACTCTCATCGCTGCCTCCTCCGCGCCCCAGTGGCGTGTCCGTCATCGGGTGGTCCGCTCATCAGCCGAGCAGTTGGGCGACACCCTGGACGACGGCGGTGGCCGAGGCGACCGCGCCGACGGCGGCGCCCTGGGAACCCAGCCAACTCCGTACTCCGCCGAGGAGTTGGGCGAGACGGCCGCTGCCGGCGGTACCTGCCGTCACGATCTCGGCCTCGGCCTCGGCGAGTTCGCCGTCGAGCTCCGCGTCCACCTCGCTGCGGTCCGCCACCGGCGGCAGCGCTCCGCGCAACTCCCGGATGGAGGCGAGGAGTTCGGCGTGGCGGGGGTCCGGTCCCGCGCCGGTGGTGTTGTACGACGTCGCCGTACCGTGGCTGCCGGTGGCGATCGACCCTCCGGTCATCGAGCCGATACTCACGCCGCCTCCACTGCTCGGCGGCTGCTCCGGACCGCTGTCTGGGCTGCTCGACATCTGGGGAGTCCCCTCTCTCAGGGCGTACGGTTTCGGGTGTCAGGGCGTGTGGTCGGCGCGGGTCGCCGACGGGGGCGGCGGGCCGTCGTGGTGGGCGGCACGACCGTGGCTGCCCGTGGCCACCGCGCCGCCGGACATGTCCTTGATGAAGACGCTGCCGCCGCTGAGCTGGTAGACGTGCTGCTCGAACTCCTCGGTGCGGTAGCCGTGCGCCTTGAGGGCTTCGCGGACTCCGTTGACGATGCGTTCCTGGATCGTCTTCACATAGCGGGTGCTGTCCATCCGCTGGAAGGCCGACAGGCGGTTGGTGCTCACCGATTCGCGCAGCGAGACCCTCGGCACGTCCGGGAGCCCCTGAGTGTCCTTCCAGCCGCCCACCAGCGTGTCGCGCAGGGTGGCGAGTCCTCCGACACCGGTGTCGACCGCGACCACGGGCGCCTGCCGCAGGGCGCGCAGTGCCGCTCGCACCCAGGTCTCGGGAAGCCGGTCCACGAAGGTGTCGACGGCGCGGAACTCCCTGCGGACGGGGCTGAGGACGAAGGGCAGCACTTCGAGCATGAGCATGCGGCCCTGGGTGTGCACGCGGACGAGGACGGTGACGACGACCTGTTCGTGCCAGGCGCCGACGCGGACGCGCAGGAACACCCGTCGGCCCTCGCCGCCCTCGTCGACGGCTTCGCGGAGGTGGGCGGCGACCTGGGCGGGGTCGTAGACGGACCGGCCGCGCCGTCGACCCGCTCCATGAGGCAGGGCGGCCGGGTCGGGGACGCCGCCGACCTCGAGTTCCTCGTCGCGTGCCACGCCTCCCGGCAGGTAGACGAACCGCTCGACCTCCAGGTCCCGGAGGCGGTCCCGGCCGCTCAGGGCGGCGGACTCGCGCAGCCGGGTCAGCTGCGGTTCGATCATGGAAAGCGCGGAGTCGGCGGTGAGGGGGCCGCTGATCGGGTGGGCCGGTGCACCGCCGTCGGGGCTGCTGATCCGGTCGGGCGAAGCACCGCCGTCGGGGCTGCCGGTCTGGCGGGGCAGCGGGCCGGCGTCCTTCGTGCCGGGGCCGGTCGCCGCGCTGTCGGCCTCGCCCGCCCGCCGGGTGCGCTTGCGCAGTTCCATGGCGAACGACCAGGGAGTGCCCTGCTCCCCGAGGCCGACGAAGGGGCTGTCGTCGCCGTACAGCGTGAGCGCGGCCTCCTGCTCGCGACGGATGTCGTCGCGCACGCTCTCGTACCGGTGTCCCGCGGGCAGTTCCGGCTGGGTGGCGGTGGGAAAGGTCCAGCGGGCGAGTCGGCGGCACAGGTTCTTGCGCTGCCAGGTCTGGTACCACCAGGCGATGAGCGCCATCGCGAGGGGGAAGAGCAGGGGGTACGGCGTCTGGACGCCGCCGCCGAGTACGCCGAAGACGTAGTGGAACCAGTAGAAGAGGGCGAAGGCGGCGGCACCCAGGGAGAGCAGGGAACCGGCGCCGTCGGCGGCCTTGGCCACGGGGTCCGGTAACCCCGCGGACCGGGCGGCGCTGCCGCCTCCGCGGGCCGTACGGGCGAACCACAGCGCCAGGCAGACCATCGCGTACAACACGGACCAGGGCAGGGGCGTCCCGTCGGTGAGCCGGTCGTCGCCCTCGAAGAAGGCGGTGACGACATCGCTGAAACGGACGTCGGCGCCGTCGCCCCAGCGGTCGGAGAGGCTGTCCCAGAACATGATCACGTCGGAGAGGAAGAAGCCCACCCAGGCTCCGAGCATCAGCAGTGCGGCACGCGCCTCCTGCCGGGTCACCCGCAGGGCGTGCGCGAGGACGGGCAGGACGTCGATCCCGTTGGGCGGCGCGACCGGCCGCTCGCGGTGGTCGAGCAGTTCCTCGATGACGCGACGTCGGAATCCCGCGTCCTGATAGACACCGGCACACAGCAGGCGCGTGGCCTCCGTGCGGCTGTACCGGTGTTCCGGAAGGCTCACCCCAGACACGTCGCTCCCCCTGATGATCCGTCAACTCCCTTACGGCGCCGCACTGTCGGGCGGACGAGACACACCGGTAACACCGGCACGCGGCCGAACCCCCACGGACGAACCCCCATGGACGACGCCGCACGGGGTGACGAGCATGGCGGCCGGTCGATCCTGTGTCGAGGGATGCGGCGGCAAAAGTACTGCCGCTGTGATGCCGCTGGGACAGGTTGTGCCCACAGTTGCCGCGAAGGAGTGAAAGACCGTGAACCCACTGGACGCGAGGCTCTGAAGTCGGTAAGTCAGCCGCCGACGGTTCTCTTCCCCCAGCCGGGAACGACGGCCCGTGCCGGAGCGGCGTCAGCCGCTGTGCCGGTGCGGTGCACGGCCGTGAGTGCGGGGCCAGGCCGGCGCGCCGCCGTGGGCGACGGGCCCGGCCGGCGCTCGCCCCGGGTCTCGGCGACCAGTGTCGCGACGCCCGCGAGCAGCCCCTCGCGCTCGACGATCCCGCGCAGTCGGTGCGCCGCGCTGCCCCGCGCCAGGGCTTCGTCCATGAGGACCCGCACGGCGTCCCAGTCACCGGCCGCCTCCAGGGCGGGACGCAGCCTCCGGAGCATGTCGCGCAGGACGGCGTCGGCGGGCTCGGCGAGCCGGGTCTCCGGATGGACGAGCTCGCCCTCCAGGCCCGCGCGGGCCGCCCGCCAGTCCGCGGCCCGCAGCCACTCGTGCCGCCCGTCGCAGGGGACGCCCCGGCCGGCGGGCTCCTCCAGCCGGGCACGCGCGTCCTCGACCAGGGCGCGGAACAGCCCCGCGACGAGCACGACCGTCTCGGCACGCGGGCAGGCGTCACAGATGCGCAGTTCCAGCGTCCGCTGGTGATCGGAGGGCCGTACGTCGTAATAGACCATCCCCGGATCGCTGATCACCCCGGAGCGGACCAGCCCGGTGACGGTGGCGTCGTACGCGTCGGCTCCGGCGAAGCAGCCGGCCGGCCCGGAGGTGGGCCACCGCTGCCACAGCATCGCGCGCCAGCTGGCGTATCCGGTGTCCGTGCCCAGCCAGAACGGTGAGCTGGCGGACAGGGCGAGCAGCGGGGGCAGCCAGCGGGAGACCGCGCACATGATCCGTACGGCCGTGTCGCGATCCGTCACATCGACATGGACCTGGGCGCTGCACACGAGGTGCTCGTCGGAGACCTGCCGGTATGCGTCGGCCATGTGCCGGTAGCGGGGGTCGGGGGTGACATCGCCCGTGGTCACTCGCGCGAGAGGCACGGTCCCGGCCGCCACGACGGCCAGTCCGAGGCCGGAGGCCGCCGCGTCGAGCCGTAGCCGTGCCTTGACCAGGTCGGCGTGCAGGGAGTCCAGGGAGGCGTGCACCCCGCTGTTCCACTCGACGGCGGACCGCTGCAGCTCGGCGGTGAAATCGGGCCTGAGGCGCAGGCGGCCGAGGACCGCACCGGCGCGTGGCACCAGCAGCCCGCTCTCGATGTCCAGCACATGAAACTCTTCCTCTACCCCTATCCGAACGGCCACGGCTCTCCCTCATCCGCACCGGACGATCGCCCGCCCGGCCGGAGACCCGCGGCGACCACTGCCCACGCCGAGTTCCCGTCATATGCGTAAATAAGCCTTGAAAGCTCGGCTTATGCGGCGCAGGAGTAGCGTGAGAGGCAGAGGCCACGCCACGCCGACCGTCGGCCGGTGCCAGGCAGTGGACGCACTGGAGGATGTTCCTTCGGACCTTGGACTCCGTCGACCCCGGTGGCACGACAGATGCCGACCTACGGGGCCCGGGACCTTGCGAGGGAACACACGATGAATGCCGACGACGCGTACGGCGGCAGCCACATCACCCAGTGGCTGCTGGAGACCGACTCCCTCGAAGACTTCCTCCAGACGCTGGCCGACGCCGCCCTGGAACTGTCACGCGCCGAGGGCGCCGGAGTCACCCTGCGGCGCGACGGCCGGCCCGTCACCGTGGTCAGCGCGGGACCCTCGGCTCCCAAACTCGACGAGAAGCAGTACGGGCAGGACGACGGCCCCTGCCTCCAGGCCCTGCGCACCGACGCGGAGGTCTCCGTCCCCGACATGCTCGACGAGCGCCGCTGGGGCGACTACCCCGCGTACGCCATGTCCTGCGGAATCCGCTCCTCCTTCTCCCTGCCGATCGCCGCCCACACCCACACCGCCGGCGCCCTCAACCTCTATGCCGGTCCGCCCAACGCCTTCCAGCGGACCGACCTCGCCGCCCTGCGGTCCCTGGCCGCCCAGGCCACCGGCGGCATCGCGCTGGCCCAACGCATCAGCGACACGCAGGAGTTCGCGGAGCAGCTCCAGACCGCCATGCAGTCCCGCAGCGTCATCGACCAAGCCCTCGGCGTGGTCATGGGCCAACGCCGCTGCACCGCTCACGAGGCGTTCGACATCCTGCGCTCGGCCTCCCAGCACCGCAACATCAGGCTCCGCGAGCTCTGCACCGAACTCATCACCAACCTGACGGGCCGCCCCCGGCCACCCCCGAACTGCGGCCCCGGCCCTGACGGCACGGGCCCCCGGGGCACCGCTCTCCGCCGGCGCCGCGCACCGGCACGCCACGGACGCCCACGCCTGAGTACGCGTACTCAGGCCGATCGTGTCGCTCGGCTCAGTCGCGGCCGATCTTCGTCCTCCACGATGACATGGCCCCACCCCGCGTCGAAAGAGGTGCTCATGGGCCATGAACTACAGCTGCGCGCTGCCACCGCGGAGGATCTCGACTGGATCCACGAACTGCGCCACCGGGTGTACGCACAGGAGTTGGGCCAGCACGCGCCGAATGCGGCCGGGCGGCTTCGCGACGGTCTGGACGGTGACAACGTCTACCTGGTCGCGGCGCGAGATGCGGACCGCGTCGGCTTCGTCAGCGTGACCCCGCCGTGGACGGGCCGGTACGCGCTGGACAAGTACGTGACCCGTGACGAGTTGCCGCTCCTCACCGAGGACGACGTGTTCGAGGTGCGCGTGCTCACCGTCGAGCCGCGCCATCGCACCGGCGCGGCGGCTCCGCTGCTGATGTACGCGGCGCTGCGCTGGATCGCGGCCCGAGGTGGCCGCCGTGTGGTGGCCATGGGGCGCACCGACCTGCTCGCCATGTATCTGGCCGCGGGCCTGCGCCCGGTCGGCCGTACCGTGCGCTGCGGTGCGTTGACGTTCGAGGTGCTGACCGCCGACGTGAGCGAACTGACGCGGGTCACGACGGACCGCTACCGCGCCTTGGTGCAGCGGCTGCGGTCCGCTGTGGACTGGCGGCTGGATGTGCCGTTCGCTCCCGGACCCGACGGCTGCGAGCACGGTGGCGCCTCGTTCACCGCCATCGGCACGGACTTCCGCAGCCTGCACCGCCGCCACGAGGTCGTCGCGGCCGACGTACTGGACGCCTGGTTCCCGCCGGCGCCGGGGGTGCGGGCGGCGCTCGCGGAGGATCCGGCGTGGGCGGCCCGGACGTCGCCGCCGACCGGCGCCGAGGGTCTGGTGGCGGAGATCGCCGCGGTCCGGGCGCTGCCGGCCGAGACGCTGGTGGTGGGTGCCGGCTCCTCCGACCTGATCTTCCGGGCGTTCGGCCGGTGGCTGACTCCCGAGAGCCGGGTGCTGCTGATGGACCCGGGCTACGGCGAGTACGCCCACGTCACGGAGAGAGTGATCGGTTGCCGGGTGGACCGGTTCCGGCTGCGCCGCGAGGACGGCTGGCGGATCGATCCGGCGCGGCTGTCCGCAGCCGTCGGGTCCGGCCGCTACGACCTCGTCGTGATCGTCAACCCGAACAACCCGACCGGCCGCCACGCGCCGGCCGCGGACCTGCGCTCCCTCATCGCCGCCGCACCGGCCCGGACCCGCTGGTGGATCGACGAGGCGTACCTGGGCTACGTCGACCCGGCAGAGTCGCTCGCCGGACTGGCCGCGACGGACCCGCGGGTGGTGGTCTGCACCTCACTGTCGAAGATGTACGCGCTGTCCGGCATGCGGGCCGCCTACCTGGTGGCCGAGCCCGACACCGCTGCCCTGCTGCGCCGTTGGACTCCGCCCTGGCCGGTCAGCCTCCCCGCGCAGCTCGCCGCTGTGGCAGCCCTGCGCGACCCGGCGTACTACAGCGGCTGTTGGCTGCGCACCGGCACGCTGCGTCGCCGGCTGGCCGCCGGGCTGGCGGGTTCGCACGAGACGGTGGTGGTCGAGGAGTCGGTGGCGAACTTCCTCAACGTGACCCTGCCGGCCGGCGGGCCGAGCGCTGCGCAGGTCGTCGCCGAGTGCCGCCGTCACGACGTGTACCTGCGCGACCTGTCACCGCTGTCGTCGCTGTACCAGGGGCGGACCCTGCGCGTCGCGGTCAAGGACACCGCCGAGAACGCGCGCATCGTGGCCGCCTTCGGGGCCGCGCTGCGCCCGCTGCTGCCGCCGCGTCCGGCCACGCGCCTTTCCGTGCCCGAGGGCGTTACGGCAACCGGTTACGCCCGGTGATCACGGTGGCCTCGCTGGCGCCCTGCCTCGGTGGGGCGCTGGCGCTGAGCGGCGTCGCCGTGGCGGCTTCCCGGCGCCGCGAGCTGCGGATCCGGTGGTGCGCGTGGGCGGTCGGGGTGCCGCTGGTCACCGGTGCGTTCTGGCTGGGCCGCCCGGGGACGGCTGCCATCGCCATCGCCGTGGCGGTGATCGCCGTGCTGGAGTACGGCGGGCTGATGCGGCTCGGCCGCGCGGACCGGCTGGTGCTGGCCGCGGGCGTCGCAGGGATCGTACTGGCCGCGTGGCTGGCGCCCGGACAGGTGCTCCGGGTGGCCGCGGTCTGCGCGCTCGCGGTGGCCGCGGTACCGCTGCTGGCCGGGGACGCGGACCGTGGTCTGTACCGGCTCGGAGCGGGTCTGCTGGGTCTCGTCTGGCTGAGTGCGCTGGCCGCGCTGGTGCCGCTGGGGGCGAGCGCGCTCGCGCTGTTCGTCGCGGTGTCGGTCGCCGACATCGTGGCGTACTTCGCCGGTCGGCGGCTCGGCGGGCCCCGGCTGTCGCCACTGTCACCGGCCAAGCGGTGGAGCGGGACGCTGGCCGGGGCGGCGGCCGGGCTCGGCGCGCTCGTCGTGTTGTCCGCGTTCAGCTGGCCCATGGCGGTGGCGGTCGCGGTCGGTGGTCCGGTCGGCGACCTCCTCGAATCCATGATCAAGAGAGGTGCCGGCGCCAAGGACACCGGCCGCTGGCTGCCCGGCTCCGGCGGCCTCCTGGACAGGATCGACTCCCTTCTCGTCGCACTGGCCGTGCTGCTAATCCTGCGCTGAACGCCGGACGCGCCACGCGGGCGCCATCAACTGCCGTGCCCCGATGGGCCGTCAGCTCACGGCGGCTCTCTGTCGGGCGTGCCGTGACCGGAGGCCGGAGGCCGTACGGGCGGCGGCCGAGCGCCCGTGGCCGGACGGCCGGGCCTCCGCCGGTTCGGGCGTCATCCCCCCCGGCCCGCCCGAGCAACGGCGAAACAGCGCGTGAACAGGTCGGACGGGGAGCCGTGAACAGCCGGCCGGGCACCTTCCGGCCGTCTTCTCCGCACGGCAGAATCACCGCATGGCGATCACCGAGAGCGCGCGGCCCACGCACAACCACCCGGTCGCCCTCGCACGAGGTTTCCTGACCGGTGGGGTGAGCGGGGCGTCCTTGGCCGCTCTCGTCGTCGGCGCCGTCGTCGAGCGCGTCCCGCTGTTCGTCGGCGGACTGGTCCTGCCCGCGGTCTACGGCCTGCTTCTCCACCTGGCCGGCATCCCGCGGCGCGCCAGGGAGGCGGCCGTCGCACCCGTCACGGCGCTCGCGATGATCGAGGACCTCAAAGCGATCGGGGGCGAGACGGGCGACATACCGGTCCGCTTCGAGCTGACGGTCGCTCCGGACGACGCGTCGGCGTATGGCGTCGAAGTCGTGCAGCACGTCAATCTCGTCGACCTCCCCGACTACCGGCCGCGTGGCATCGTCGTGGTCCGGTACCCGCCGGACCGGCCGTGGAAGGTCAAGATCGTGGAACGGCCGACAGCGGAGTGGCGGAGCCGGGCGGCCGGCGCCCGCCTCGACTCCGTGCCCGGACCGGCCGTGGTGAGCGAGCCTCCCGAGGGCTGCGCGTTCGGGTTCGTGGGCCTCCTCGGCCTGTTGCTCGGCGCCGCCGCGGTGATCCTGTTGTTCCGTACCGACCTGTTCGGCGAGGAGGACCCCGCGAAGCCGCCCTCTTCCGACAGGCCCTCCGTGACCCGGACGTCCTCCACGACAGTCACCTCGTCGGCGACCGGCACGGTCACCATCGACGCCGGCCGGTCCATGCTCGACAAGGGGGAACTGCGCCGCGCCATCGACTCCCTCACCAAGGACGACGTGAAGCGCACGGCACTCACCGTCGTCGTACAAGAACGGCTGTTGTCGGTGGTGTTCACCCCCAGCGGCGCCGAGGCGGCCCCGAACTTCGCCCCGCGTTCCCTGCCGTACGAGCGTTTCCCCGCCCTGGTGGAGGAGGCCTCCGGCCTCGGCGCCGGCTCACCGCACTCCTGGCAGCTCACCGCCGACCGTCTCACCGGCGCCCTCACCATCAGGGTCAGCGTGACCGGCCCGGACGGCACCGCCTCGCTGGAGACCGATGCCCGGGGCAGGGTGATCCGGCGCATCCCCGCCTCCTGACCGCGGGGCCGGCGAGCCCCGGCTTGCGGGCTCACGGCATCTCTAGCCGATCGGCACGGCCCCTCCCGTCACGCGTATGCGGGCGCTCCGGGGATCCACGTCGAGCAACAGGTCGCTGGGGCGGCCCATATCCTCCCCTTGCCGGATGCTGATCCTGGTCGGGGCGGTGACGAGGCCGAGCGCACGGAGGTAGCCGCCGAACGCCGCGGCGGCAGCCCCGGTGGCGGGATCCTCCACGACGCCACCGACCGGGAACGGGTCGCGGGCGTGGAAGCGTTCCGGCGATTCCCGCCACACCAGCTGGACGGTGGTCCAGTCGTGCCGGAGCATCACCTCGGCGAGGCCGTCGAAGTCGTAGTCCAGGGACGCCAGGCGCGCCCGGGTGGCTGCGGCCAGGACCAGGTGGTCGTTGCCGCCGAACGCGACGTGCGGGGGCAGTGCCGGGTCCAGGTCGCCGGCCGCCCAGCCCAGGGCCTTGAGCGCCGCGTCCAGTTCGCTGCTCTCGGCGGGGCGGGAGCGGGTGGCGACGCTGGTGAGCGTGGCCAGCACGGCGCCGTCCTGTGATGTGGTGGCCACCGGGATCTCGCCCGCCGGGGTGTCCAGGACGATCTCGCCGGGGCCCGTCCGCTCGGCGAGTGCGACGGCCAGCGCGACGGTCGCGTGACCGCAGAAGGCGACCTCGGCGAGCGGACTGAAATAGCGCACGCCGAACCGCCGGTTCGTCTCGTCGCGGCTGGTGACGAAGGCCGTCTCGGAGTAGCCCACCCGGGCCGCGATCGCGAGCATCGTCGCGTCGTCGAGCCCGCGGGCGTCGAGCACGACACCGGCCGGATTGCCTCCGGCGGGATCGTGGGTGAAGGCCGTGTAGCGCAGGATCTCGACGGGCGGCTGTGGGTCGTTGACGGGGCTCGTCCCGTCGGCGTCGGTGCTCATGCCCGCTACGCTGCCATCCCCTGACGATCGAGTCCAACGATTGGTTTCGATCCTGCCCATCGGGATATGACATACCCTGGCTAGGTGGACACCCGCCTGCTGCACACCTTCACGACACTCGCCCGGACGGGCAGCTTCACGGCCGCTGCCGCCGAACTGCATCTGGCGCAGTCCACGGTCACCGTGCACATCCGCACCCTGGAGCGGGAACTCGACGCCCGGTTGTTCGACCGCCTGCCCACGGGTGCGCTGCTCACCGATACCGGTCGACGGCTGCTGGAGCGAGCCGAGGACGTACTGGACGCGGTGGCACGGCTGCGGGCGGACGGCGCCGGCACCGGGGCCGTAGGGGGACGAGTCGTCGTCGGTACTCCCGAGTCGCTGTGCACCACCCGGCTGCCGGGAGTGGTCGCCGCCCTGCGCACGAGCCACCCCGAGGTGGACGTCCAGCTGTATGCCGGCGGCACCGCGCAGTGCGTCGAGGGGCTGCGGTCCGGGCGCCTGGACGTGGCCCTCCTGCTGGAGGAGGAGACCGATTTCCCCGATGTGACGAGCGAAGCCGTCGCACGCGAGCCCCTCGCCCTCGTCTGCTCCCCCGGCCACCCGCTCGCCGCGCGGGCCGACGCGCCGGCCTGGGCGGAACTCGCCGCCGAGAGCATCTTCCTGCTGGAGCAGGGCTGTTCCTACAGCGACGCCCTGGAACGACGGCTGCTCGCCGTCCCCGGCGCCCGGCCGCGCCTGACCCGGTTCGGGAGCGTGGACGCGGCGCGTTCTTGTGTGACCGCCGGACTGGGAGTGACGCTGCTGCCCCTGACCACCGTGCGGGACCACCTCCGCGAGGGCCGGTTGGTACGGCTCGACGGGCCGCCGTTCGCCGATGTTCCGGTACGGCTGGCACGGCACCGCCGACGGTGGACGTCACCGGCCACGCAGACGTTCGTCCGGGAACTGGTACGCCAGTTGCCCGGTTTTCCGGCGACGCCGGACGACCAGCCGCTCGCCCCGCCCGAACGCCTGGCAAGCCTCACCGAGCGCGAGCGCGAAGTCATGACACTGGCCGCGCACGGAAGATCCGACACCGAGATCGCCAGCGCACTGTTCGTCAGCCCGCCGACCGTCCGCCACCACATCCAGCACGCCATGACCAAGCTCGCCGCCCGCGACCGCACCCAACTCGTCGTCATCGCCTACCAGAACGGCCTCGTCGCGCCACGCCCGGCTCCGGGCTCCTGACGCGAGGCGCAAGCGTGGCCGAAACCGCAACGCTGAGGGCTCTAATCGCCCTCGGTGGCCTTGTCCGCCAGGGCTGCGTAGGCCAGTTGGAGCGCGTCCGCCCCGGCCAGCGCTGTGAGCGCACCCATAGCTGTCCGTGTGGCGCGCGGCCAGAGCAGCTGGCCCCCGGTCAGGGTCGCAGCCACCCAGACGCTCAAGCAGAACGGGCAGGTCACCAACTCGCCGACGGCGTACCTACCGTCGTCGGCGCGTGCCTCCTCGTGCAGTTCGGCCGGGCCCTGCGGACCGACGTACCGCGTGAAGGGAGCCCGCAGCGGACTGGTCACCGATGCCTTGCTGAGCAGTCGGCTCAGCCGGAAGGTGGCAACCGCCGCCAGGACCACGTCCCACGGTTCCGGCCGGTCGGGCAGCGGACGCCCACGGAGCCGCACCGCTGCGGCCCACGCAGCCGTGTATGTCCCGAATCCGGCCATGGCCGCGAGATAGCCGCCCAGCGGTCGTTCGTGTCCTGCGGAATAGTCGTGCTTCGCGCCTAGGAAGAGGCGTTGCAGGCGTCTTGCGAGGCGGCTGTCGGTTCCTGTGCCCATGATGAGTGCCCGTTCCCGTTCCCGTTTCCCGTGCCGTGCGTTCGGTCCCGCCACCGTTGTTCGTGTGCTCTCGCCGTTCCGGTTCGCGTCGTGGCGGAGAGCGGCAGCGCCGGGAGTTGTGGATGCGGTGGTCTGCATCCGGATCCTCACCAGGGCGCCGGCCAACGGAGCCGCCGGGGAGGCGAACCCCCTGACTGTCAGCCGCCAGGCCGTATGACCGCGCGTACGCAGCCGTCCGACTTGTGCTTGAACAGGTCGTACGCCCGCGGCCCTTCGTCCAGCGTGACGCTGTGGGTCGCCAGGTGCGCCGTACTCAGTTCCCCGGCCGCCATGCGGTCGAGCAGCATGGGGATGTAACGCTGGCCGTGCATCTGGGCGCCGCGTACGGTCAGGCCCTTGTTGACGACCGCGCCCAGGGGGAACTTGTCCACTGCGCCGGCGAAGACGCCCAGGATGAATACCGTCCCGGCCTTGCGGCAGGCGTGGATGGCCTGCCGTACGGCGGTGGGACGGTCCGTCTGGAGCCGCAACTGCTGCTTGACCTGGTCGTACAGGTGCACCGGGCTGTCGCTGTGTGCCTCCATGCCGACCGCTTCGATGCACACGTCCGGGCCCCGGCCGCCGGTCCGCTCGCGCAGTTCCGCCCCGACGTCGGTGGCCGTGTAGTCGATGACCTCGCTGCCGACGTGCCGCTCGGTCATCTCCAGTCGCTCGGGAATCCGGTCGATGGAGATGACCCGCTCGGCGCCCAGCAGGACGGCGGCACGCGCAGCCATCTGCCCTACGGCCCCGCAGCCCCACACGGCGACGACGTCACCGGGTTTCACGCCCGCCAGGTCGGCCCCCATCCACCCCGTGGGGACCGAGTCGGACACGAACAGCGCGCTCGTGTCGTCGATGCCCTCCGGGACGGGGAAAGCGCCGTAGTCCGCGAAGGGAACGCGCACATACTCGGCATGACTGCCGCGCAACCCGCCCATGGCGTGCGAGTAGCCGAAGATTCCGCCGGTGTCAGCACCGAACAGTGCTTGTCCGATGCCAGGGTTGGTGTTGGTGTTGTCGCACAGCGACCACAGGTCGTTGGCGCAGTACCAGCAGCGTCCGCAGCCGACGAACGAGCAGACGACGACCCGGTCGCCCACCTTGTGGCGGCGCACCGCGGAACCGGTCTCGACGACCTCGCCGAGGAACTCGTGACCGATGACGTCCCCGGACCGCATGAAGGGGATGTAGCCGCCGATGAGATGCAGATCCGAGCCGCAGGTGGTCCCCGCGATCAGCCGTACGATCACGTCCTGGTCGTTCCGCAGAACCGGGTCGGGCACCTCCTCCACCGCGAGCTTGTCGACTCCTTCCCAGCACAGAGCCTTCACAGCACACCCTCCCCGCCCGCGCGCCTTGTCATCAGCCCGACGAGTCCCCCGCCGGGAGTGTCGTGCGTGGTGGGCGGCACGTCGGGCCGCAGTACCTCGCCCGCCTCCAGCAGCGCCTTCGCCTCGCGCAGGGCCCGACGCAGATTCTGGCGCGGATCCTGACCGGCGAGCCGTGCCGGAGCAGAGGCCGAGGTGCCCGGCTGGCGCTCCCTGAGCCGTACGGCCAGCTCCGTACCCCGGTCGCCGGGTGCGGGCCGGATCCGCGTCTCGATCCGGTCGCCGTACTCCTGGAGCGGCACCGGCAGCTTTTCGGGCTGGATGTCACTCGGTGCACGGTTGATCGTCACCGTCAGCCAGCGGTCGATGGCGGCCGGATCTGCCGGACCGACCATCGAGCGCCGTACCACGACGGCCCCGGCGGCGAACGCGGCAGCGGCTGCCCACAGTGATTTCCTGGAAGTCATCGGCGTCACGTCCCCTAGCGGCTGTGCCTTCCTCCGGCAGCGCGTCGATGAGCGCCGGTGCGCGGCGAGTACCCCGGAAACGGGGTGCATGCCCACGGTGGTGCCCGCCGGTCGGGTGGCTCCCTCGGGTCGGGGCGGCGCGGGCGCCATGCTCCGGTGCCGACGACGTCGGGCTGGGCTGAGGTTCGGGCCCCCTTCCGCAGAGTGATCTCCTCGCCAGGGGGACACGCCTACCCATCATCGACCGCCCTGGAGGCACGAGTGACCTTCAACCGTTCCTCAAGGCTGAGCGGAGTGAGTCCTGTTGCCAGGTCTCCTGCTCGGCCGAACGCCCCGGACGGTGTTGGGCGTTCTGGTTGCCCGCGTTCGCTCCGCGTCCGGCGCCGACGGATCGTGTCCGTGGTCCGGGAATGCGGGGGCGGGTTCCCTCACGCCCGGGGACGCCCGGTCTGGCCTGGACGGTCCGATGCCCCTGCTCATCACTCCGGTGAGCAGGGGGCGGTGCCGTCCGTCGCCGGATCGGGTGTCCCTGGGCGCGCCTTCCGATCGCCACGGCAGCAGCGTCGTGGCGAGTGGTCTGACGGGTCGTGCCGGTGAGGGGTTTCTGCCAGTGCTGGGCGCCCCACCGGCTGGTGTAGGCCGTATCCACCGCGATGACCGCGACACCCGTCTGGTCCGCCATCGAGGCCAGCCGGGCGCGGAGCGTGGCGGTGGGCATGCCGGAGATCAGTTGGCGGAACCGCTTTTTGCGGCCGTGCTTCTCGCGGGTCTTCTCCGCGGCGAAGTCCAGGTCCTCCACCGCGGTCGCCTTGACTCCGCAAGCTCGGGCTCAGTGCAGGAGGCGGGTGAGGGCGTGGCGGACCTGGGCGTCGCGGTGGGCCGCGGTGCCTCTGAGGTCGTAGGAGAAGCGGCGCGGGGCGCCGGTGGGGTTGCCGTGGGCGTCCAGGCGCCAGGCGGCGAGGTGGCCGGCGTTCATGTCGACGCCGACCACGCCGTGGGCGAGCGCCGCCTCCAGCGGGAGGGCCGGGGCGGGCGGGATCTGCCAGGACGCTGTCACATACCAGCGGTCCCGGCCGGTGTCGTAGTGGATGCGGTAGGCGACCGCCCGGTCGGCCGCGACCCGGTCCGCCCACTCGCTGCCCCGGTGCGCGAACGCGACCCGGCAGGCCAGGACGTACCGTCCGTGCGGGGCGTTCGCCAGATGCGCAAGCGGTGCGGGCAGCTTGATACTCGCCTCGCCGTCGGGGCTGATACGGATCGTCTCGTTGCCGTACCGCTTGCCGGATTCTCCGTCGGCCTGGCAGAACCAGCGCTCCGCCTCCCAGCGCCCGCGCCAGTCGGACTGCGTGAGCCGGGCCGCTGCCAGGTGATGCCGGGTGCGGGCCAGACGTTTGCCGCCCCGTACGACGTGCACGGCTCCGGCGTCGCGGTCGGCCCGCGTGGCAGCCAGCCGGTCCTGAACGACGAGGGTGTCCTCACCGTCCAGCACCCATTCCATGGCCGTGAGCTGCTCGGGCAGGAGTCTGTCCCAGCCGAACGTGTCCGCGGCGATCCCGATCAGGCGTTCGGCCCGGTCGTCCGCTGTCTCCGGCCCTTCGCCTCGTGCCATGTTCCGCTCCGCTCCCTCGTCGTACGGGACGGGCGCGTGCAGGAAGGTGCGCAGCGCCTGCCGCACCCCTGAGTACCCGCAGGGTCTGCGGACGAAGCGGTGACCGTTCCGTTCCCCCACCGAGCGGGCTCAAGACGGGCACGGCGATGGTTACTTCCCCGGCACGACGACGACCGCCCGGATCGTGTCTGCCGGTGACGCGGTCGCCCTCGGGTAGTCGCCCGCAGAAAATCCTGGCCCGTCACCACGGGGGTGGAAGTGACGGGCCAGGACCTGGGACCAAGGTGCCACACGGCTCCCGCCGACGCATCCCTGACGGGGCCGGAATCGCCTCGTGCGCGGTGGTCACCGCAGGGTCGGCGCGCCTGACGCGGTGCGCGATCCGGGAACGGTTCCGCGCGACGCCCCGGACACGGGGTGACCGTGTCCAGGGCGCCCTTGCCGCGGCGGCCGCTTCCTTACACCGCGGCAATGCCCTCCATACCGGAATCGGCAAAGGCGGGCAGGCGTTGCGTGATCAGGGTTGCCCAGGGAACGGCAGTGGTGAAGGGATACGGGGCGTGCGTCAGAGTCCTGTAAGGAACCCGCGTGCCGTGATCGGCTACGGCGAGTGAGTACAGCGAAGGGCGTGCGGCTCCCGGTGGCGGGGGCGAGCGGACGGCCCGTCGTGTCACCACCCCTCTGGGCCCGGAGGGGTGGTGCCGGCGCCGGGTTCCAGGCCGACTGACCTCCGGCCCCTGCCGCGGCCACGGGAGCTGGATCGCCGACGCCCGACAGTGGCACCGCCCGACGGGGCATGGCACGTCCCTGGCTCGGCGGAGGGCCGGTCGCCGCACCGGGGGAACCGAACTCCCGTGCTCAGACGCTCGCCTGTCGGCGCGCGGCCGGCTGCCGCGGTGCGGCATGGTGCGCCGGCCCGCTCGCGCCGGCCGGCTGCCGACGCCACAGCCACAGGGACGTCGCCGACAGCAGGCCGGTGAAGACGACCAGGAAGAGCACCGACACCCACATCTGCCGGCTTCCCGGGTCCTCCCACCCCGTCCAGGCGGCCGAGACCGCCCACAGGGCGGCTCCGCCCGCGTAGACGGGACGGACGTTTCGCAACTGCCGGACGGCACGCACGGATTCAGCGTGATCGCTCTTCGGTGTCATGCCGGCCCGGGTACCCCGCAAGGCGCCTTCCATCGGTACCCGGGACCGCCCCGGCGTCCCAGCCGAAGACGATTCACGCCAGGCGGTCGGGAGCCCTACGGAATACCACCGCTGCCGCGACGCCGCCTATCAGGCCGAAGAGGTGCCCCTGCCAGCTGACTCCGGTCGCCGTCGGCAGGACTCCCCACAGGATCGACCCGTAGACAGCCCCGACGAGGAGGCCCACGAGTACGTCCCCGATGCGGCGGTCGACGAACCCGCGCAGGACCAGATAGCCGAAGAGGCCGAAGACGACACCGGAGGCGCCCGCGGTCGTGGAGTTCGCCGGTGCCGTGAGCCAGACACCGAGGCCGCTCACCAGGGTGATCACGGCTGCGACGGAGAGGAAGCGGCGGATCCCGGACAGCGCGGCCAGGAAACCCATAACCAGCAGCGGAACGCTGTTCGCCGCGAGATGGTCGAAGCCGAAGTGCAGGAAGGCGGCGGGCACGACGTCGCGCAGCTCGCCGAACTCCCGCGGCGTGATGCCGTAGGTGTCCAGGGCGTGGCCGCTGATCGCGTCGATGACCTCCAGCACCCACAGCAGGGCGACCCACCCGGCCACGAGCACGGCCGCGTCACGGGCCCGCGCCCGCCGCGGTTCCGGCGCGGCGCGCGTCACGCCGTACGGTCCGTTCCGCGGTCCGGCACCGAAGTCCGATCCGTACACCACAGCAGCCCCCTCCGATGCCCTCACGTCCCGGCCGCGACGCACCACTCACCCGCCGCCACGCCAGGACGCGTTCCTCGCCTGTCTACTGCTCAACGCAGGGAGGGCTCGTCGTGGTTCCACTCTCGTGCGCCCTGTTCATGTCCCCCTCCGCCCCGCACCACGTCCGTCCCGACGCCCACCGCGCGGCCGCTGGTAAAATGGGGGCACGCTTCGACACCGCCGGGGTCCGTACCAACGGGTACGGACCCCGGCGCGTTCCGGGCGTTCACACCGAGGAAGGTTCCCCATGAACGCGAAGTCGCCGGCCCCCGGACTCCCGCATGCCGGAAAGCGCCGGTCGGCGACGGCGCCGCAGGGTGACCTCGCCACACCGCAGCCCGTCGCCCCCGGTCTGCCGCCGGCCGCCTCGTTCGACGCGCTCGGCCTGCCGCCGGAGCTGCTGACGGCGATGACCGGCCTCGGGGTGACGGAGCCCTTCCCGATCCAGGCCGCGACCCTGCCCAACGCCCTGGCCGGCCGCGATGTCCTCGGCCGCGCGCGCACCGGCTCCGGCAAGACGCTGGCCTTCGGCCTGGCTCTCCTTGTCCGTACGGCGGGCCGGCGGGCGGAGTCGAAGCGTCCGCGGGCCCTGATCCTGGTGCCGACCAGGGAACTCGCCCAGCAGGTGGGCGAGGCGCTGGAGCCGTACGCGCGGACGCTGGGCGTGCGACTGGCGACGGTGGTCGGCGGCCTGTCGATCAACAAGCAGACGGCGTCGCTGCGGGAAGGCGTCGAGGTCGTCATCGCGACGCCGGGACGGCTCACCGACCTGCTGTCGCGCCGGGACTGCCATCTGAACCACGTGCGGATCACGGTGCTGGACGAGGCGGACCAGATGTGCGACCTGGGATTCCTGCCGCAGGTCTCGGCCGTCCTCGACCAGATCCCCGCCGACGGACAGCGGCTGTTGTTCTCCGCCACGCTCGACCGCAATGTCGACCAGTTGGTGCGCGACCACCTGCACGACCCGGTTCTCGCGTCGGTCGACCAGTTGGCCGGCTCGGTCACCACGATGGAACACCATGTCCTGAACATCCACGCCGCCGACAAGTACGCGACCGCGACGGAGATCGCCGCGCGGGACGGCCGGGTGCTGATGTTCCTGGACACCAAGGCCGCCGTGGACCAGTTCACCCGCCACCTGCGGGCCAGCGGGGTGCGGGCCTCCGCGCTGCACAGCGGCAAGTCACAGCCGCAGCGGACGCACACGCTGGCCCAGTTCAAGAACGGCGAGGTCACCGTGCTCGTGGCCACCAATGTCGCCGCGCGCGGCATCCACATCGAGGCCCTCGACCTCGTCGTCAACGTCGACCCGCCGGCCGACGCCAAGGACTACCTGCACCGTGGCGGGCGTACGGCGCGCGCCGGGGAGTCCGGCAGCGTGGTCACGCTGGTCACGCCCAACGAGCGACGCGACGTGAACCGGATGATGTCCGAGGCCGGGATCCGGCCGACGGTCACGCAGGTCCGCTCCGGTGAGGCGGCGCTGACCGCCATCACCGGAGCGAAGCGCCCGCCGGCCGGGACGAAGGGCACCGGCGGCAACGCGCCGTTCCGTGGCATGGGCACCCGTCCGGCCGGCGCGGCCAAGGAGTCCCGCAAGACCGCCGACGCCCGCAAGGCCGCGGAGGCCCGTGCGGCGGCCCGGGTGCGCAAGGGCCGCTGACGGGGCGCGAGGTACGAAGGACGAGGAACGGACGGGCCCCTCAGGGGCTGCTTCCGCGGGTCAGGCCGAGGTCTTCCGCCGTTCCGCCTGGGTGCGCAGTTCCTCGTTGATGCGCCTGGCCTCTTCCAGCTGGTCCTCGAGGATGATGATCCGGCAGGCGGCCTCGATGGGGGTGCCGTCGTCGACGAGTTCCCGGGCACGGGCGGCGATGCGCAGCTGGTAGCGGGAGTAGCGGCGGTGGCCGCCCTCGGAGCGCAGGGGCTCGATCAGGCGATTCTCCCCCAGGGCACGCAGGAACGCGGGAGTGGTGCCGAGCATGTCGGCGGCCCGGCCGATGGTGTAGGCGGGATAGTCGTCGTCATCGAGCGGGTCGGGGGTACGGGGACCAGCAGGGGGCACAGACCTCTTCTTTCCAAGGACGCGTCGGGGGGCCCGGACGCTGACGCCCGGGCCCCGAGGTTTCAACACCATCTACCGGCTGACCTGCGCCGGCTTCTTTGTTCCGCCTGCCCGCCCGCGAGGGCGGGACTGCGGGGATCGCAAATGCGTGACCGTGGACCACCTTCCGATCTGGGGCCTGCGGCACCCGGGCGGTGGTTCGTCCTCACCCGGGCGATCCTGATGGCGTCTGCTCCTCACCTCATTCGGTTGCGCGGTTTCGGTACTTACGACTTCTGAGCGGCAGCTCGTCCTGCCGCGTGGTTCGACTTCCTGAGTACAGAAACAACGCTAGCTCCCGCACATCTCAATGTCTACTGCCGCCATGACAGATTTTCTTCGATCGGGGGTCGGGGAGGCCCGCCTCGCCTCCCCCGGCGCCATCGCGGCCGGTCGCCGGATCGCCGGATCGCCGGGCACGGTAGGTTCCGGCGTGTCGAACGTACGGAGGTGCCATGGGCGAGCATGAGGAGATCTCGACCGCCAAAGAGGCGGCCGACCATGAACTGGTCCTGGCTTTCGGGCGGCTGCAAGGGGCCGCGAACCGACTGGAGTACATCCTTGGCCGGAAGATCGAGCAGGAGAGCGGGATCAGCCATCTCATGTACGAGGTGCTATTGATCCTGGCGCGGGCGGGCGGTCCGGGGCTGTCGATGCGCACGATCAGCCAGGAGCAGGTCCTCACCACGGGTGGGGCGACCCGCCTCGTGGACCGGATGGAGGCTGCCGCCCTGGTCGAGCGCGTCACGGACCCGGCCGACCGCCGGGGCCGCCTGGTCCGCCTGACACCGCTGGGCGAGGACTCCGCCGTACGCATCTCCCGGCTCCACGTGGAGAACGTCAAGCGGTATCTCCTGGAGCCGCTGCCCGCCGCCCACCGGGAGCGTTTCGCGGAGGACCTGCGCATCCTCAGCCACTCGGCCCGCGACTCGCTGCCACTGCTGCCCTGAGCGACGCGGCCCGCCGCCGCTGACATCCGAGGACACTGGCACCGTCACGCGTTGAATTATCTGACGAGTCAGATACTGTTGCCTCATGTGGACCGAAACCGGACGGACACCGCGCGCCGTCGAGCCGTCGCCGAAGCGTCTCTGAGGCGCTGAGCCCGAGTCGGTCCCCGCTCCCCCATTCGCCTCGCCTCCGAGGAGCCCCCATGAGCACCCTGTCGTTCCAGGTCTTCGACCTCGACTTCCCCGCCGGCAGCAAGAACAAGACCGCCACCCTCGTCACCGGCGAGAGCGAGGCCCTGCTCGTCGACGCCGGCTTCACCCGGGCCGACGGCCACCGGCTCGCCGCCGCGGTACTCGACTCCGGCAAGTCGCTGACCACCGTCTTCATCAGCCACGGCGACCCCGACTTCTACTTCGGCGCCGAGGTCCTCGCCGACGCCTTCCCCGACGCGACCTTCGTCGCCACCCCGATCGTCATCGAGCACATCCGGCACTCCTACGAGGGCAAGCTCAAGGCCTGGGAGGCGCTCGGCCCGAACCTGCCCACCCGTCTCGTGGACCTCGTACCGGTCACCGGCGACCTCACCGTCGAGGGCAACCGCTTCGAGCTGAAGGGCGGCCCCGCCGAACTGCCCGACCGCCACTACCTGTGGCAGGCCGAGCACCGCGCCCTCCTCGGCGGCGTCCTGCTGTTCCAGCAGGAGCACGTCTGGGTCGCCGACACCCCCACCCCCGAGGACCGCTCCGCCTGGGTCAAGCTCCTCGACGAGATGGCGGCCCTCGACCCGCGGCTGGTCGTCCCCGGCCACCGCCTGCCCGACACCGCGGCCGACGCGTCCGCCATCACCGCCACCCGCGACTATCTCCTCGCCTTCGAGGAGGAACTCGGCAAGGCCGCAGACGGCGCCGCTCTCACCGACGCGCTCGTCAAGCGCTACCCGGACAACGGCATGCTGATCGCCGCACAGCTCGGCGCCAAGGTCGCCAAGGGCGAAATGAAGTGGGGCTGACCATGACCACGGCCTCATCGAGCACCGCCCTCGCGGCCTCCACCGCCCCCGCCGACGTCGTACGCCGCCAGTACCTGGCCTCCGCCGCCGGCGACCTGGAGGCCCTGCGTGCCACGCTCGCCCCCGATGTGGAGTGGACGGAGATGGCCGGCTTCCCTCTCGCCGGCACCTATCGCACCCCCGAGGGCGTCACCGCCAACGTCATGGAGAGGCTCGGCCAGGACTGGGACGCGTGGACCGCCCACGACGACACCTATGTGGTCGACGGTGAGAACGTCGTCGTCCTCGCCCGCTACACGGCCACCAACAAGGCCACCGGCAAGGACATCGCCGTACGGGTGGCGCACCACTTCGTCGTACGGGGTGGCCGGATCGTCCGCTTCGAGCAGTTCGTGGACACGGCGCTCGTGCGCGACGCGATGACTCCCGGCGCGTAACGGCGGCGGG
>NZ_MUBA01000127.1 GCF_002154575.1 Streptomyces bobili
CGGAGCCGGCTCCGCAGCCCGCCAAGGTCTTCCCGCACTCCTCCGCGCCGCACCTCGACCACTCGCAGCCCACTCCCGCGCGGCCGAAGGCCAACGCCACCGTGAGCGACCCGAAGCCGCCTGTCTACAACTACTGACCGAAGAGGTATCAGCATGACCGAACAGACCCCCGAGCACCCCGCAGTGCTCGAACTCGCCCGCGTCCGCGCAGGGCTCGCGGCAGGGCTCAGCGTCGCGCAGAGTGCCCGACTCCAGGGCGCCACGCCGGAGGAGCTGGCCGCTGACGCCGCTTCGTTCGCCACGGAACTGAACGCCGCCAACCCCACCACCTCTGGTCCCCTCGTCGGGGGGAGCCGCGGAACCGACGTAGGCAGCGCGACAGGCGTTGCGGCCGGCGCTGCGGAGTACGAGCGCAAGCACCCCAAGCGCGAGCCGATTGCCGCACCGACGGAGGCGGAGCAGCGCCGTAACCCCTTCCAGACCAGCACCTACGAAATGGAGACCCGATGACAGCCACGTACGGATCAGTGACCACGGCCTTTGACGAGTACCTCTCGGCGATCCGTGACCAGGCCATTGCGCTGAACGGTCAGACTGTGAGCGTGAACCTGGTGGGTGGTCAGACCCTCTCCGGGGCGCTGGCGTACGCCACCGAGTCAGTCACTGGCTGGCCCGCGGGCGGGAACAGGTGGCCGAACGCGCTCACGCTGACTGTGTCGACGAAGGTCCACAAGATCAGGCTTGACCACGTGTCGAGCTTGGGACAGGGCTGACGCTGAGCGCGTGGGCATGCAGCACACGCGAGCGGCAGCGCTCACACGCGTGCGCGTGAACGGCGTCGACGTCGGCAAGCTTGCCAAGCCTCCGAAGATCAGCGTCGGTCATGATCGAACGTGCACGACGATCACTCTGACCCTCGTCCCGAGCCGGCTGGAGATCCGCGGAGAGCACGCTGACGGCGACCGTCGCGAGGCTCGCGCCGGCTTCGCTGCCAAGATCGACTAGCCCGTACCCAGGGGGGTGACCCCCTCCGGGCGGATACGCAGACCGTTAAGGTGCTGGGCCTCGCGTTCTGTACGGGTCTGGGGGATGTGGGCGAGGCGTCCACAGGTGCCCCCAGGAGGCACGAACGCCGGCCCGCTGGACTGATTCGGACCCCGAAACGGGAGACGGGCGCACAGCGGTTCGGTATCTCGCGCTAATGAATCATCGCAGGTCAGTGGACTAAAAGCGTTCGCGGCCGATAGGATGAACCCATGCCAACGACACCCGCCCGGACGTGCGAGCACTGCTCGTCGCCCCTTCCGATGATGGCCCGTCAGCACGCTCGGTACTGCGACACACGGTGCCGGTCGAAGGCATTCCGGGCGAAGAAGAACACACTTCCCGTCGAGCTGACGACCCGCGACAGGTGGGTCCGACGTAGCGCGACGAAGGTCCCTCTGACGACTGGCGGCATGCCGGCGTCCTCGACGGACCCGCGGACGTGGAGCACTCACAAGGAGGCTGCTGCCTCGACGGCAGGCGTCGGACTGGGCTTCGTGCTCTCCGACGTCGACGACGTGGTCTGTATCGACCTGGACCACTGCCTGAACCCGCTCACCGGGCGTCTCGCCCCGTGGGCCGTATCCGTCGTTCGCGACGCGGGCGCCACCTACGTAGAGGTGTCCCCGTCCGGCGACGGCTTGCACATCTGGGGCCGTGCCGACGTCCGACAGGGACGACGCATCCGACGCCCCGACGGCACGGCCGTGGAGATCTACGGGACCGGCCGCTACATCGCAATGACGGGCCGCCGACATGAGGGAGCGCCTTCGATGCTGACGGACATCTCCTGTCTCGTCGACCAACTCACTGCGTAACAGAACACAACTTCCCAAGGGCTCTCGGCTGCTGCCGGGGGCCCTTTCGCATGCCCGGAGAGGAATCCATATGCCACCCGCTGACGCCCCTCGGTGCCGTCGAGCCGGCTGCCCGTTTGTACGCCCCGTCAAGCCACGCGCGAACGGCGGGACGCGGAGGCCGCCCTACTGCTCCCTCCCGTGTGCGGTCGTAACCCGAGGATCGGAGAAAGCGCTGAGGGAGGGCGACACATTCGAGGCCGCGCGGCTACTCCCGCTGTTCGATCTCCTCGACGCGCGCACGAGTACCCGCGACTTCGTGCCCGGCCTCTTCCGGGAGGACTGAACGGCCGGCTGACGACAACCGCATAACCCATCTAAGCCCCGTCGGGGCTTTTTCGTTCCCAGGGAATCCCTATGAGTAGTGACACGCGCCGTTGTGCGCGTCCCGACTGCCGTTTCGGCCCGATGCCGACGATGACGAAAAGTGAAACGCTGGTCGTATCCGAATTCTGTAGCGAGGCATGCCGAGAGTGGCTCGTCAACGCAGTCGCAACGGCTCAGAACGACGACCCCAACACCGTTGCGGCCGTCGAACGACACTCGCAACGCCTGTTTCTGATCGGCGAACTCCTGAATCTGCGCGACAACCCCGCGGATATGACGTTCTTCACGATGCCGACTGAGTCACTGGCGGTGAGCGATGCCGGATCTTGACATCGTCGGTACAGCCGCAGTCGACATCGTCCCGATTGCTCCGCAGCTCCACAACAAGCTACGAGCCATCGTCCTCCCTGCCGCGGACCGCGTAGGGGAGGAAGCTGGCCGACGCATGGGCGCCGCTATCTCGCGACACCTGACCGTCGACATCCCCGACGCCGTAACCAATGGCGGTAGGGCCGCGCGTGCGGCTGCGACGAGGGAGGGTGGCCAGGTCGGGGGCGCCCTAGGCAACGCCATCAAGCGTCGTCTTGAGGTGGCTTTCCGCAGCCTCCCGCGCGCCGACGTCAGGCTAGGCGACACCGGGTTCAACGCTGATATGGACCGCATCCGCGCCCGTATTCAGACTCTCGCCGGCAAGACGATCGGTATCGATATCGACGAGGGGGCCGCACTCGCCGAGATATCGGCGATTGACGCAGCGTTGGCGCGTTTGGCAGCGCAGAATCCAACCGTTCAGGTTCGGACGGACACGGCGGCTGCGCGTGCCGCTCTGGCCGACGTACAACGGCAGCTAAACGACGTCGACAACACCGACGTTGACGTAAACGTGCGCGTTGACACAGGCAACGCGCGTCGCGAACTCATGCAACTCGCGGCGTTGATCGGCGTTGTTGCGGCAATTCCCATAGCGCCTGTAGCTGTCGCTGGAATTGGCGCCATTGGCTCCGCGGCAATTGCGGCCGGCGCTGGAATCGGCGCGCTCGCCCTGGCAGCAGCCCCCGCGATTAAGGGTGTCACCGCAGCACTTCAGGCGAAGTCCGCGGCGGAGGCGGAGTCGGCCCGTGCGACGGACAACTCCGCGGCGTCGGGCGTCAAGGCTGCGCAAACGGCGCGCCAGCTCGCGTCTGCGCAATCGGCACTCAGCAGCGCGCACCGCCAGGCTGCGCAGAGCATTGCCGACGCCAACCGTCGTGTGGCCGACGCAGAGCGCAGCCTGAGCGACGCCAAGCGCAGCGCACGCCAGGCGGAGGACGCCCTCACAGAGGCCCGCCGTGACGCCCGTCAGGAGCTGCGCAGTCTCCAGGATCAGCTACTCGACGGCATCCTCGACGAGCGCGAGGCGACCCTCCGGGTTCAGGAGGCACGCCAGGAACTCGCCCGCATCACTGCTGATCCGAAGGCCACTGACCTTCAGCGTCAGCGCGCTCAACTCAGCGTCGACGAGGCACTCCGCGGAGTCGACAAGCAGCGCGCCAAGCAAGCCGAGTTGAAGCGCTCTGTCGAGGACGCTGCGAAGGCGGGTGTCGACGGCAACGCGAATGTGCAGGCTGCGACGAAGCGCGTAGCCGACGCAGACAGGCGAGTCGCCGACCAATCCCGCGCGGTTGCCGACGCCCGCCGAAAGGTCTCAGAGGCGCAGGTACAGGCGGCTGAATCCGTCGCCAACGCGGAGCGGGGCCTACAGGCTGCGCGGCTGTCCAGCGTCGACACGACGGCAAAGAGCGTCACTGCCGCGGACACGTACCGCCAAGCGCTCGCGAAGCTGTCGCCGGAACAACGCCAGTTGTTCGACGCCACAACTCGGCTGAAGTCCGCATTCTCCGACTGGGGTAAGTCGCTCGCCCCCGACACCATGCCGATCTTTACGCGGTTCGTCGACGGTGCGCGGAGGTCTCTCCCGGGTCTGTCGCCCCTTGTCAGGGAGACGGCCGGCGGAGTCAAGGAACTCCAAGACGCGGCTTCAAAGGAACTGAAGGAACCGTTCTGGGAACGCTTCAAAAAGGACATCGAGACGAGTGCTCGTCCTGCTGTCGTTGGATTCGGAAAGACCTTCGGCAACGTCCTGAAGGGTGCGGCCGGCGTCGTCGACGCATTCCTACCGCACATCGACGATATTGCCGATCGTATGGTGAGGTCGTCGGGGCGGTTCGCGAAGTGGGGGACGGGACTTAAGGGAAATCCTGACTTTGAGAAGTTCCTCGCCTACGCCGCAGATAACGGACCGCGCGTCGCCGGATTCCTCGGCTCCATTGCCTGGGCTGCGCTCGAAATCGGTAAGGCACTGGCGCCACTGTCCGGGCCGCTCCTCGACGCCCTGACACTCGTCGTCGACGGCATTGCGAGCGTTGCGGAGGACTCCCCCAACCTAATCCGCGGTGTGTGGCTCCTCGTCGCAGCATGGAAAGCCTGGACGATCGGTATATGGATGTGGAACGCGGCTATGGCGGCGAACCCTGTCGGCCTCGTCGTCCTGGCCATTGTCGCGCTTGTGGCTCAGTTCGTCATTCTGTACAAAAACGTCGGATGGTTCCGCACGGCTGTCGACGCTACGTGGAAGTTCATTCAGGTAGCTACGGACTGGCTTTGGACCAACGCACTGAAGCCGTTCTTCAAGTGGTTCGGTGACGTGGTCGTATGGCTTTGGACCTCCGTCGTCAAGCCCTACGTGAGCTTTATCATCGCGTACTGGATGAAGGTGGGCGACCTCTTCGTCTGGCTCTGGCAGAAGATCATCAAGCCGTACATTGACTTTATGGTCGGGTACTGGCGGATGGTGGCCGACGTAATTTCCTGGCTTTGGTCGGGAATCTTCAGCCCCATCTTTGGGTTCATCGGCGCGCTTATTGCGTGGTGGTGGAAGAACATCGTCCAGAAGTACTTCGGACTGGTCATGGATATCATCCGGGCCGTTGGTCGGATCTTCAAGTGGCTCTACGACGTCGGCGTGAAGCCGCACGTAGAGAAGATATCCGACATCGTCAGTAGCGTATGGACGAAGGGCCTCAAGCCTGCGTTCGACGGCATAAAGAAGGCAGTCGGCCTCGTCGGCGACGCGTTCGGTAGCGCGAAGAACGCCATCGGTAAGCACTGGAAGCAAGTCGCCGGAATTGCCGCAAAGCCTGTCAACTTCATAATCGAATACGCATACACGAAAGGCATCAAGGCAATCTGGGACAAGGTCGGCGGATTCGTCGGCATGGACCCGCTCCCGAAGGCGCCTAAACTCCTCGACACGAATCCGAAGTTCCTCGAAGCCGGCGGAACGGTGGGAAGCGGATGGGGCGTAGCAGCCCCGATGAAGGTCAACAAGCCGACAGCCATTGTCGGTGAGGGTAACCCCCGCTACCCGGAGTTCGTCATCCCGACGGATCCGAAGTACCGGGGCCGTGCTCTGGCCCTTCATCAGGCCGCGGGAACACAGCTCATGGAGGACGGCGGCATCCTCGGTGGCGTCTGGGACTGGACGCAGAACGCGGCCGGCAAGGCTGCTGACATCGCCAAGACCGGCGCTGACCTCCTCGCCAACCCGTCAAAGGTGTGGGACAAGCTCGTCCGACCGATCCTCAGTAAGGTGTCGGCAGGCGTTGGCTCCTCGCCCATGGGTAAGTCGCTCGCTAAGTTCCCGGTCCGGATGGCCGACGGCCTGAAGGACATGATCGTCAACGCCGCTACTGGCCTCTTCGGAGGTGGAGGCGGAAACGGCGAGTGGGCAAAGCCTGTCAGTGCGGCCTTCGGTACGCGCTTCGGTGTGTCCGGCAACATGTGGTCCTCCGGGCATCACACGGGCCTGGACTTCCCCGCTCCAACGGGGACTTCGGTCCGCTCTGTCGACGCCGGCTCCGTGATCGGCGTCGGACGAGGTGGTCCGTACGGCAACAACCTGGAGATCCGCCACGGCGGGGGACTGACGTCCCTGTACGCCCACCTGTCGAAGATGGTCGTCGGTCTGGGCGAAAAGGTCGCACGCGGCCAGCAAATCGGCAACGTCGGCGCGACGGGCAACACGACCGGACCTCACCTCCACCTGGAGGCGCGGCAGAGCGGACGAGCAATCGACCCCATGCCGTTCCTGACGGGTGGGCAGGGAGGCTTCTCCTCCCGTGCCGTTGGATCGGCGCAGCAGTACGCGAAGGGCATCCTCAGCGCGTACGGCTGGGGACCGGGCGAGTTCGGCCCACTCCAGAAGCTGTGGCAGGGCGAGTCCGGGTGGAACTACCGGGCGAAGAACCCATCGAGCGGCGCCTACGGTATCCCGCAGTCGCTGCCCGCGAACAAGATGGCGTCCGCCGGCTCCGATTGGCAGACGAACCCACAGACGCAGATCCGTTGGGGCCTGAACTACATCAAGAGCCGCCCCGACTACGGATCCCCGTCGCGTGCCTACGCGAAGTGGCTCCAGCGTTCGCCGCATTGGTACGACGAAGGCGGCTACCTCCCGCCCGGCCTCTCCCTCGTCGCGAACGGAACCGGCTCTCCGGAGCCCGTGTTCACCTCCGACCAGTGGGCGACGCTGCGGGAGTCGGCTCAGCGCGGACAGGGCCTGAGCGCGGACGGCATCAACGTCTACGTCTCGACGACCCTCGACGGCAGGGAACTGACCGGCCACGTGGATAAGCGCATTGAGCTGCACGACCAGCAGACTGCTACGGCACTCAACAACGGCCGTTGGGTCTGACGCACACCACCACGCACACAACCGGGCCGGCGCCGCCATGGCGTCGGCCCTAGCTACGCCCCGCGTCCGCCATGGACGCGGGGCCTTCGACGTTGAGGAGTTCCCATGATGGGTCAGCCGGCGAAGAGTGTTCTCCAGACGTGCCCGCACTGCGGATCCGACCTCCCGCAGAAGCCCGGAGCTGGGCGGGTGCGGCAGTACTGCACGCCAGAGGCGGGGAAGGCCTACCGGCAGCGTCTCAGGGCTCTGGGGTTCCCTATTTGACGGACAGGGACGCTCACTGAGACGTCACGGGTCGCCCGGTACTCCACAGCGCTGCCACGTGGCTAGCGAATCGGTCGTACAGGCCGTCGTCCGCAAGGCGCCGCAGATGCAGCATGGGAGATTCGTGGCCTAGGAGGCTGGACAGGTGCGGCGTCACCAGCATCTCGTCATCGAAGGTGAAGACGGACAGTGCAATGTGACCATCTGAGTACCGCGCTTCGATGCCGCTGTCCTCGATCTTGCGAAGCGCGTCCAGCGTGATCCGAATGCGTGTGCTGACGGTGAGGGGGACGTCCTCGATCTCCTCCCGTCGCCGCGTTACATCTGACTCGGGGTCGCCGACGAGGAACCGCACCGTGCACCCTGCCGACGCCTTCGCGGCCAGACGCTCGCCCAGACGCGGGTGCTCCTGCCACACGAAGTAGTTCGTGTAGCCGGCGAAGGTGATGGACTTTGAGGCGCCGTCGATAAGCCGTGCCCACACCGACGTAGAGCACGCGTTGCGGTAGGGGTAGGACGCGACGATCTCACGGTCATGCCCTGTCTTCACAGTGCTACGGATTGCCCTAGGCCACAGCACGTCTGCGCTCACTCCCAACGCCTGCGCTACGTCTTCCCGTGTGCGGGGATGCGGAGCCCGCGTCGGATCCGTCACCCACCGCTCGACAGTCTTACTGGTGACACCGACTGTACGTGCCAGCCGACTACGCGAGACGTTCGCGTCGTCCATAGCGCGCTGTAGGTCCGTATTCAAGGATTCCCCCGGGGACGTTTGGGCCTCTTCGGACGATAGCGCGTAGTCGGCCTGAGTGTCCGTGAGTTGGGCGTTCAAACGTCTCGTGTGGCGGGTGAGCATCTCTCCTAATCCCAGACGAAGTGTGGAGGTGCAGGGATGGCGTTATCAGTGGGTGTCGTCGAAGATCCGCCCCACCTTCCCGACCGAGTGTTTTCGCGGCCGGCTCCGTTTCCGGGGTGCGCACGGTGTGCGTCGCTCGATGCGGAATGGGTGGGGGCGACGACACCGCGAAGTGCGTCGTACGACCCGTCGCGCTCGTCGGACGTGGTCGTCCTTATGCGGCGTCACAAGGAAGCGGAACACGGGGGAGCGAAGTGACTGAGGCACTCAAGAGCTACGCCTATCCCGGGGTTTCCGCGCGGGACCGGCTGATCGTCGACAACCTTCCGTTCCGGCGGTGGGTCGAATGCGCCTCCTGCATCGACGCGAAGGACGTCGGGTCGGCGCAGGAGGCCGAGCAGTGGGCGAAGGACCACCACCGAACCAACTCCGCCCACGACCGGTTCCGCGTCGTACGCCAGACCGGATGGAAGTTCGTTCCGACGTCGGACGACGTACCGACGACGTCCCCCTAGACCCACGTCCGGCGCCTGTGCGTCGCGCGTGGTGGGCGCGGCGGGGGCGGGTGCGTGGGTGAGGTCCGCCGAGCCCGCTCCTGTCCGCGTCCTGCACGCCTCACCCCCGGGTGCGTTACCTCACCGCCTGGGGGTGAGGTCTTCTACCCCTCGTCCCCAACCCGCCGTCACATGCCGGGGACGAGGACCCGACCCCTGTGAACTGTCGCCAGACTCAGGGGTCGGCCAGGCCCCGCCTTTCTCGTCATCCCCGTGCGAGAGGCGGGGCTTTGGCGTTTCTGCAGGTCACTCAGCTTGGGCGAGCAACCGCCGTTGAACGTACTTGCGTCCAGCAGGTTGTAGCGGAAGTTGCCGCGGAACTCCGCCAGCGTCTCGGCGACCTTCGCCTTCTCCTCGGTGGTGATGTTCCGCCAGATCCGCCCGTCGGGCAGCGTGACGGTCTCGGCGATCGGGCCGTCGGCGTAGATGTTGTCCCCGCTGCACAGGAAGAAGTCGGGGTCCAGTGCGGCCATCGCGTCGTAGATCCGGTAACCGCCCAGCTCCGGGTTGATGCCCCAGCCCTGCCCGGCCAGGTCGCCCGACCAGACGAACCGGACGCCGTCACGCCGCCGTTGGGACACGGTACGGAAGCTGCCGGTCACCGGCTCGCCCGTACGGCGCGGGTCCTGCGGGTCGGCCAGCACCACGCGGTAGTGGATCTCCTGGCCGGACGGCAGCCCGTGCAGCCGGGTCGTACCGGTGAAGTCCGTGCCGGCGCCGAGCAGCGGACCGTGCCAGCGGCGCGGGTTGCGGAACGACTCCGTCGCCGAGGTCTCGACGATCATCCGGGCCGGCCGGTCGGAGCGGACCCACACCAGCCCGGAGTTCGCGGTCACGTCCCCGGTCTGCACCCCCCACCCCGCGCCGGGCCGTCCCGACAGGGCGAGAGCGGGCGCCGCGCCGAGGCCGACGGGCAGGGTCAGGGCGGCGGACGCGGCGAGCGAGCCGCGCAGGACGCCGCGGCGACCGGGGAATGGGCGAGATGACATGGGTGGGCCTCCTGGAACGGGAACCTGTCGGTGTGCACCGTCACACCTACTGGCACGCCGCAGCGCGCACGCTAACCACGGATGAACAACTGGACGCGGCACCTCGCGGACACCCGCCGGTCACCCCGCCCGCACGGCCCACGCCTTCGCGGACCCCCGCCGGTCACCCCGCCCGCACGGCCTCCGCCAGCAGGCGTACGCCTTCGCGGATCCGCGCCGGTGACAGATGCGCGTACCCGAGCACCAGCCGCACCCCGGGCCCGGCGGCGGTGTCCGTGTGGTTGTACTGCGGCAGGGTGCGGACGGCAACCCCCGCGGCCGACGCGCGCTCGGCGAACCCGGCCTCGGGCCCGTAGCGGCCCGGGAGCGCGGCGATGACGTGCAGTCCGGCGGCGATCCCGGTCACGCGCGTGCCGGGGAAGTGCTCCCCGAGCGCCGCCACGAGGGCGTCCCGCCGGTCGCGGTAGGCGCGCTGGCAGCGGCGCAGCTGACGGTCGTAGTCGCCGCGCTCCACGAAGCGGGCGAACAGTGCCTGGTCCAGGGCCGGATGACCCAGGTCCAGGGTCCGCTTGCGTTCTACGACCTCGTCGGCCAGCGCCTCGGGCACCAGCAGCCAGCCGAGCCGCAGCCCCGGCGCGAGGGACTTGCTGACCGACCCCGTGTACGCCACCCGTTCCGGGTCCAGGCCCTGCAACGCGCCCACGGGAGCACGGTCGTAGCGGAAGTCGCCGTCGTAGTCGTCCTCCAGCACGAAGCCGTCCACGGACCGCGCCCAGTCGAGCAGGCGGGTGCGCCGCCGCGCCGAGTAGGCGATGCCCGTGGGGAACTGATGCGCGGGCGTCGTCACGACGGACCGTACGCCCGACGCCTCCAGCGGCCCGAGGGCGAGGCCTTCCCCGTCGAGGGGGAGGGGGACGGCGCTGACGCCCGACGCCGCGTACAGGGCGCCGTACTGCGGGCTGCCGGGGTCCTCCACGCCGACGGCGTCGATCCCGCGCGCGTGGAGCACCAGCCCGAGCAGGGCGTTCGCCTGCGCCACGCCGGAGACGACCACGAGCCGCTCCGGGTCGGCGACCACGCCCCGCCGCCGGGCGAGCAGCGCGGCCAGCGCGGTGCGGAGCCGGGGCAGCCCGCGTGGGTCCGGATAGCCCAGCTCGTGGTGGGGCAGCTCGGCCAGCACCCCGCGCTGCGCGGCGGCCCAGGCGGCCCGCGGGAACAGCGACAGGTCCGGCGTCCCCGCCACGAAGTCGGCCCGCGCGGCCGGCGATCGCGGCGCGAGGTCACGTGCGCGGGGCGGCGCCGCGCGCACGGCGCCGCCCACCCAGGTGCCGGCGCCGCGCCCGCTGCGCAGATACCCCTCGGCCGTCAGCTGCTCGTACGCTTCGGTGATCAGCCCGCGCGACACCCCGAGGTCGGCGGCGAGGTCCCGGCTCGACGGCAGCCGGGTGCCCTGCGCGAGCCGTCCCGAGCGGACCGCCTCCCGCAGGGCCGCCTGGAGAGCGCGGCCCCGCGCGCGCGGCGGGGCGGAGGCGGCGGGCAGCAGCACCTCCCACGCGGCGGACCCGCCGTCCCCGCTGCCGTCCTCGTCGGCGTCCCCGCCCGGATTGGTCCCCGATGACGTCATGGAAGTGGACCTTAATCCGGGCCGCCGCGCTTCCTAACGTCACCCTCATGAACGTCACCACCACGCGTGGCTCCCTCCTCGCCGCGCTCGCCTGCGTCCTCGTCGGAGCGTCCTTCACCGCCAACAGCGTCCTGGGCGACTACCCGTACGCCGGCGGACAAGCCCTGCGCTACGGCCTCGCGTGCCTGCTGCTCGTGCCCCTCGCCGGCGCGGGCGCCCTGCCCCGCCTGCGCGCGCTCACCGCCCGCCAGTGGGCCCGCCTCGCCCTGCTCGCCGCCGTCGGCATGGTCGGCTTCAACCTCGCCGTCCTGGCCGCCGAGCGCTCCGCCGAACCGGCCGTCCCCGGCGTTCTGGTGGGCTGCGCGCCCGTCGTCGTCGCGGTCCTCGTCCCGCTCCTGGAGGGACGCCGCCCGCGCCGTACCGTCCTGTACGGCGCGTCGCTGGTCGCCGTCGGCGCGCTCACCGTGCAGGGCTGGGGCCGGACGGACGGCGCGGGCCTCGCCTACTCGGTGTGCGCGCTGGGCGGCGAGGTCGGATTCGCGGTGATCGCCGTACCCGTGCTGCGGCCACTGGGCCCGCGGCTGCTGTCGGCCACCGTGTGCGCCCTGGCCGCCGTCGAGTCCACGGCGGTGGGGCTGATCCTGGACGGCGGCGGGTGGCTGCGCCGGCCCGACGCCGGTGAGACGGCCGCGCTGCTGTGGCAGGCGGTCGTCGTCACTGTCGTCGGCTTCGTGTGCTGGTACATGGGCATGCAGCGGATCGGCGCGGAGCGCGCCACGCTGTTCTCCGGCCTCATCCCGGTCGCCGCCGCCTGCACGGCCCCGCTCGTCGGAACGGGCTCCTACGGCCCCGCACAGGCCGTGGGCAGCGCCCTCGTCGGGGCCGGAGTCGCCCTGGGCGCCGGGGTGTTGAGCCGTCGCCGGGGTGTCTCAGCGGCTGCCGTCGAGCAGCACGCGCGCGACGAGCGCGGGGTCGTCGTTCATCGGGCAGTGCCCGCAGCCGGGCAGCCGCACCAGACGGGCGCGGGGGATGATCCGCTTGGCGCGGACGCCCTGCCGGCGTACCAGCAGCATGTCGCGGCTGCCCCAGGCGACGGTGACCGGGATGCCGGGGATGTCGTCCGTGAAGCGGACGGTCGCACCGGAGCGCAGGGTCTGGTCGAACCCGGTCGCCCCGGCCAGCGCCAGCGTCTCGGCGACCACGGCCTCGGGTGAACGGCGCGCAGGGCGGGCGTAGATGGTGCTGGTCAGGGCGGTGCGGCCGGCCGCCGACCGGGACAGCCGCTCCACCAGCGGCAGCGGCATCCGCCGGGAGAGCTGCCGCATCGTCAGCAGCACCCCGAAGGCGTAGCGCCGCTCGGCCTCCGACCAGAATCCGGCCGGGGACAGGGCGGTGACGGACCGTACGCGCTTCTCCCGGCCCAGTTCCAGGGCCAGCAGACCGCCCAGCGAGTTGCCCCCGACGTGCGGGCGGTCCAGTTCCAGGGTCTCGCAGAAGGCGGAGAACACCGCGGTCGTCGTGGCCAGGTCGTAGGTCAGCCCGTCGGGCAGGGACGGCGACGCGCCGAAGCCGGGCAGGTCCACCGTGATCACGTCGCGCTCGGTGGCCAGGATGTCCACCACCGGGTCCCAGGCCTGCCGGTGATGCCCGATGCCGTGCAGCAGGAGCAGCGGCTCACCGCGTCCCACGCGTGCGTAGGAGACGGTGACGGGCCGCGGCCCGTCGGGGGTGGGGACCGGGAACGAGACGGTGGCGGACATGGGGGTGCTCCTCGTCTGAACAGGCGGACGCGGTACGGGCCTACGGCGGCGGCGGGGCGGGCCGGCGGCCGGTCGCGCAGACAGCTTGTCAGCAATTACTACCGACGGGTAGCCCTGGGTGGGCCCGCCGTCTGGACACGGCCCCGGACCTCGGGATGGGATGGCGGGGTGACCGCAGACACCCTCACCGACGTCTTCGAGGAGCACCGTTCGTTCCTGCTGGGCGTCGCCTACCGCATGCTCGGACGGGTCGCCGACGCCGAGGACGTGGTCCAGGACGCATGGCTGCGCTGGGCCGCCGCCGACCGCGGCGACGTCCGTGAACCCCGCGCCTACCTGGTCCGCGTCGTGACCCGCCTCGCCTTGGACCGGCTGGCCCGCATCAAGGTCCGCAACGAGGCCTACGTCGGTCCCTGGCTGCCCGAGCCGTACGTCACCGACTTCGGCGACACCGTCCAGGACACCGCCGAACGCGCCGTCCTCGCCGACTCCGTCTCCCTCGCCGTCCTCGTCGTACTGGAGTCGCTGTCCCCGCTGGAACGCGCCGTGTTCGTGCTGCGCGAGGCCTTCGGCTATCCGCACGCCGACATCGCGGCCGTCCTGGACCGGTCCGAGTCCGCGGTCCGCCAGCTCGCCGGCCGCGCCCGCCGGCACGTCGACGAACGCCGGCCCCGCTACGACGTCGACCCCGTCCAGCGCCGCGAACTGACCGAACGGTTCCTCGCCGCCGCCACGGAGGGCGACCTCGATGGCCTCCTCGACCTGCTCGCGCCGGACGTGCGTCTCGTCGGCGACAGCGGCGGCAAGTCGAAGGCGCCGCTGCGGGTGCTGGAGAGCGCCGACCACGTGGGCCGCTTCCTCGTCGGCGTGAGCCGCAAGGGCGTTCCCGACCTGTCCGTACGCGTACTCGAACTCAACGGCGGCCCCGCGATCCTCCTCCTGTCCGGCGGCAAACCGGACAGCGTCCTCCAGCTCGACGTGGCCGACGGTCGCGTCCAGACCGTCTACGCCGTCCGCAACCCCGACAAGTTGCGCGCGCTGACCGCGTAGGCCCCCTCCGGCACCACGGCCCCCGTCGGCAACGCGACGGGGGCTTTGCCGTGAGGTCACGAAAGACGGGCGAGTGCGAACGCCCCGTGAACCCTTCGCTGTCGGGCACCTGTCGGCGCCGCCGGGGTTCGACGATTGGTCTTGACCAAGGGTGGGGGCCGTCCTATGGTCGCAGAGAAGTACAACAACCTTTAATAAACAAGGGCGCGAAAAAGCCGCCGTACCACGGCGATTGCGGAGGACAGGGTGGGGACCACGCAACTGGAATCGGTACCTGAACCGAAGTACTGGCATCTGAGGACCGTGCTCAGCGAGGCACTGGACTCGGAGTTCACCGTGGGCGAGATCCTGCCCAACGAGCGGGACCTGGCCGCGCGCTTCGGCGTCGCCCGCGCCACGCTCCGGCAGGCCCTGGAGCAGCTCGAACTGGAGGGGCGGCTCCAGCGCCGCCGCGGCGTCGGCACGACCGTGGCGCCGCCCCGGGTGGGCGTCGACGTCGGAGCCGAGCGGCAGGCCTGGCCCGGCGCCTCCGAGGACGCCTGGCAGCCCGTCGACTGCACGGTCGCGGCCCCGCCGCCGGCCGTCGCCGACGCCCTGGGCACCGACCGCGACGAGGCCGTGCACATCGTGCGCCGCTCACGGGTCTCGCACGGGCAGCCCGTCGCCGCGGAACTGCTCTACGTACCGGGGGCGTCGGTGCCCGGCCTGACCGCGATCGACGCCCCGTCCGGTGCGCCGCGCGCGCGTGCGGTACTGCGCGAACTGGAGCGCCTGGAGCTGGAGGGCCAGGACCGTGCGGTAGAACTGGGCTCGGCCCGCGCGGACGACGCGAAGGAGCTGGACCGGCTTCCCGGCGCACCCGTCCTCGTCGTCACCACCCGCTTCTTCACCCAGGGCCGCACCGCGGCACTCTCCCTGGCCACGTACCGGGCGGACACCTGCCGTCTGACCTTCGGCGCCTCGGGCAACGTGGAGATCCACCACGGACCGGAACGCCAGGCGTCCTGACGCCCGGTGACCGCACGGCAGACCCCCTGAACGGCCTGCACCCGGTCACCGGCCGCACGAAGAAGCGCGCCCCGGAAGCCTTCCGGGGCGCGCCCGCGTATCCGGCCGCGACAGGCGCCCTCAGGCGCGCCCCGTCACCGTGCCCTCCACCGCGAAGAGCTGCTCCTCCACATGGTCCAGCGCCAGCCGCAGAGCCCCGGTCGCCACGACCGCCTCCCCGAGCAGGGACAGGGCCACCTTCGGCGGACGCAGACAGTAGCGGGCCAACTCCCGCCGCAGCGGCTCCAGTACGCCGTCCAGTCCCGCCGCCCAGCCGCCGATCACCACCAGCTCGGGATCGAGGGCCAGCACCAGCGCGGCCACGTCGTGCACCAGGCGCTGGAGGAAACGCTCCACGGCCGCCCGCGCCTGCTGGTCGCCCCTGCGCGCCTGCGTGAACACCTCGGCGACCGCCTGCTCGTCCAGCGGATGCAGTGGTTCGTCCGTCGTGGACAGCAGCGTCTCCGGAGTCACCCCGCGCCCCAGCAGATGCAGCGCGCCGATCTCCCCGGCCGCCCCGCCGTACCCGCGGTGCAGCCGCCCGCCGATCAGCGAACCCGCGCCCGGACTCAGCCCGGCCAGCACGAACACGACGTCGTCGGACTCGGTGGCGGAGCCCTTCCAGTGCTCGGCCACGGCCGCCGCGTTGGCGTCGTTCTCCACCAGCACCGGGCACTTGAAGGAACGGCTGAGCCGCTCGCCGAGGCGCAGCCCCGTCCACTCGGGCAGCGCGGTGCCCAGCCGTACGGTCCCGTCCGCCTCCACGATGCCCGGCGTACCGACGCCGACGGCCCGCAGGGAGCTGCGCGGAACCCCGGCCCGCCGCAGCAGCTCGGCGACCGCCGTCCGCAGCCGTTCGAGCCGCTCGTCGGCGGGCGCGCTCTCGTCGACATCCTTCGCCTGCGCGCCGAGCACCCGCCCGTCCAGGTCGGCCAGCAGCACGGCCACCCGGTGCGCCCCGATCTCCAGGCCCAGCAGATGACCGGCCTCGGCCCGGAACCGGAATCGGCGTGCCGGCCGCCCCTGCCGCCGGGCGGCCCCCTCCTCGGCGGCCTTCTCGACGACGAGTCCGGCGCCTATGAGGTCCTCGACGACCCCCTCGACGGTCGGCCGGGACAGCCCCGTCACCCGGGTGATCTCCGTGAGCGTCGCGCAGTCGGTGGCACGCAGCGCGTGCAGCACCACCGCGGAATTGATCCTTCGCAGCAGCGAGGGATCCCCGCCGGTCAGCCGCCCCAACGTCCGTCCTCCCAGCTCTCGCGCGTGTGGGGCGGATCGTACTCGGCGCGGGGCACCCCGGCGAGTGCGGCCCGCACACCGGCCCGCCTCACGCGCCGGTCCGGCCCGCCGAGACGAACCCCGACTCGTACGCCGTGATCACCGCCTGCGTGCGATCGCGGGCCCCCAGCTTCGCCAGTACCCCGCTGACATGCGACTTGACGGTCTCCGTGCCGACGACCAGCCGCGTGGCGATCTCCCCGTTGGACAGCCCACGGGCCATCAGCCGCAGCACCTCGGCCTCCCGCTCGGTCAGCCGAGCCCGCTCCACCAGGTCGCGCGCCGCCCGGTTCCCCGCCCCGTCGCCGTACGAGGCGGCCAGCCGCCGGACCGACGCCGGGAACAGCAGCGACTCGCCCTCGGCGACCAGTCGCACGGCGTGCACGATCTCGGCGGGCCGGGCCCGCTTCAGCAGGAACCCGTCCGCCCCCGCACGCAGCGCCTCGTACACGTACTCGTCGTTCTCGAAGGTCGTCACGACGAGGATCCGCGGCGGAGCGTCGACCGTCCGCAGCACCGCGCGCGTGGCGTCGATCCCGTCCATCAACGGCATCCGTACGTCCATGGCGACCACGTCGGGCCGCAGCCGCCGCACCAGCGGGATCACCGCCGCCCCGTCCGCCGCCTCCCCGACCACCTCGATGTCCGGCTGCGCCTCCAGCACGGCCCGCAGCCCGGCGCGCACCAGGGGTTCGTCGTCGACGAGGAGCAGGGTGATCGGCATCGGGTCAGCGTAGATCAGCGCAGCGGCAGCTCCGCACGCACCTGCCAGTCGCCCTCGTCCGGCCCGGTCGACGCCCGTCCGCCGAGCAGCGCTGCCCGCTCGTGGATGCCCCGCAGCCCGCTGCCCCGGACCGGGGCCGATATGCGCGCGGTCAGCGGATTGCGGACCTCCAGGCTGAGCAGGCCGGCGGCGACCTCGATCCTCACCCGGACCGGGACGGACCCCGCGTGCCGCAGCGCGTTGGTCAGCGCCTCCTGGAGAATGCGGTAACCCTCGCGGGACGCGGGGCCCGGCACGGCCTCCAGCGCACCGGTCAGCTCGGCGTCCACCTTGGCGCCCGACGCGCGCGCCGACTCCAGCAGCCGGTCGGCCTCGGCCAGCGTCGGCCGGGCGCTCACCGGCCGCTCCGACTCGCGCAGCACCCCGAGGACCCGCTCCAGGTCCTCCAGCGCGGCCCGGCCGGTCTCCTCGATCGCGGCGAGCGCCCGGTCGGTGAACGCCGGGTCGCCCGCCGCCCGCGCCGCGCCCGCCTGCACCACGGCCACCGTCAGGGCGTGCCCGATGGAGTCGTGCAGCTCATGGGCGATGCGGTTGCGCTCCAGCAACTGCTCGGTGCGCTCCTCCAGGGCCGCGAGCCGCTCGCCCGCGGAGGGCCCGAGGAGCCGCCGCGCGAGAGCGGTGACCGCCGCGCCGAGCCCGACGACGAGGCCGTACAGGGCGAGGAGGGGCAGCGGCACCAGAAGGGCGTACCACCAGTGCGGCGTCGCCTCGGCGAGCACCGGCACGTTGTGGGGCACGTGCCCGCGCGCGAGGCCGGCCAGCAGGTAGGCGAGGGCGGGCAGCCAGACACAGGCCATGCTGGTCACCACCCCGAGCGCCATCCGCACCTCCAGCCACACCACCGTGCGCAGCCGGTCCCGCCAGGCCGTCGCCGGAGACACGGAGAACGCCGGATCCCGCAGGCCCGGAGAGAGCAGCAAGCGCGCCTGCACACCCTCACCCGTGCGCACCGCGGGGATCAGGCCGAGCGGGATCAGGGCCAGCGCCGGCACCCACGGCTTCGACATGTCGATGAACAGCCAGACGCTCACGACCAGCATCGGCACCCACAGGTGCACCAGTCGTGTGTACGTCGTCCCCCGCAGCAGCGGGCGCAGGAATCGGCCCATGCCGCCATCGTGACAGGCACCACCGACAACGGGCCTCCCCCGGGCGGGGGATACGGACCCCGCCGGCGGGGGAGGCCGGGCACCGGGTCGGACGGCGATCGTAGGGTCATGACCAGCATCGACGTCCGCGACCTCACCAAGGAGTTCGGCCCCCGGCGGGCCGTGGACCGGCTCACCTTCCGCGTCCTGCCCGGCCGCGTCACCGGCTTCCTCGGCCCCAACGGCGCCGGCAAATCCACCACCCTGCGCCTCGTCCTCGGCCTCGACCGGCCGACCTCGGGAACCGCCACGATCGACGGCCGCCCCTACGCCACCCTGCCCGAACCCCTGCGCCACGTCGGCGCGTTGCTCGACGCTCAGGCTCCGCACGGCGCCCGCACCGGCCGCGACCATCTCCGGGCCCTCGCCGCGAGCAACCGCATCCCCGTCCGCCGGGTCGAGAAGGTGCTGGAGGAGACCGGGCTCGCGCCGGCCGCGCGCCGCCGCGTGAAGACGTACTCCCTCGGCATGCGGCAGCGGCTGGGCATCGCCGCCGCCCTGCTCGGCGACCCCGAGGTGGTGCTGCTCGACGAGCCCTCCAACGGCCTCGACCCCGAGGGCATCGTCTGGATCCGCGGGCTGCTGCGCCGCCTCGCGGGCGAGGGACGCACCGTCCTGGTCTCCAGCCATCTCATGAACGAGACGGCCTCCTTCGCCGACCATCTCGTCGTCCTCGGCCGGGGCCGCCTGCTGGCCGACACCCCCATGCGGGACTTCATCGACGCGCGCGTACGGCCCCGCGTACGGGTGCGCACCTCCGACCCCGCCGCCCTGGAGAAGGCCCTCACCCGGCACGGCCACGAGGGAGTCGCCCACGACGACGGGCACTGGACGGTGGACCACGCGCGCGTGGACGACATCGGCCGCCTCGCGTCCGAGGCGGGCGTCCCGCTGCTCGAACTGACCGCGCAGGAAGGCACGCTGGAGCAGGCCTACCTCGATCTGACCGCCGCCGAAACCGAGTTCGCGGCCGCTCCCCAGGAGGCCTGACATGGGATTCGCCCCCGCACTCCACGCCGAGTGGATCAAGATCAGCACGCTGCGGTCACAGGCCGCCACCCTGTGCGCGATCCTCCTCGCCACCGTCGCCTTCTCCCTGCTCGCCACGGCCGACACGGAGGGAGCGGACACCGATCCGTTGTTCTCCGCCTTCCTCGGCGTCAGCTTCGGACAGATCGCGGCGGTGGCCTTCGGGACGACGGCGGTGGCGGCCGAGTTCCAGGGCGGCGCCCTGCGCGTGTCCCTGGCCGCGGTCCCGCGCCGAGGCCTCTGGTTCGCCGCCAAGGCCACGGCGATCGCCCTGCCCGTCCTCGCAGTCGGCCTGATCACCGGCCTGCTGACCTGGGCCGTGGGCCGTGCGGCGCTCGGCGACCGGGCCGAGACGATCGGCACGGCCGAGGGACTGCGGGCGGCCGTGGGCTGCGGGCTCTACGTCACGCTGATGGCCCTGCTCGCCGCCGGCCTGACGGCTGTTCTGCGCAGTGGGGCGGCCACGCTCGGCATCCTCATCCCGTTCCTGCTGATCGTGTCCTTCGTGGTCGGCGACGCGTCCGGCTCCGTCGCCGACTTCCTCCCCGACCGGGCCGGCCAAGTCGCCCTGCACAGCACGTGGGACGGCTCGCTGGGGCCGTGGACCGGCCTCGCGGTGACCGCCCTGTGGACGGCCGCAGCCCTCGCGGCGGGAGCCTGGCGGACACGGCGCCGGGACGCCTGAGCGGGCCCGTTCCCTGACGCGGCGCCAATTGTCAGTGGCGGCGGGTTTACTGGATCACATGGACATGGAGAAGTACCTCGCTCTCGCGGACGTGCTGTCCTCCCGGGGCTTTCCCGCGGAGGACTGCACGTCGGACGTCGGCGAGGGCGGTCCGGGGTTCCATCTCGCGCCCTTAGCGACGAGCCACGGCCTGCGGGTGGCGGACCCCGCGGTGCGCGTCGCCGAGGTGGAGCGGTTCCACGAGGAAAGGGAGGCCCTGGCGGGGAAACTGACCGAGCGCTGGGGAGAGCCGTACCGCGTCGGCCTCCAGACGATCCGGCTGCGCACCGCGCGCGAGGAGATACCCGAGCCCTGGGCCCGGCTCAGCCTCCTCGTGGGAGACGCCCACATCTGGGAGCTGCCCGAGCAGGGCCGTTGGACCGCCCTCGGCGTCGCCGACCTCGACCAGGACGACGAGGTCCGCCTCCTCCTGCTCATCACCGAGACCGCCCCGCCCTGACC
>NZ_MUBA01000128.1 GCF_002154575.1 Streptomyces bobili
ATGGTTCGGTCACCTCCGCCGCCGCCCCGCCCGTGCGTACGAAAACTAGCTTCGTCGGCGGAGGTGACCGAACCATGACGGCCTGTGCGATCGAACCCACCGCGGAGAACGGGGACGACGACCCGACGCCCGACGCGCCCTGCGCGATCACGGCGGACGGCACCTACGCCGCACGTCTCGCCCGCGACGGCGATTCCTGGTTCCCGGAGCGCTGGACTCTGGACGGCCCCGAGCCGTACGCCGTGCCGCTCCCCGCCCACCAGCCGGAGGAGCCCGGCACGGAGGTGCAGCCGATGGCCGACGGGCGGGTCCTGATCCGCCGGCTGTCCCAGCGGCGGCACGCGTTCTCGCTGCTGTACCCGACCGGCCCCGGCACGGGCGAACTGCTGCTCGGCGCGGTCGAGTGCCCGGACGAGGACACCGTCCTGCGGCTGCTGCCGCCGGCCCCCTGCGGGCAGCGGGCGTACGCCGTCGCCGTGGGCCGGCACTCGACCGCGCTGTGGCTCGTGGCGGGCGGCGCCTTCGGCCCCGAGCACCTCGCCGAGATCCCGGGCCGCTGCTCGGGCGGGGTGTGGCTGGACCGGAGGGGCCGCATGCTGGCCCTCGACCGTGAGGTCGGCGGCCGTACGAAGGCGATCGTGGTGGACCTGGAGCGGGGCGGCGAGGTGTCCCCGCTGCTCCAGATCGCCGCCGGCAGCGACGACCGGCTGCTGCTCGCGGACCCGGACAGCGGGCTCCTGCTGATCAGCTCGGACGCGCCGTCGCCCGGGAAGCCCCGGCTCGGCTGGGGGGTGCTCGGCAGCAGCCTGCCGGTGCGTTTCCCAGAGTCGCTGCGGCTCGCCGACCGGGCGCTGACGCCGTTCGCGATCCAGCCGGGCCAGGTCCTGCAGCCGGAGAGCTGCGCGGTGGGCCTGCGCATCGACGGACCGTTCGGCAGCTGGGTCGGCGTGTGGCGTCCCGCGGACCGGCGGTTGCATCAACTGGCGGCGCCGGACGGGTGGCTGGCGGGCAGCGGCCTGTGGACGGAGGACGGGGTGCTGCGGCTGCCGTACGCGACGCAGGCGGAGCCGTGCGGGGTGGCGCGGCTGGCCGTGCCGTCGGCGGGCGGGTTGCCGCGGGGCGGCGGCTCCTCCGATGCCGCCGTCGATGCCGTCGCCGACGCCCTGGAACCGGAAGCTCCGGAACCTGTCGCGCCCCGGCCCGTCCCGCTCCAACAGGCGCCCCTGGCACGGCTTGTAACGAAGTAGTGGCGGTTGGCGTGGCCGCCTGGATTCACCCCGAGGTCCGCCGGATAAGCTTTCCCGGCTGAAAAAGATCATGTTGACGGGGTGAACACTTCAGATGAGCGACACAAGCACCATGCAGCCGTGGTCCGCCGACACACAGGAGGACACCGGTCACGGCCGGCACCGCGGCCCGGTCTCGTCCCACGAAGGCGAGTCCGCTCCCCTCGGCCGGCACCGTAAGCCGGCCGAGGACAAGGCCGGCGTGACTGTCTGACCGACCGTCCGTTACGTCTGGGCCCTGTCCGTCGCGACGACGGACGGGGCCCATGTCTGTTGCGGTCGCCGGTTTCCGGTTTCCGGATTCTGACACCGGCTTCCGTCACCGTTCCCGGCGCAGGCCCAGCACCTCCGTCGCCGCGAACGTCTCTCCTTCGGGGCGTTCGGCGTAGTGCGGGGTCAGCACGGCGTCCAGCTCCTCGTGACTGAAGGTCTCCTGCTTGCTCTCGAACGTGGCCTGCACGCGAGGTCGTTCGATCACCGCGACCATCCCGCCGTGCACGACGAGGAGTTGCCCGTTGACCCGGGCGGCGGCGGGCGAGGCCAGGTAGCCGACGAGCGGGGCGACATGCTCGGGGGCGAGGGGGTCGAGCCCTTCGTCGGGGCGGCCGAGGCCCGCGAAGACGTCCTCGGTCATCCGGGTGCGGGCGCGCGGACAGATGACGTTGGCGGTGACGCCGTACTTGGCGAGCGCGAGGGCCGTGGAGGTGGTGAGGCCGACGATTCCACCCTTGGCCGCCGCGTAGTTGGGCTGTCCGGCGGAGCCCGCGAGGAACGCCTCCGAGGAGGTGTTCACGATCCGCCCGTACACGGGCCCGCCCGCCGCCTTGGACCGTTCGCGCCAGTGCGCCGCGGCGAAGCGGGTGGTGTTGAAGTGGCCCTTGAGATGGACGCGGATCACCGAGTCCCACTCCTCCTCCGTCATGGAGAAGACCATGCGGTCGCGCAGGATCCCCGCGTTGTTGACGAGGATGTCCAGCGTGCCGAACTCCGTGATCGCCAGGTCGACGAGGTCACGGGCGGCGGCGAAGTCGGAGACGTCCCCGGTGTGGGCGAGCGCGGTGCCGCCGGCCGTACGGATCTCCCGCGCGACCTCCTCGGCGGGGGCGGCCGAGGCTTCGCCCGAGCCGTCGCGGCCGGGCCGGCCGTAGTCGTTGACGACGACGGCCGCGCCCAGCCGGGCCAGTTCCCGCGCCTCGGCCCGGCCCAGCCCACGTCCGGCACCGGTGACGATCGCCGTACGGCCTGCGAGAGGAAGCGACATGACGCGTCCTCAGATCTCTATGCAGGTACGCAGGGCGACCCCGGTGCGCATCTGGTCGAGGGCCTCGTTGATCTCCCCGAGCGGGACGCGGTGCGTGATCAGTCCGGCGAGGTCGATCCGCCCGGCCCGCCACAGGGCGATCGTGCGCTCGTAGGAGCGCAGGACGTCACCGCCGCCGTACATGGAGGGCAGGATCCGCTTCTCGTCGAAGAACAGCTCGAACATGTTGAGCTGGAGGAAGTCGTCCATGGCGCCGGCGCCGACGACGACCAGGGTGCCGCCGCGGCGGGTGACCTCGTAGGCGGTACGGGCGGTGGTGGAGCGGCCGACGACCTCGAAGACGTAGTCGAAGCCCTCACCGCCGGTGATCCGCTGCTTGGCGTCGGCGAGGCCCTCGGGCGAAACCGCCTCCGTGGCACCGAACTTGAGGGCGGCCTCCCGGCGCGCGGCGACCGGGTCCACGGCGACGATCTCGGCGGCGCCCTTCAGCCGGGCACCCTGGATCGCGGAGACACCCACTCCCCCGCAGCCGATGACGGCGACCGACGAACCGGCCTCCACGTCCGCCGTGTTGAGCGCGGCGCCCAGCCCCGTGGTCACCCCGCAGCCGATGAGCGCGGCGATGTCGAAGGGCACGTCATCGGGGATGGGGACGGCACAGCCGGCGTCGACCACGACCTCCTCGGTGAAGGTGCCGGTACCGGCGAAGCCGAAGAGATCGCCGCCGGGGCGACGGAAGTTGGGTGTGCCCGCGTTCATGAATCCGGCCAGGCACAGCTCGGTCTGGCCGCGCCGGCAGGCGGGGCAGACACCGCAGGCGGGCAGCCAGCACACGACGACCCGGTCGCCGGGCTTCACGCGGGTGACTCCCTCGCCCACCTCGATGATCTCGCCCGCACCCTCGTGGCCGGGCACGAACGGCGCGGGCTGCGGCAGCACCCCGCTCATCGCGGACAGGTCCGAGTGGCACAGGCCTGTGGCGCGCACCCGGATCCTCACCCTGCCGGGGCCGAAGCCCACCGCCTCGACGTCGTCGAGGATCTCCAGCTTGTCCTGGCCGATCTCGTGCAGTACGGCTGCGCGCATGGTGCGGCTCCCCTCGGGGTCCCCTCGGATGCTGGCTGATTCAGGCGGGTACGGCGGGTACGGCGGGTACGGCGGATGCAACGGGTACGGCGGGTATGGCGGGTGCAACGGGTACGGCGGGTGCGACGGGTTCAGGAATGTTCGACGATCGTGTCGGCGAGCACGGGCGCGTCCGCTCGCTCCGCGGCGCTCACCGCGATCCTGATCTCCCCCTCGCCTCGCCACATGCGGATGCGGAGGGTCTCCCCGGGGAAGACGACACCGGCGAACCGGGTGGCGTAGGCGCGCACCCGCGTCACGTCGCCGTCGAGCAGGGTGTCGACGACCGCCTTGAGGGTGGTCCCGTAGGTGCACAGGCCGTGGAGGATGGGCCGGTCGAAGCCGGCGGCCTTTGCGAAGTCGGGGTCGGCGTGCAGGGGGTTCCAGTCGCCGGAGAGACGGTAGAGGAGGGCCTGGTCCTCGCGGATGTGCCGTTCGACGGTCTTGTCGGGGTCGCCCGCCGGGGGGTCGAGCCGGGCGGAGGGGCCCCGGTCGCCGCCCCAGCCGCCCTCCCCACGGACGAAGATCTGGGCGTCGTTCGTCCACAGGGGGCCGTCCGCGTCGGTGACCTCGGTGCGCATGACGAGGACGGCGGCCTTGCCCTTGTCGTACACGGCCGCGATACGGCTGGTGGCGGTGGCGGTGCCCTCGGCGGGCAGTGGGCGGTGCAGGGTCAGCGACTGGCCGCCGTGCAGCACGCGGGCCAGGTCGACATCGACGCCGGGCATGGACAGTCCGCTGATCACACCGGGTGAGCCGGAGCCCGCGACGGTGGCGAAGCTGGGCAGGACGTGCAGCCGGGACTCCAGCGTGTAGCGCAGTTCGTCGGGGTCGGTGGCGGGGACGCCCGCGCCGACGCCGAGGTGGTAGAGCAGGACGTCCTTGCGGTCCCAGGTGATCTCGCCGGTCCGGGGTTCGGCGGCGAGGGCCTTGGCTGCGTCGATGGGCATGGGGCTCCTGGCGGGTCTCAAGACCTCGGTGCGACCGTCCGCACCGTCGGCCGCACCGAGGTCGTCAACGGGCGGGATCTAGAACGCGTTCCAGTCCGGCGCCCCTCTGTATAGCCGAGCGCCCGGCACTTGTGAAGGCTCCTGACGGTTCGTCAGGTCAGGTGTCGCACGGCGTCGCACGGTGTCGCACGGCGTCGCACGGCGTCTCGCGGTAAGCCGGGTCCGCGTCCTGGGACATTTGTCCTGCCCGGGTCCGTACAACTGGATCTCCCGGCGGGCTGGGGTGGGTGCGTAGCGTTTCGGAGCAGTGGGCGAGGACCCACGGGGGACCGACGAAGGGGGACCGGGGATGCGCCGCGGGAAGAACTGGCCGCATGGCCGGAAGGCAAGCCGGAAGTCGAGTTGGCAGGTGAGTTGGCAGGCGAGGGCGGCCTGTCAGTGGCAGGAGCATGCGCGGCGGAGGGCCGAGCGTGTCCGGGACCGGGAAGCGATGCGGGAATGGCGCAGAACGGGTGAGGTGCCCGAGCATCCGGGCCCGCCGCCGTCCGGCTACTCACTACTGCCGTGGCTGCTGCTGGGCATGGGCGCGTTCTCGAACCTCCTCCAGGGCGAGGCGAACCCGTGGATCGGCGGCCTGGGCGTGCTCACCTTCAACTCGCTCTACATCTACGTCGTGTTCCGCAGCTTCGTCCGGGAGAAGCGGGAGGCTCCCTCCACCCGGCTGGCCCTGGCACTCATGGCAGTCGTCACCGGTGCTCTGGCCCTGGGCTACGGCGGCAGCTGGATGAGCTTCTTCCCACTGCTGGGGCTGGCCGTGGGTGCCAGCATGCGGGGACGCTGGCTGGGCCCGGTCGGCCTCGCACTGGCCCTGGTCGCCGGCGCCGCCGCCGTGTTCCGGAACGGCTGGAGCGACGCGGTGAACATCGCCTACGGCACCCTCCTGTCGACGATGGTGACGGCCGCGATCCTGTCCCTCAGCGAGGCGGTACGGCAACTGCGAGCCGCCCGTGAGGAGCTGGCCAGGCGGGCGGTCGAGGAGGAGCGGATGAGGTTCTCCCGTGACCTGCACGACCTGCTCGGGCACACCCTGTCGGTGATCGTGGTGAAGTCCGAGGCGGCCCGGCGGCTCGCGGAGCGGGACCTCGACGCGGCCCTCGCGCAGGTCACGGACATAGAGGCGGTGGGCCGCCAGGCGCTGACCGAGATCCGCGAGGCGGTCACCGGATACCGCGAGGGCAGTCTCGCCACCGAGCTGGACCGGGCCCGTTCGGCCCTGACCGCGGCGGGCGTCGAGCCGGTGGTCGGCCGGTCGGGTCCCCCGCTCGCCCCGAAGACGGCGGCCCTGCTGGGCTGGGTGGTGCGCGAGGCGGTCACCAACGTGGTCCGGCACAGCGGCGCCGGGCGCTGCGAGATCACCGTGACGGGCACGGCCGAGCGCGTGCGGCTGACGGTCACCGACGACGGCACCGGAACGACGAGGACGGCAACGGGGACAGAGGGACCCGGAATGGGCGGCTCCAGAACAGACGGCTCCCGCACGGATACCTCCCGCACGGACGGCCCCCTGCGCGGGGTGGGCTGCGGGACCGGTCTGACCGGGCTGCGTGAGCGCCTCGCGGCGGCGGGCGGTTCCCTGACGGCGGGCCCGGCACGGCACGGCGGCTTCACCGTCACGGCGGAACTCCCGGCGGACACGGGCCAGTCGGACGGGGCGGCGGACCCGGCCGGCGCCCGGCAGCCGTACGGGGCGGGCGCACCCGGGGACGGGCCGCGGCCGTACCCGGGCGGGGCAGGCTCGGCTTCCTCGCTGGTGAAGCCGGTCGCCGGGGCGGTGCCGTCGGGGCCCGCCGGTCCTACGCTGGGGCCGTGAACGAGATGCCCCGTGACCATCGGCCCGCCAAGTCCATCAGGGTTCTGCTCGCGGAGGACCAGGGCATGATGCGCGGGGCGCTGGCCCTGCTGCTGGGGCTGGAGCCGGACATCGAGGTGGTGGCGCAGGTCGGAACCGGCGACGCGATCGTGGACGCGGCCCTCCTGCACCGCCCTGACGTCGCCCTCCTCGACATCGAGCTGCCCGGCATCAGCGGCCTGGACGCCGCCGCCGAGCTGCGCGAGCAGGCGCCCGACTGCCGGGTGCTGATCCTCACCACCTTCGGCCGGCCGGGCTATCTGCGGCGGGCCATGGAGGCAGGCGCCGCCGGGTTCCTGGTGAAGGACGGTCCCGTGGAGGAGCTGGCGGCCACCATCCGCCGGGTCCTGACCGGGGAGACGGTGGTCGATCCGGCGCTGGCGGCAGCCGCCCTCAGTGTCGGGCCGAGCCCGCTGACGACCCGTGAGTGCGATGTCCTCAGAGCGTCCGCCGACGGCGCGACCGTCGCCGATGTGGCCACGAAGCTGCATCTGTCGGAGTCGACGGTCCGCAACTACCTCTCGGCGGCCATCGGCAAGACCGGCACCCGCAACCGTGCGGAGGCGATGCGGGAAGCACGGCAGCAGGGCTGGCTCTGAGCGGCGCGGAGCCCGCTGGCATAGTGCCCGCATGTTCCGACGCACACGGATTCGACGTACACGGCGCATACGGCACATACAGCGCATACCGACAGGAAGATCCGGGGCTGCCCTGACAATACGTCTCGCCGCCACCCTCGTGACCGCCCTCATGACGGCCCTCGTGACCGCCGTCACGACCGTCGCGCCCGCCGAGGCCGTCGCGGCGGACGGTTCCGGCGAGGTCGCTTTGAGGCTGGAAGCGCCGTCAACCTTCGTCATGTACAACGCCGAGGAAGGCTCCGGCGCCTCCAACAGCGAGTTCGTGGTGCCGGTCGCCGTCAAGGCGAGCGACGGGGGGCCGGCCCGTCGCGTCAGGGTCGTCGTGGACGCCTCCGGCCTGGCGGGCGTCGCCCGCGCGGTGAAGGGCGGCTACGGCAACTGCACGGGCGGCGGACCGGTGTTCACCTGCGTCTACGGCGACCTGCAGAACGGCGACGGTGAGAGCAACGCGCCCTTCACGCTGCACGGTGTGGACGGCGTGGAGCCGGGTGCGAGCGGCACGGTGACCTACACCGCGAGCGCCGACAACGCTCCCTCCGTCACCGGCACCACCCGGATGACCGTGGGCGGACCGGCGCTGCACGGGCCCGGCGCGCATCCCGGCGTGAGCGGACTGAGGACGGGAAAGCCGGCGGCGGTCACACCTGGTTTCGCCAACAACTCCCGTTTCCCGGCGGCCCTCGGCGTCGCCCTCAAGGTCGATGTCGAGGGGCTGGCGCTGACGACCCGGTACAGCAACTGCTACTACCCGGGCCCGCTGCCCTCCTCCGCATGGTGCGTGTTCCCGACGAAGGCCGCGGCGGGCACCGCCTACCGCACGAGCGCCCCGCTGGTCTACACGGCCCTGCCGCAGAAGCTGACGGGCTCGCTGGTCTACACGTGGTCGTCGGCCCCGCAGAAGCCGGCCGACTACACCGTCCGTGGCACCGGTGCCGCGCTCACTCTCGTGGGCACCGCCGTCAAGGGCTTCGCTTCCGGTGACGGCACCCTCGGCGTCACCACCACCGTGCAGGCCGACTACCGCCCGGTGACCGCGACCGTACGGGGCCGGGTCGGGGACACGGTGAAGGTCCGGCTCGGGGTGCGCGACCTCGGGCCCGGCAGGATCCTCGGCGACGAGTCGCTGGGCCGCTTCGAGGTGGTCCCGCCGGAGGGCACCACGGTCACCTCGATCCCTTTCACGTTCGAGGACGGGGGCGGAGAGTGGGCGTGTGAGCGGCCGGGGACGCCCGGTGGGGCGTTCGTCTGCGAGATCGGCGGCGACCGGTTCCTGGAGGCTCGGCACGAGGGGGGCACGACCTCGCTCGACTTCCACGTCCGCATCGACCGGCAGGTGCCCGGCGCGCGCGGCACCATCCGCACGTACAACCCCTACGACCGCACGCCCGGCAACGATGTCGCGGCCATCCCGCTGGAGGCCTCCCCGGCCCTGCCGTACCGGCCTCTGCGGGAGCCCGGGACCTGGGTGGCCGTCGGCGCGGGTGTCCTGGCGGTCGTGGCGGCGGTGACCGTGTACGGGCGCCGTCGCCGGGCGGCGAAAGGCTAGCGGCCAGGGGCTAGCGGCCAGCGGCTAGAAGCCCGTTCCGGTGCGGCGCAGGACGCGCAGGGAGCCGGTGTCGGAGATCTCCGTGAAGGCGCCGGACTTCAGGGCGCGGAGGTAGACGCGGTAGGGGGCCTGGCCGGTGAACTCGTCGGCCGGGTCCGGGAAGACGTCGTGGATGACGAGCAGGCCGCCCTCGGCGACATGCGGGGCCCAGCCCTCGTAGTCGGAGCCGGCGTGCTCGTCGGTGTGGCCGCCGTCGACGAAGACCAGGCCGAGGGGCGAGTTCCAGAAGGCGGCGATCTGTGGGGAGCGGCCGACGAACGCCACCACGTGCTCCTCCAGACCGGCCCGGTGCAGGGTGCGGCGGAAGGCGGGCAGTGTGTCCATCAGGCCGATCTCGGGGTCGACGGTCTCCGGGTCGTGGTAGTCCCAGCCCGGCTGCTGCTCCTCGCTGCCCCGGTGGTGGTCGAGGGTGAGCGCGGTGACCCCGGCCCGCCGGGCCGCGTCGGCGAGCAGGATCGTCGAGCGCCCGCAGTACGTGCCGACCTCCAGCAGGGGCAGTCCCAGACCGGCGGCCTCGACCGCGGCGGCGTACAGCGCGAGTCCCTCGTCGCCAGGCATGAATCCCTTGGCGGCCTCGAACGCGGCCAGGATCTCGGGCTCGGGTGCCGCGGGCATGCGGGGTCCTTCCGGTGGTATGTGGGTCTGGGCCCGCCCATGATGCACCGCGCCCCCCGTCGGTCGTCCGACGGGGGGCGCGGTGGCGTGGTGGCGCGGGTCAGGCGGTGACCGTCTCGCCGGGCAGTGCCAGGTCCAGGTCGACGGGGCGCTCGTCGCCCGCGTGGGTCGCGGCGGAGGCGAGGGGCCCGTGGCCGGTGGCCTTGGCCGCCAGGACGTAGGCGCCCTGGGCGGGGACGGCGACGGCGTAGCTGCCGTCCGCCTCGGACAGGGTGGCGCCGGCCTGGCGGCCTCGGCGGTCGATGAGGGTGACCTTGGCGTGGGCGACCGGGGCGCCGTCGGCGTCCAGGACCCGGCCGCGGAAGCTGCGCAGCACCTCTTCGGCACGCGCGAGGTTGGCGTCCTCCTCGCTGCTGGCGCGCAGCTGCGGCATCGCCGCGGGGGTGCGGCGGGGCAGGAACAGGGCGAACAGCAGGCCTACGGCGACGGCGCCGGTGGCGATCAGGAAGGAGACCCGGAAGCCGTGCATGGTGGGGACGGCGACGCCGCCCACGTTGTTCGCGGTGTTGGCCAGCACCATGCCGATGACGGCGCTGGAGACCGACGTACCGATGGACCGCATCAGGGTGTTGAGGCCGTTGGCCGCGCCCGTCTCCGAGGCGGGGACGGCGCCGACGATCAGCGCGGGGAGGGAGGAGTAGGCGAGGCCGATGCCGGCGCCCAGGACGACCGCGATGACGAGGCTCTGCCAGGCGGCGGTCATGAGGCCGAGGCCGGCGCCGTAGCCGATCGCGATGATGAGGAGGCCGAGGATCAGGGTGACCTTGGGGCCGTACTTGGCGGAGAGGCGGGCGTAGACCGGCGCGGTGACCATCATCGTCAGGCCGAGCGGCGCCACCAGGAGGCCGGCGGTGACCATGGACTGGCCGAGGCCGTAGCCGGTGCTCGTGGGCAGCTGGAGGAGCTGGGGGAGGACGAGGGAGACGACGTAGAAGGAGACGCCGACCATGATCGAGGCGAGGTTGGTGAAGAGGACCGCCGGGCGGGCGCTGGTGCGCAGGTCGACCAGCGGGGCCTTGACGCGCAGCTCCATCACACCCCACAGGCCGAGCACGACGGCGGAGGCGGCGAACAGGGCGAGCGTGGTTCCGGAGGACCAGCCCCAGTCGCTGCCCTTGGTGATCGGCAGCAGGAACAGGACGAGGCCGGCGGAGAGGCCGATCGCACCCGGCAGGTCGAAGGAGCCCTTGGCGCGGGCCGGGGACTCGGGTACGGCGAGCAGGGTGAGGCCGATGGCGAGGACGCCGAGGCCGGCGGCGCCGTAGTAGAGGGCGTGCCAGTCGGCGTGCTGGGCGACGAGGGCCGCGGCGGGCAGGGCGAGGCCGCCGCCGACGCCGATGGAGGAACTCATCAGGGCCATGGCCGAGCCGAGCTTCTCGCGGGGCAGCATGTCGCGCATCAGGCCGATGCCGAGCGGTATCGCGCCCATCGCGAAGCCCTGGAGGGTGCGGCCGACGATCATGACGAGGAGGTCGCTGGTGACGGCGCTGACGAGGGCGCCGACGACCATCACGGCGAGGCTGAGGATCAGCAGGCGCCGCTTGCCGTACAGGTCGCCGAGGCGGCCCATGATCGGGGTGGCGACGGCGCCGGACAGCAGGGTCGAGGTGAGGACCCAGGTGGCGTTGCTGGGTGAGGTGGCCAGCAGTTGCGGCAGGTCCTTGATGACCGGGACCAGCAGCGTCTGCATCACCGCGACCACGATGCCCGCGAAGGCGAGCACGGGGACGACGGCACCGCCCGCCCGGCGTCCGGGCTGATCGGTCGGCGTGTGCGTCATGGAGCGAGGCCTCCAGGCCTGAGAGGAGTGGTGCGAACGGGCGAGCGGTGCGGGATGCAGAGCAGGACACGTCGGCGGATACGTGCAGAGTGAACCCCGTATGCATGAGCAACTATTCCGATGCTTCGGCATACTAACGAAACCTTGACCTTCTCTTGAGGAAGGGCGGCGCGGGCGGCACCTCGGCCCTAGGTCGAAATCCCGATGCAAGGGGTGCAGGGCGGTTGAGACCATGACACCCATGCCCTCTGCCTCCCGCCCGGCTCACTCCCCCACCGGCTCCCTCACCCACTCCCCCGCCTGGCTCGTCGTCGCGCTCGCCTGCGCCGGGCAGTTCCTCGTCGTCCTCGACGTGTCCGTCGTGAACGTGGCGCTGCCCTCCATGCGGGCCGAGCTGGACATGAGCGTGTCCGGGCTCCAGTGGGTGGTGAACGCGTACGCCATCGCCTTCGCCGGGTTCATGCTGCTCGGCGGACGGGCCGGCGACCTGTACGGCCGCAAGCGGATGTTCCTCGTCGGGCTCGCCCTGTTCACGCTGGCCTCGCTGGCCGGCGGGCTCGCCCAGGACGACTGGCAACTGCTGCTCGCGCGAGCCGCGCAGGGGCTCGGCGCCGCCGTGCTGGCGCCGTCGACGCTGACGATCGTCACGTCCGCCGTGCCGGAGGGCGCCGCGCGGGCACGGGCGATCGCCACCTGGACGGCGGTGGGCGCGGGTGGCGGCGCCGCGGGCGGGCTCGTCGGCGGCCTGCTGGTGGACCTGCTGTCGTGGCGCTGGGTGCTGCTGATCAACGTGCCGGTCGGCGCGGTCGTCCTGGCCGGCGCCCTCGCCCTGCTGCCCGAGAGCCGCGTCGGGGACCGCCGCCGCCTGGACCTGCCGGGCGCCGTCCTCGTCACGGCCGGCCTGGCCACCGTCGCGTACGGCATCTCGCGGACCGAGGCCGAGGGGTGGACCGCGGCGGCGGCGCTGGGACCGCTGGCCGCCGGGCTTGCGTCGATCGTCCTGTTCCTCGCCGTCGAGGCCCGCACGGCGGCCCCGCTGATGCCGCTCGGCCTGCTGCGGCGGCGGTCGGTGTCCTCGGCGAACGTGGCGATGCTGCTGTGCGGCTCGGCGATGTTCTCCATGTGGTACTTCATGACCCTGTACGCGCAGAACGTGCTCGGCTACACGCCGCTGGAGGCCGGCCTGGCCCTCATGCCCAGTTCCCTGGCCATCGTGCTCGGCTCGAAGCTGGCGCCGCGGCTGATGCGGACGCTCGGGGCGCGCACGGTGGCGGCACTGGGTGCGGTGACGGCGACGGCGGGCTTCGGCTGGCAGTCGACGATGACCGCCGACGGCGCCTACGTCACCGCGATCATGCTGCCGGGTGTGCTGATGATGCTGGGAGCGGGCCTGTCGGCCACTCCGCTCGCCTCGCTGGCCACCGCCGGGGCGGCACCGGGCGAGGCGGGACTGGTGTCCGGCCTGGTCAACACCTCCCGCACGATGGGCGGCTCGCTGGGCCTCGCGGTCCTCTCCACTCTGGCCGCGGGACGCACGGCGGGAAGGGACACGCCCGAGGCACTCACGGCCGGGTACGCACTGGCGTTCCGCACGGGTGCGGTGGTGCTCGTCCTGGCACTGGTGCTGATGCTGGTCTGGCTGCCGCGGAGGACGAAGAAGCCGGGGCCGGCGGACGTGCCCGGACAGGACGGTCCGGGCGCAGACCTCATGCCCCCGACCCTTGCCCGAGCTGAGGAACGGCCCTGATCCCCTGCGGGCCGGCCGCCCGCGCGGCCCGCCCCGTCGCCCTCCGGGCCCCGTCGGGCACGTCCGGCTAGGGTGGCAGGCGTGTCGTACGTAGGTCCTGACTTCGATCCCCCGCGTCCCCGCCGCTCCCCGCTGCGGCGCGCGCTCACCGTGGTGCTCGCCGTGCTCGTGCCGGGCGCGCTGCTCGGCTGGCTGGCGTTCGAGACGCTGGGCGGGGCGGACGACGGCGGGCCCGGCCGGGTCGCGGGGGCGACCTCCGGCACCGCGGGGTCGGCCGGCGGTGACCCCGACGACAAGCCGGGCGCCTCGGCCTCGCAGTCCGCGACGGCGTCCGCGCCCGGCGGCGCCGGGGCCCTCGCGGGCAAGGTCGTCGTCATCGACCCGGGGCACAACCCCGCCAACTTCGCGCACACGGCCGAGATCAACAGCAAGGTGGACATCGGCACCCACAAGAAGGAGTGCGACACCACCGGCACCACCACCAACTCCGGTTACACCGAGGCCGCGTTCACCCTGGATGTGGCGCACCGGCTGCGCACCCTGCTGGAGCGGCAGGGTGCCACGGTGAAGCTGACGCAGGACGCCGACCGGCCCTACGGCCCCTGCATCGACGAGCGGGCCCGGATCGGCAACTCCGCCCCCGCGGACGCCGTCGTCTCCGTGCACGCCGACGGCGCGGCCTCCGGGCAGCGCGGCTTCCATGTGATCCTGCCGGGCGCGGTGCACGAGGGCGGCGCCGACACCCGCGCCATCGTGGCGCCTTCGCGGGAACTGGGCGAACTGATCGCGGACGACTTCGCGGAGTCCACGGACACCTCGCCCTCCAACTACGTCGGCGACGGTACCGGTCTCGTCACACGTGAGGACCTGGGCGGTCTCAATCTGTCAACGGTTCCCAAGGTGTTCATCGAGTGCGGCAACATGCGCGATAGCAAGGACGCGGCACTGCTCACCAGCGGCGCCTGGCGGCAGAAGGCGGCGCAGGGGATCTCTGAGGGAATCGTGAGTTTCCTGCGCGGGTAGTGACCGGCTCGCTGATCCCCGGGGACAGTCTGATCGTGCGGACGATAGTGTCGTCCCTACGATGAGAGGCCACCCCCGCGCTTCCCACCCGGGCCTGACGGCGACAGGGTGGCAGCGACGCCTCTACCGATGCGTGTATCGATGACGAGACGACTGACGAAGGACCTGAAGTGAATATCCGCTCTCTCACTCGAGGCGACGGCGTGGTGATCGGAGCAGCGGTGTTGCTGTTCGTCGCGTCGTTCTTGGATCTCTACTCGATCGACGGGATCCCCGACAGCTACGACATGCCGAGCCTCTGGGGCAGCGGGCCGGTGCTCTTCGGTGTCGTACTCGCCGGAATCATTGGTGCCGCGCTCGTGGTCATCAGCCGGGGGCTGCCGCAGGTGCCCAAGGTCGCCGGCCTGGACCTCGGCCAGTTCGGCGTGGCCTTCGCGGTCTTCGCCGCGTGGAGCGCGCTCGGCAACATCTTCGACCCGTCCGGCGGTTACGACAACGTCGGCGACTCCTCGAACAGCCCCGACGCCGGTACGGGCCTGATCCTGGCGCTCATCGCCTCGCTACTGCTGGCCGCCGCCGCCGTCGCCACCCCCCTGGTGCCGGCTCTCCAGGCCGCCCTGGTCCCCGCCCCGAAGCCGCCGGCCCCGCTGCCCTACGGCGCTCAGCCGCCGGCGGGTTACGGCTACCCGGGCGCGCAGCAGCAGCCGTCGGCGTTCGGTGGTCCGCCGCAGCCGCAGGGTCAGCAGCCGGGCCAGCCGGCGTTCGCGGCCGGGCAGCCCGCTGCGGCGCAGCAGCCGCCGGCCGCCGACTTCTCGCCGTTCTGGTTCGCCGTGCCGGTGCCGCGCCCGCTGTACGCGGAGGACGGTGCGCCCATGCCGATCGCCGAACTGGCGCCGGGCACCTGGTACCTGGCCGTCGAGCAGGGCGCCCAGGGTCTGGTGGCCCAGACCCAGGACGGCCGTCGCGGCGTCCTGCGCGACACCTCCGGCATCCAGCGCGGCTGAGGCTCGGCCCCGCACCTGCCGGCCCCGCGTCTCGCGGCCCCTCGCCCTTCCGGGCGGGGGGCCGTTGTCGTACAGTCGCCTACCGCCAGGACAGCTGACGTACCGTCAGGAGGCAGGCATGCGGCTCGGTCTCGCGCTCGGCTACTGGGGGCGCGGCCCCTCCCCCGGCCATGTGGAGCTGGCGCGGGAGGCGGAGCGGCTCGGGTACGACTCGGTGTGGACGGCCGAGTCCTGGGGGTCGGACGCCTTCACCCCGCTCACCTGGATCGCCGCCCACACCTCGACGATCGGGCTGGGTACGGCGGTCGCGCAGATGGCGGCCCGTTCACCGACCACGACGGCGATGCACGCGCTGACCCTGGACCATCTCTCCGGCGGGCGGATGACGCTGGGCCTGGGCCTGTCGGGGCCACAGGTCGTCGAGGGCTGGTACGGGCGCCCCTTCCCGGCCTCGCCGCTGACCGCGACCCGCGAGTACGTCGACGTCGTACGGCAGGTGCTGCGGCGGGAGGGGCCCGTCGAGCTGGACGGACGTTTCCACGCGCACCCCTACCGGGGTCCTGACGGGACCGGGCTCGGCAAGCCGCTGAAGCCGATCACGCATCCGCTGCGCGCAGGGCTGCCGGTGCTGCTGGGCGCCGAGGGGCCGCGGAACGTGGCGCAGACGGCCCGGATCGCCGACGGCTGGCTGCCGCTGTACTGGTCGCCCGACCGGCCGGACGCGTACGGGCCGGCGGTGGCGGAGCTGCCGGCGGGGTTCCGGGTGGCGCCGATGGCGCGGGTGCGGGTGTGCGACGACCTCGCGGAAGGGCTGCTGCCGGTCAAGGCGATGCTGGGCTTCTACATCGGCGGGATGGGGCACGCCCGGCGCAACTTCCACGCCGATCTGATGGCCCGCATGGGGTACGAGGAGGAGGCCCGGCGGATCCAGGAGCTGTTCCTGGCCGGGCGCCGGGAGGAGGCCGTACTGGCCGTCCCGGACGCGTTCGCCGACGAGATCTCCCTGGTGGGGCCGCGCGAGCGCATCGCCGAGCGGCTGGAGCGGTGGCGCGCGGGTCCCGTGACGGACCTGCTGGTCCTGACTCCGGACCCGCACACCCTGCGCGTCCTGGCCGAACTCAACTCCTAGGCGGCACGCCCGACTTCACAGGAACACGGCGATCGGGTTCAGCGTCAGTTCGCCGCGTTCGCGGTTCCAGGTGGGGACCTTGCCGAGGCAGCGGGCCTGGAACTCCCCGGTGAAGTACTCGGTGTTCTGGAAGCCCTCGCGAACCCCGGCCGCCTCGCAGGTGATCCGTACCTGTGCGGCCGGCTCCCCGGTGCCGTACCGGGCGCGCAGTTCGATGTCGCCGTTCTCCGCGCGGCGGGCGGTGAACAGGCCGGTGACGGAGACGAACGCGGAGCCGACGCCGACGGCGGTCAGCGGCACGCTGCGGTCGCCGCCCCGGTCGGCGAGGGTGTCGGCGAGGGCGCGGTTCGGGGTGACGACGCCGGTGGTGAGGTCGGCCTGCACGACGACGTCCTCCTTGCGCATGGTGTCCATCAGCAGCCGGATCACGGTGATGGGCGTGTTCTGCCGGAGGTAGGCGGTGACGCGTTCCCTGGCCACCTCACGGCGGGCGCCGGCCATGCCGCCGGACAGCCGGGCGAAGAGTCCGACGCCCGCGTTGACATTGGTGCGGTCGGCGACCTCCGCCTCCAGCGCGGCGGAGAAGCCACCCTGCTGGTAGAGGTCCATCACCCGCTGTTCGTGCAGGAAGAACGCCATGCCGTGCACGATGCGCCCGCCGCGCCGGCGACGCCGGAGCAGGCCGAGGCGGGCCAGCGCGTGCCGGGCGAGTACGGCGAGGGCGCCGGCCGTCACCGCCCAGACGACCAGCCACGGCCACCACAGGCTCCACCACTGACTGTCAATGACACCCACGGATCTCCTTGAACGCGTCGGTGAGCGAGGAGAGTCCGGCGTCGACCATGCGACCGCCGGTCGCCGCCGCGGCCCGTTTCAGGGCGCCGGCGTCGGCCTCTCCGAACTGGACGGTGAAGGTGGGCACCGCGTCGGCGGCGGAGCCCAGCCGGCCGTGCCGGCGCAGGAACTCGGCGTACGACAGGCCCGTGTTGTTCTCGCCGTCCGTCATCAGCACGATGGCGACGGGCCGTTCGGGGGCGGCGCGTACGGCGTCGGTGGCGATGCGGTAGCCGCGGTCGAGGGCGGACCAGAGCGCGGTGGCGTCGTCGAAGCCGCCGCCCGCGACGATCCGGTCGAGGGACTTGAGGTCGGCGTCGGAGCGCACGGTGACCGTGCGCTCCTGGAGCACGCTCCCGCCGAAGCGGACGACGGTGAGGCGTTCGCCGCGGTAGAAGCGGGCGAACTTGCCGGTGGAGGTGCGGTCGGCGCCGCTGAGGCCGGCGAAGGCGGCGCGCAGGGCGGCGATCCGCTCGCCGCGCATCGAGGTGGAGAAGTCCAGCAGGAACACCACCTGGTCGCCGGTGGTGTGCACCGGGTCGCCGTAGTCGTCGACGAGTCGCCGCACGATGGACAGCCGGTCGGGGAAGGACAGGGCGTTGCCGACGGAGGTGCGCAGTTCGGCGGTGGGCTCGACGTCCTGGCTGACGGGCCGGCGGTGGGTGCGCCGCATCAGCTCGCGCTGGGTGTCGGCGCTCTGCAGCCAGTCGACGACCTTGCCGTACGCCTCGCGTTCGCCGGGGTCGAGGAGGAGCAGCGGGAAGTCGGAGAGGACCATGCCGTCGTCGGGGTGGACGATCTCCAGGGGCTCGCGCAGTCTGCCGCTCGCGTTGAGGGAGAGCAGTTCGGCCTCGTGGGCGATCAGCGCGTCGGCGGCCTCCGGGCGCTCGGCGTAGGCGTCCGTCAGCTCCCGTGAGCCGGGGGCGGTGAGGGTCTGCCCGGAGCGGAAGCCGCGCAGCCGGTCGCAGGAGACGTCCTCCTCGCGCAGTGCGCTGCCGGTGCCCGCGGCGGCGGTGGCGACGCCAACGAGCGCGGCCCGCCCGGTGTCGCTGCGCCGGGGGTCGGCCATCCCGAAGCGTACGGTCCCGTCGGCGGCGGCGTCGGCGAGGTCGGCCCACGAGATCCGGCCGCCGGGGGCACGTCCGCGCAGGTCACGGGCGGCGCCGGGGGTGAGGCCGACGACGACGGGTGAGCGCATGATCGAGGTGGACTCGGGGCGGACGAGGCCGCCGGCGGAGTCCTGGAGGCGCAGCAGGAAGGAGCGGTCGGAGGCGAGCCAGGCCAGGGCGTGGGCGGACTTCCGTCCGGCGGCGGGCGGCTGGCCCTCCAGCTCGGCGGTCGCCGTGTACTCCAGCTTCAGTTCGACCCCGGTGTCCTCCTCCAGCTCACCCAGCAGCGGTTCCACGTCGGCCAGTTCCGGGCTTGCCAGGACGCGGAGGGTGATGTGTTCACCGCCGTCCTGGGTGCAGGCGGAGGTGAGGGTGGCGAGGAGGGCGAGGACCAGGCCGGCACCGAGGGCCGCCGCCGGCCGCCTCACGGGGTGTCCTGGACGGGCGGGGGGCAGGTGCCGACGTAGTCGATGATGCGCTCCAGGACCTCCAGGCCGGGTTCGTAGGACTTGGTCTGGTCGGGGTTGGCGGCGGGGACCTGGATGCCGTGGTCGCCGAGGTAGGCGTTGAGGCGTTCGCTGGTGCCGTCCTCGCCGGAGAAGCGGACGCGGAAGCCGAGTTCGATGGCCCGGTCGCGCAGTTCCTCGTCCTCCTGGATCAGCCGGACCAGGCGGTCGCCCCGGTCGGTGAGGGAGATGAGCTGGGGTTCGGTGAGGGCGTAGGGGGTGGGGTAGAGCAGGACGCGGTCGGTGTCCTGCTCGCCGGTCCTGTCGTGGTGGGCGATCTGGTGGGACAGGTACTGGTGTTCGTAGATGAGGGAGACGGGGGCGATGCTCTCGCCGAGGTCGGAGAGGTAGCTGTCGGCCTGTTCGTCGGCCCACATGCCCTGGAGGCTGATCAGGGGTTTGATCCTCGCCGCGAGGTCGGTGACCGCCTCCTGGGCGAGCCGCGGGTCGTTGACGTTCTCGGTGCCGGGGGTGGTGTTCCGGTTGACGACGAAGGCGAGGAGGCTGAGGTAGGTGCCGGCGGCGTTGGACTCGCAGACGTTGGAGGTGCGCACCAGGACGCGGCCGCTGTTGCTGCGGCCGCGGCTGTCGAAGCCGATGCCGTTCCAGGTGTCGGCGCCCTCGGTCCTTCCGTCGCCGTCCTGGTCGGCGGCGCCCCGGCCCGCGTGGGTGCCGTCGAGCAGGCCCATGAACGCCGGCATGTCGAGGTCGTAGTAGAGGGTGGGGCCGCCGCCGGGGGCCCGCTGGGGGGTGGCCACCTTCGCTTTCACCAGGGTGTCGGCGTAGTCGCGGAAGGTGCCGAGGACCAGCGGGGTGACGAAGGGGCGGACGGACCGGACCGAGTGGTCCTGCCGGTCGAGGATGATCTTGGCGGCGGGCTGCCCCGAGGGGAAGACGACGTCCGTGCCCGTCAGGGACTGGGTGGCGATGCCGCGGGAGCCGAGGCGGCGGATGTCGACGCGTATGCCGTGGCCGAGCAGCAGCCGCCGCACCTCGGGGTCCTTGAAGAAGTCCGACTTGGAGGCCATCCTCGCCTCCAGCGTGATGATCCGTTCGAAGGGGCGCAGGGTGTTGCCCGAGATCAGCAGGGCGATCAGGCCGGCCAGCGCGATCGGCAGGGCGACGACGACATGCCGGGGCGCCCGGCGCCGGCGGACCTGACGGGTGCTGAGTCTCGGCTCCTCGATCGCTGCTCTTGCGGAGTGGGACAACGGCCCTCCTGCCACTCAAGGGGGCAGGATCATCGAGGATCCCCTCGAACAACGTCCCCCGGAACCCTCAACTCCAAGCCGACGCGGGGGAAATGGAGGAGTCGGGAACCGGCCGTGTTTCATCCCGTCACGGGCGGCAAGGCGGACTGTATGTCCCCTCGATATGAGAACGGTGCGCATTCCGCCGGCAGGATCATCGCCGCCGTCGCCGACGTGATGGCCCTCTTCCTGGGCCTCTGGATCGTCATGTATCTGCTGGACGCCAACCGGGGCAACGAGTTCGTGCAGTTCGTGCACGAGGTGGCCCGCTGGCTGGCGGGCTGGTCGCACGACCTGTTCACGTTCGACGAGGCGTGGGCGCGGGTCGTGGCGGGCTACGGCCTGGCGGCGATCGTGTACCTGTTCATCGGCCACGCGATCGCCAACCGGGTCCGCCACTGACGCTTCGGAGCCGCTCCCGCGGCCGGGTCCGCCGCTGACCCCCTCGAAAGCGCCCCCACGGCGGCTGGGGGACTTCCCCGGCCCGCCACACCCTCAGTCGCAGCAGTCGGGGTCCAGCCCCGTCGGCAGGCGGTCGCCGGAGAACACCGCGCAGGTGGCGTCGTGGCCGCCCAGGGCGGCGACCGCGAGCAGCAGCGACCCGGCGGTCCACGTCGTCAGCTCCTGCGGCCAGATCGCCGCGTCGTCGAAGACGTACCCCGTCCAGTACAGCCCCGACTCCGGGTCGCGCAGCCGCTGGATCCACTGGAGGATCTCCAGCGCCCGGTCGGACTCGCCGATCACCCAGAGCGCCAGGGCCAGTTCGGCCGACTCCCCGCCGGTCACCCACGGGTTGGGCACGACACAGCGCACGCCGAGCCCCGGCACGACGAACCGCTCCCACATCTCCTCGATGCGGGCCTTGGCCTCCGCACCGGTGAGCGCGCCGCCCAGGACCGGGTAGTACCAGTCCATGGAGTAGCGGGCCTTGTCCAGGAAGCGTTCCGGGTGCCGCCGGATGGCGTGCCGCAGCGCGCCCGCCGCCAGCTCCCAGTCGGGCTGGGGTTCCTCGCGCTGTTCGGCGATGGCCAGGGCGCAGCGCAGCGCGTGGTGGATCGACGAGGAGCCGGTCAGCAGGGCGTCCGTGGTGGGCGTGCCGTCGTCGTCGCGGCGCCAGCCGATCTGTCCGCCGCTCTGCTGGAGCCGCAGCACGTACTCGACGGCCGCGTGGACGACCGGCCACATGCGGTCCAGGAAGGTGTCGTCGCCGGTGGACAGGTAGTGGTGCCAGACGCCGACGGCGACGTAGGCGACGAAGTTGGTCTCGCGGCCGCGGTCGGTGACGTCGGCGAAGTCGCCGTCGGCGTAGGCCGCGTACCAGGAGCCGTCCTCGTGCTGGTGCCGGGCGAGCCACTCGTAGGCCCGCTCGGCGGCCTCGTGCTCGCCCGCCGCGTCCAGCGCCATCGCGGCCTCGGTGTGGTCCCACGGGTCGAGGTGGTGCCCGCGGAACCACGGGATCGCGCCGTCCTCGCGTTGTTCGGCGAGGATGCCGCGGACGGTGTCGGCGGCCTGCTCGGCGGTGAGGACCCCGGCCAGGACGAGGTGTTCTGTCCGGGGAGTCGTCACTTGGCGTCCACTCGGGGCAGGTGGGGCTTGGTCGCGTACGCCACGAAGCTCTTGCCGATCAGCGGGTTGAGCGCCTGTTCGGCGACCCGGGTCGCGAGGGGCTTCTTCATGATGTCCCAGACCAGCAGCTTGTGGTACGCCCGCACCGGCAGCGCCTGGTCGTTGTCGACGCCGAACGCGCACTTGAGCCACCAGTACGGCGAGTGCAGCGCGTGGGCGTGGTGGCTGCCGTACGGCTCGAGGCCGGCCTCGCGGATCTTGCCGAGCAGTTCGTCCGCCTTGTAGATGCGGATGTGGCCACCCTCGACCTCGTGGTAGGCGTCGGACAGGGTCCAGCAGACCTTTTCGGGGCCGTAGCGCGGCACGGTGACGGCGATGCGCCCGCCGGGCCTCAACACCCGCACCATCTCGGCGAGTACGCCCTTGTCGTCGGGGATGTGCTCCATCACCTCGGAGATGATGACGACGTCGAAGGACTCGTCGGGGAAGGGCAGCGCGAGGGCGTCGCCCTCCATCGCGGTGGCGGTCGCGCCCTCGGGGGCCTCGCCGGCCTCCTTCATGGCGGCGAACCACTTGGCGACCTCGCGGATCTCCTCGCCGTTCTGGTCCAGCGCCACGACCTGGGCGCCGCGCCGGTAGCACTCGAAGGCGTGGCGTCCCGCCCCGCAGCCGAGGTCCAGGACACGGTCGCCCGGGGCGAGCGGGAACCGGGAGAAGTCGACGGTCAGCACGTGGCCCTGCTTTCGCGATCGGATTCGACGTCAACGTCTGGGACAGCATCGGGGGAGGCGGCCGGGGCGGGGAGGGCCCGCAG
>NZ_MUBA01000129.1 GCF_002154575.1 Streptomyces bobili
CTGGGGGCTGCGCCCCCAGACCCCTGCGTCCTCATACGCCGGACGGGCTTAAAGCGCGATTCGCTCCCGTACCACCGGGGACGCCTCGTACCTCGTGCCCGGCGCCCCGATGTCGTACGAACCCTCCACCGATTCCAGGGCGTAGGCGAAACGCTCCGGGGTGTCGGTGTGGAGGGTCAGGAGGGGCTGGCCCTCGGTGATCGTGTCGCCGGGCTTGGCGTGGAGTTCGATGCCGGCTCCCGCCTGGACCGGGTCCTCCTTGCGGGCACGGCCGGCGCCCAGGCGCCAGGCGGCGACTCCGATGCCGTAGGCGTCGAGGCGGGTGAGGACGCCGGTGGCCGGGGCCTTGATGACGTGCTGTTCGCGCGCGGTGGGGAGGGGGGCGTCCGGGTCGCCGCCCTGGGCGGTGATCATGCGGCGCCAGGCGTCCATCGCGGAGCCGTCGGCGAGGGCCTTCGCCGGGTCGGCGTCCTTCAGTCCGGCCGCGTCCAGCATTTCGCGGGCCAGGGCGAGGGTCAGTTCGACGACGTCGGCCGGGCCGCCGCCGGCGAGGACCTCGACCGACTCGCGGACCTCCAGGGCGTTGCCCGCGGTGAGGCCGAGGGGGGTGGACATGTCGGTGAGGAGGGCGACCGTCTTCACACCGTGGTCGGTGCCGAGGCCCACCATCGTGGAGGCCAGCTCGCGCGCGTCCTCGATGGTCTTCATGAAGGCGCCGGTGCCGACCTTCACGTCCAGGACCAGGGAGCCCGTTCCCTCGGCGATCTTCTTCGACATGATCGAGGAGGCGATGAGCGGGATCGCCTCGACCGTGCCGGTGACGTCGCGCAGGGCGTAGAGCTTCTTGTCGGCGGGGGCCAGGCCGTCGCCCGCCGCGCAGATCACGGCGCCGGTGGTGTCGAGGACGTGCAGCATCTCCTCGTTGGACAGCAGCGCGCGCCAGCCGGAGATCGACTCCAGCTTGTCCAGGGTGCCGCCGGTGTGGCCGAGACCGCGGCCCGAGAGCTGCGGGACCGCCGCGCCGCAGGCCGCCACCAGGGGCGCCAGCGGAAGGGTGATCTTGTCGCCGACGCCGCCGGTGGAGTGCTTGTCGGCGGTCGGGCGGGACAGCGACGAGAAGTCCATGCGCTCGCCGGAGGCGATCATCGCGGCCGTCCAGCGGGCGATCTCACGCCGGTTCATGCCGTTGAGCAGGATCGCCATGGCGAGCGAGGACATCTGCTCGTCGGCGACCTCGCCACGGGTGTACGCGTCGATGACCCAGTCGATCTGTTCGTCGCTGAGTTCACCGCGGTCCCGCTTGGTGCGGATGACGGAGATGACGTCCATGGCCGTGCCTTTCAAGAAAGTGCGCGGCCCCTCCGCCCGGTTCACGCGAGTCGGAGGGGCCGCACGGGAGTCACTTGGTGAGGTGGTCCGGGCCGAAGGCCTGCGGGAGCATCTCGGCGAGCGGGAGGATCCCGGCCGGCGTCTCCAGCAGCAGGTCCGGGCCGCCGAACTCGTACAGCAGCTGACGGCAGCGGCCGCACGGGACGAGGATGTCGCCGCGGCCGTCCACGCAGGTGAAGTGGGTGAGCCGGCCGCCGCCGGTGCGCTGCAGCTCCGAGACCAGACCGCACTCGGCGCACAGGCCGATGCCGTACGAGGCGTTCTCGACGTTGCAGCCGGAGACGGTACGGCCGTCGTCGACCAGGGCCGCCACACCGACCGGGTAGCCCGAGTACGGGGCGTACGCGTGGCGCATGGCCTCGCGGGCCAGCTCGCGCAGGGCGTCCCAGTCGACGGTGGCGGCGGCCGGGGTCACTTGCCCTGTCCCTTGTAGTAGGGCAGCCCGTCGGCCTTCGGCATGCGCAGGCGTTGCGCGGAGAGCGACAGCACCAGCAGGGTCACGAGGTACGGGGCCGCGGAGACGACCTGGCGCGGGACCTCGTCCACGCTGGTGTACCAGAGGAACATCAGGGCCGAGATCACCAGGGTGACGACGGCGGAGACGTACTTCTTCTGCCAGGCCAGGTAGGCCGCGCCGAAGACCAGCAGAATCGCCAGCAGCAGGATGAGGGCGTGCACGTTGGTGGTGCCGCCGCGCAGGTTGAGGCTGTCGGTGTAGCCGAACAGCCCCGCGCCGAGGGCGAGGCCGCCCGGCATCCAGTTGCCGAAGATCATCGCGGCGAGGCCGATGTAGCCGCGGCCGGCGGTCTGGCCGTCGAGGTACACGTTCGAGGCGACGATCGACAGGAAGGCGCCGCCGAGGCCGGCGAAGCCGCCCGAGACGATCACGGCGATGTACTTGTACTTGTAGACGTTGACGCCGAGGGACTCGGCGGCCACCGGGTTCTCGCCGCAGGAGCGCAGCCGCAGGCCGAAGGAGGTCCGCCACAGCACCCACCAGGTGGCGGGGACGAGGGCGACGGCGACGACGGTGAGCGGGGAGAGGTTGGTGACCAGACCGCCGACCAGGCCGGCGATGTCGGAGACCAGGAACCAGTGCTTGCCGTTCAGGGTCTCCAGCCAGCTCGACAGTCCGGGGATGTCGAAGGTGCCCAGCGACTCGATCGGCGGGGACTGCTTGGAGGAGCCCTGCGGGGCGTCCTCGAAGGTGAACTTCGACAGGTAGCGGGTGGTGCCCAGGGCCAGGATGTTCAGCGCCACACCGGAGACGATGTGGTTGACCTTGAACGTCACGGTGGCGATGGCGTGCAGGATGCCGCCGAGCGCGCCGCCGATGATGCCGAAGGCGACACCGGTCCACGGGCCCCACTGGTAGCCGGCCCAGGCGCCGAACCAGGTGCCGAGGATCATCATGCCTTCGAGGCCGATGTTGACGACGCCCGCGCGCTCGGCCCACAGACCGCCGAGGCCTGCGAGGCCGATCGGCACGGCCAGGCGCAGCGCGGTGGACATCTGGCCGGTCGAGGTGATGCCGTCCGCGCCGGAGATCAGGCGGACGATCGAGGTGAGGACCAGCACGCCCGCGATGATCAGCAGGAGTACCGGGAGGGACATGCGGCGGCGCTTGCCGGGCTGCTTCGCCTGCGGCTTGGCGATGGTCGCGGTGGACATCAGGCCGCCACCTCCTTGTTGGCGTTGTTGTTGGCGGCGGCGGCCAGCTCGGCGCCGACCAGCTTCTGCTGGCGGCGCAGACCCCACTGGCGTACGGCCTCGTAGGAGATGACGACCGCGAAGACGATCAGGCCCTGCATGATCGTGGCGATCTCCTTCTCGTACGCCACCGGGCTGGCGTAGTCGAGGGCGGGGGACGTCTTGTCGAGGAAGGCCCACAGGAGGGCGGCCAGCGCGATGCCGCCGGGGTTGTTGCGGCCGAGGAGGGCGATGCCGATGGCGGTGAAGCCGAGGCCCGCCGGGAAGCTGAGGCTGTAGGTGTGGGCGTCGCCGAGCAGCAGCGGCAGGCCGGAGATGCCGGCGACTCCGCCGGAGATCAGCATCGCGGTGAGCACCATGCGCTTGGCGTTGACGCCGGAGGCCGCGGCGGCGGTCTCGGACTCGCCGGTGGCGCGCAGGTCGAAGCCGAAGCGGGTGCGGTTGAGGATGATCCAGTAGCCGATGCCGAGCGCGACGGCGAGGAAGACCAGGCCGTAGATCTCGCCGACGTCCTGGCCCAGGTCGATGCCGGGCACCCAGCCCGACTCCTTCATGACGCCGGTGGTGACGTTGTCGCCGAGCAGGACGCCGAAGTTCTCGCGGAGGGTGAGGTAGCCGATGAGGCTGGTGGCGATCGCGTTGAGCATGATCGTCGCGACGACCTCGCTGACGCCGCGGGTGACCTTGAGGATGCCCGCGATGCCCGCCCACATGGCGCCGGTGAGCGCGCCGACCAGGAGGAGCAGCGGGACCTGGAGGAAGGACGGCAGCGACACGTGCGCGCCGACCACGGCGGTCATCATGGCGCCGAGGCGGTACTGGCCGTCGACGCCGATGTTGAACAGGTTCATGCGGAAGCCGAGGGCGACCGCGAGGGCGGCGATGTAGTACAGCGAGGCCTGGTTGACGATCAGGACCTGGACGTCGGCGAACCCGGCCTGCTCCAGCATCAGCCGGTACGGCTCGAACGGGTTCTTGCCGGAGGCGATCAGCACGATCGACGTCAGCAGGATCGCCGAGACCAGCGCGATGACCGGGCCGGCCACCGCGAGGAGCAGGCGCTCCTTGTCGAACTTCTTCATCGGGCCTCGTCCTCCGGGGCGGCTTCTTCTTCGACGTGCTCGAGGTGCCCGGACGCGGCGCCGGTCATGGCCGAGCCGAGTTCCTCGGGGGTGACGGTCGCCGGGTCGGCGTCGGCGACCAGCCTGCCGTCGTAGATGACCCGGAGGGTGTCCGACAGGCCGATCAGCTCGTCCAGGTCGGCGGAGATCAGCAGCACCGCCAGGCCCTCGCGGCGGGCCTCGCGGATGCGGTCCCAGATCTGGGCCTGCGCGCCGACGTCGACACCGCGGGTGGGGTGGGCGGCGATCAGGAACTTGGGGTTGTGGCTCATCTCGCGGCCGACGATCAGCTTCTGCTGGTTGCCGCCGGAGAGGGAGGCGGCCGTGACGTCGATGCCGGGGGTGCGGACGTCGTACTCCTCGACGATCCGGCGGGTGTCGTCCTGCGCGCCCTTGGGGTTCAGCCAGAAGCCCTTGGCGTTGGGGGCCTCGGTGACGTGGCCGAGGATCCGGTTCTCCCAGAGGGGGGCCTCCAGGAGCAGGCCCTGGCGGTGGCGGTCCTCGGGGATGTAACCGACGCCGGACTCGCGGCGCTTGCGGGTCGGCCAGGGGGTGATGTCCTCGCCGAGGAAGGCGATGGTGCCGGAGTCGGCGTTCTTGGTGCCGATCAGCGCGTCGATCAGCTCGGTCTGGCCGTTGCCCTCGACGCCGGCGATGCCCATGACCTCACCGGCGTGGATGGTGAAGGTGACGCCGTCGAGGACCTTCTTGACCTCGCCGGCCGCCTCGACCAGGGAGCCGGGGCCCACGGGCTCGGCCTCCGGGCCCAGGGAGGCGCCGCCGCTCGCGTGGACCGTGAGGTTCTCGACGGTGATGACGGGCTGGTCGGTGACCGTCGACTCGGCGGTCTCCGGGGTGGGCAGTTCGCTGCCGACCATCATCTCGGCGAGCTGGCGGGGGGTCGTCTCGGCGGGGACGGCCGTGCCGACCGTCGTACCGCGCCGGATGACGGTGATCTCGTCGGCGACCGACAGGACCTCGCCCAGCTTGTGGGAGATGAAGATGACGGAGAGGCCCTCGGACTTCAGCTCGCGCAGGTTGGCGAAGAGCGCGGCGACCTCCTGCGGGACCAGGACCGCGGTCGGCTCGTCGAGGATCAGGGTGCGGGCGCCGCGGAAGAGGACCTTGAGGATCTCCACGCGCTGGCGGTCGGCGACGCCGAGGTCCTCGACCAGGGCGTCGGGGCGTACGCCGAGGCCGTAGCGGTCGGAGATCTCCTTGATCTTCCTGCGGGCGCCGGCGCCGATGCCGTGCAGCTTCTCGCTGCCGAGCACCACGTTCTCCAGGACGGTCAGGTTGTCCGCGAGCATGAAGTGCTGGTGGACCATGCCGATGCCGCGCGTGATGGCGTCGGCGGGGCTGGAGAAGCTCACCTGCTCGCCGTCGACCGTGATGGTGCCCTCGTCCGGCTTCTGCATGCCGTAGAGGATCTTCATCAGGGTCGACTTGCCGGCGCCGTTCTCGCCGACGAGGGCGTGCACGGTGCCCTTGCGGACGCTCAGGTGGATGTCGTGGTTGGCGACGACACCGGGAAATCGCTTGGTGATGCCCGCGAGCTCTACCGCGACTGTCGAGGGGGCGGTGAGCGGAGGGCTGCTGGACGCGTCGATGGCGCACTCTCCTCGGGAAAGGGGCCGCTCTACGCGCGTAGCGCCCCTGCTTTAAATAGTGCCCGGACCTGATCGATCTTGACCGACCTCTCGATCAGTCTCGATCCGTTCCGAGCATTCTGCCGCGCGAACGGGGCGCGGGGAGTCATCGTCCCCGCACCCCGTTCCGAGGTCGTAACGCTGTCATTACAGCGCTTCTTTGGCCATGCCTTCGACAGGTCTCGACACGTCTCGACAGTCTCGACGCTCTCGGCAGGCCGCCGACTCGGTCGTCAGGAGGTCTTCACCTTGATGGTGCCGCTCTTGATGCCTTCCTCGGCCTTCTTGACGGCGTCCTGGATCTCCTTGTTGCCGGCGAAGACCGGGTTGGAGTTCGACAGGCTCACGCCGCCGTTGGCGAGGTCACCACGGACCACACCGGTGGCGGGCTTGCCGTCCTCCACCGACTTCGCCAGCGTGTAGACGGCGCCCTCGACGTTCTTCATCGCGGACGTGAGGATCGAGTCCTTGTACGTCTTCAGCGCGTCCTGCTTGTACTGGTCGGAGTCGACGCCGATCGCCCACACCTTGTTGGCGTTGGCGGCCTTGATGACGCCCTGGCCGGAGAGGCCGGCAGCGGCGTAGACCACGTCGGCACCGGCGTCGATCTGACCCTCGGCGGCGCTCTCACCCTTGTCCGGGCTGGAGAAGCCGCCCTCGGCGGCGGTCTCGGTCAGGTACTGCGACTTGACCGTGACCCCCTTCTTGGTGTCCTCGACGCCCTGCTTGTAGCCGGCCTCGAACTTGTGGATCAGGGGAACGTCCACACCGCCGACGAAGCCGACCACGTTGGACTTGGTCGCCTTGGCCGCGGCGACGCCCGCCAGGTAGGAGGCCTGCTCCTCGGAGAAGACGAGGTCGGCCACGTTGTCGGCCTTGGTCTGCTCGTCGTCGACGATGCCGAAGGTGGTCTTCGGGTACTTGGCCGCGGCCTCCTTGACGGCGGGCGCGTAGGCGAAGCCGACGCCGATGACCGGGTTGTAGCCCTGCTTGGCGAGGCTCTCCAGACGCTGGACCTTGTCGGCGTCGGACTCGCCGTCCTGCGGCTCGACGGCGGTCGACTTGTAGCCGAACTCCTTGTCGGCCTTCTCCAGGCCGGCGGTGGCGGCGTCGTTGAAGGACTGGTCGCCCTTGCCGCCGACGTCGTACGCGAGGGCGAGGCCCAGGTTCTTGTCGTCACCGGAGGAGGACGACGTGGAGGAGCTTCCGCAAGCGGAAACGCTGACTGCGAAGGCTGCGGTAGCAACACCAGCAACCGCGATACGGGACACCCGGCGCATGGAACGAGACTCCTTTGTGCAAGCGCCCATACCAGGCGCTGGTTCCGCCGCAGCGTAACGCGCGTAGACCAGACGGAAAAACCCTTCTGTCCGGTCCGTTATCGAGCTGTGGCCACAGTTTGCGCTCCAGCCTACGGAGGCGGGAGCGCGGCGTGCGGGAGGAGGGGGCCGCTGGTCTGCGAGGACACCCTTAATGGACGTAGGCGGGGGGCTGAGCCGGTACGGCCACCGCCCCCGCCACCGCCGCTGCGTCTCGTCCCGGCTGGGGCTCCGCATCGTCTCGGCCGGGGTTCCGCATCGCCAAGCCCGCTCAGCAAAACGCCGGAGGGGCTGAGATTCAGCCCCTCCGGCGTTCCAGGAGAGCGAGGACCCGGCGAGTGGGCTACTTCGCGTTGACGGTGATCTTGCCGTCGACGATGTCCTTCTTGGCCTTGTCCACGGCGGCGACGACGTCCGTCATGGCCTTGTACTTCGGGTTGGTGTCGGCGAAGCCGACGCCGTCGTTGGAGAGGCTGCCGCGGACCACGCCGGACAGCGGCTTGCCCTCGTACACGGACTTGGCCAGGTCGTAGACCGCGCCGCCGACGTTCTTCAGGGCCGAGCCGAGGACGTAGTCCTTGTACGCGGCCAGCGAGGTCTGGGAGTACTGGTCGGAGTCGACGCCGATGGCCCACACCTTCTTGCCTGCAGCCTCGGAGATCACACCCTGGCCGGAGAGACCGGCCGCGTGGTAGATGACGTCCGCGCCAGCCTCGATCTGGCCGCTCGCCCCCGCCTTGCCCTTGTCGGGGCTGGAGAAGCCGCCCTCCTGGGGCGTCTCGGTGAGGTACTGCGACTCGATCTTGATGGCCGGGTTGACCGACTTGGCGCCCTGGATGTAGCCGGCCTCGAACTTGTGGATGAGCGGAATGTCCACGCCGCCGATGAAGCCGATGTGCGCCTTCTTCGACGCCTTCGCCGCGGCGACGCCGGCCAGGTAGGAGGCCTGCTCCTCGTGGAAGACCATGTCGGCGACGTTCTTCGCCACCACCTGCTCGTCGTCGATGATGCCGAACGTGGTGTCCGGGAACTTCGCGGCGACCTCCTTGACGGCCGGCGCGTAGATGTAGCCGACGCCGATCACCGGGTTGTAGCCCGACTGGGCGAGCTGGGTCAGGCGCTGGACCTTGTCCGCGTCCGACTCGCCGTCCTGCGGCTCGACGTCGCGGCCACCGATCCCGAACTCCTTGTCGGCCTTCTCGAAACCGGCGTACGCGGCGTCGTTGAAGGACTGGTCGCCCTTGCCGCCGATGTCGTACGCCAGGCCGATGCCCTTGCCGGAGTACGTGGCGGACTCCTTGCCGGACTCCTTCTCGCTGGGCTTGGAGCTGGTGCTGGACTCGCCGCAGCCGGCCGCCGCGAGGGCCACGACCGCGACGGACGCCGCTGCCCGGATGAACCCGGTCCTTCGAGATATGAGACGCACAGCAAGCACCCTTCATCCCCACGGCGCCGTCACCGGCCCGCGTTCCCCAATGTGGCGCCTCCTGCACGGCTCCCCCAACGGGCCGTTCCAAGGGGCGATTTCGGCGCACAGTAACGCGCGTAGACGGGGAGGGGAACGGGGTTCCTCGTGGCCGTTATCGATTCGTGCCGCCGCCGGGTTACAACCGGGTCCCACGGGTTACACCCCGGTGACACAAGTGGACGAAGGGGCGCCTTTCGGGCACCCCTTCGTTCGGACCTTCAACGGCGTCCCGCGCTCACACCATGCGCGTCGTCGCGTCCAGCAGCGCGGCGGCCGTGAACAGCTCCACCCCTACGGTGATGGCGTGCTCGTCGGCGTCGAAGTCGCCCTGGTGCAGATCGCGGACCGTGCGCTCGCCCGGCGTGCGGACGCCGAGGCGGGCCATGGCGCCCGGCACCCGCTCCAGGTACCAGGAGAAGTCCTCGCCGCCGAGGCTCTGCTCGGTGCTCTCCACCGCCTCCTCGCCGCGCCGGGCGACCATGGCGTCCCGGAGCAGGCCGGTGACGTCGGTGTCGTTGACGACCGGGGGGACGCCTCGGACGTAGTTGATCTCGGACTTGGCGCGGTGCAGGTTGGCGACCTCGTCGATCGCGGCGACGACGAGGTCGGGCGCCTGCCGCCAGGCCTCGATGTCGAGGCAGCGCACGGTGCCGGACAGCTCGGCATGCTGCGGGATCACGTTCGGCGCGTGACCGCAGTCGATCCTGCCCCAGGTCACGGCGAGGCCGGCCCGCGTGTCGACGCGCCGGCCGACCAGCGCCGGCACGTCGACGACGACGCGGGCGGCGGCGGTGACCAGGTCGGTGGTCAGGTGCGGGCGGGCGGTGTGGCCGCCGGGCCCGCCCAGGGAGATCTCCAGGCGGTCGCAGGCAGAGGTGATGGCACCCTCGCGCAGACCGATCAGACCGGCGTCCACGCGCGGGTCGCAGTGCACGGCGATGATCCGGCCGACGCCCTCCAGGGCACCGTCCTCGATGGCGTCGGCGGCGCCGCCGGGCAGCACCTCCTCGGCGGGCTGGAAGATCAGCCGCACCGGACGCGGGAGCCGGCCCTCGCGGTGCAGGTCGGCGAGGACGAGACCGGCACCGAGGACGACGGCGGTGTGCACGTCGTGACCGCAGGCGTGGGCGCGGTCGGGAACGGTGGAGCGGTAGGCGCAGTCCGCCTTGGTGTCCGGGATGGGCAGCGCGTCGATGTCCGCGCGCATGGCGAGAACGGGTGTGCCGTCGCTCCAGTCGCCGATGTCACAGATGAGCCCGGTGCCGCCGGCGAGTACGCGGGGCTTGAGGCCCGCCTTCTCCAAGCGCTCCTTGATCGCCGCCGTCGTACGGAACTCCTGGTTGCCCAGCTCGGGGTGCATGTGCATGTCGCGGCGGAAGGCGACGAGCTCGGCGCGCAGGGCCTCCGGCAAAGTGCCGGGGAGCACGGCTTCCCCTGAAGGATCGGCCTCGGACTCTCGGGACATCAGTTGCTTCACCCTTTGAAGGGTAGGACGCCGGGGTGGTCGGCTGACCCACGATCAACAAAACTTCAACCTGTTAGGGGAAGAAAAGTTGGCCGCGCGGCGCATGGCTGGCGTTCGGGCTGGGTAAACTCGGCTCTTTTCGGGCCGAGCCGATCATGGCTTGCCGGCCCGTCCCTCAATCTTCCTCCTTCACGGTTACCACGGCTCACTCGAGGCACGCGCGACTGTCCATGGAGCGGACCGGGGCGCTCGGCGCTCTCACGCGTTCGCCCGTGGCCCACCGGGCGGGCCGCCGGAGTCCGGCCACGTCGGTGACGAACCGCACGCCCGCTCGACCCCGGCCGACGCCGACCCTGGCCGACGCCAGCTGGCCGACGCCGACCCTGGCCGACGCCCGGGTGCGTCCACGTCTCCGCGCCTCCGACGCCCACGCGGACGACCTCCTGCGGGCCCCCTGATCGTGCTCGTTTCCGCGTACGTCAGGGGCTACGCGGGATCCAGTACGGGCCGCGCGGGGAGCCCGCCGTTCTTCTCACAGCGCAGTTCCTCGGCCATGGCGAGCGAGAAGGCGTGGGCCACGGTCGCGTAGGCGTCCTTCAACGCCTCGACGTTGCCCTCGGGCTCCGTCGGCATGCCCCAGTGCTCCACACCGATGGCGATGTGAGCCGCTGTCGACGAGCCGGCCAACTTGTCGCTTCTGCAGGCGAACTGGACGTACGCCCTGTTCGCCGCCGCCAGGGTGCGCTCCCCCATGTCCAGCACGGTGAAATCCGGGGCCGGAGTCCCCGTCGGGGGGCCGTCATTCAGCCCCCAGGTGACTCGGACCGCGAAATCCGGCGTACCGTCGGCCGTGTAGATGCGGCAGACGTCGTCGCGCCCCCCGGTAGCGGCCGGAAACGCCTCGACGAGGTCCGTCGCGGCCCGCGCGACGGTGGACTTCTCCGCCGTCGTCCCGAACCGCGACGACCCCGTGATCACCGTCAGTGCCTTGGACGCCTGGGCGGACACGGCGTCGCCACCGCACAGTTGCGTCCCCGCCAGCGACTTGTCGGCCGCCTCCTCGTCTCCGTTTCCACCACAACCGGTGGCCCCGAGACACAACAAGCCGGCCACGGCCGCGGCAAGAAGTCCAACGCGCACCGGCCTACGATTGATCACTATCCGCATCCTTACGTATCCTCGGCCGCCGGCCTCAGCCGGTCTCCGGGCGGTTGCCCTGCTGGTTCTCCCGGTCGTTGCCGGTCCCGTAGCCGATCAGCATCGATTCACGAAGGTCCTGCGCGAACGTGCTGTTCGCGGGATCCGGGACGTGCCGCCCCAGAAACTCCTCCATCGGTGCCTCGGCCAGGGCCTCACCGGCGGAGAAGATCGCCATTCTCTCCTCGTCGGTGAGCTCCTCCACCTTCTCCTTGTGCTCATCCACCGAGCTGCCGGAGATGTCGCCGACCACCTGGCCGATGACCTGTTCGGCAACGCCACTGGCCGTATCGGTCGCCAGCGGAATGAGTACCGCAGCCGTGCCCACCGCCGCGGTCGCGGGCAGGAAGGCGACGCCCGCCGCGATGCCCGCCGTGGCCCCGAACTCGACCCATCCCGCCCGCTTGGCGACCGCCTTCTCGTAGTCCTCGTGGGTCTTGAGGTTCGTCGCCTCCACCTGGTCGGCCCGGGACTGGTCGAGCATGCCCTGCACCTCGGCACCCACGCGCACGGTCGCCCTGGCCCCGCCCTCGTCGATCTTTCCGTCCGGGCCCACCGTCCCTTCCAGCACGCTGCGGGTGTAGACCTGCTCCGCGGTCGAGAGCGTCGCGTAGGCGTCCGGGTGCTGACCAAGGGTGCTGAGAAAGCTCCGGGCGACGCTCCGCCCGTTCCCGTCCACGGTGTCCGCGAAATCGAGGTGTCCGTCCGGGTTCGAGCCCGGCGCGAACACGCTGCCTGGGTGGTTCTTTTCCAGCGCCCAGTTGATGTCGTCGATATAGCCGGCGCCCATGACGCCCAGACTGTCGGCCATCGCCTCCTGGTGCTTCTTGAGCAGACCCGGGTCCGCACCGTACTTCTCCATGACCTGCTGCATGACCGCGGCGTTTTCCGCGTCGCGCACCACGCCGCCGTCCGGGTGCCCGGCCGGGTAGCCGAGGGTCGCTGCCTCCAGGGCGTGACCGAGGGCGTCGGGCATCTGGTCGAGCGACGCCTTGCCCTCCTGCTCGTCGAGCGAGTTGACGTCGGGGAAGGACTCCCACTTCTCGTTGCCGAAGAAGTCGAGGTAGTTGTCGATCGCCTCGCCGTCCTTGTTCTTGCCGAGGTCTGCCGTGGCACACTCGTTGACCGTGCCGTCCTTGTTGTACGCGGTCGGAGGGTCGGCGAAGAACTTCTTCGCCGCTTCCGGACTGTTGCCCAGCGCTTCCAGCATGGCGGTGGCCGGGTCATAGCCGGCACCGTTCACGCCGGAGGGGTTGTACGGGTCCTTGAACGGACTGTTCACCACCTTGTTCCCGGCGAACAGGTACGGGTCCTTCTGGTGCAGCTGCGCCACGTGTTCGGCGATGGGGTTGAGGAACCTGGCGTCGTAGTTCCCGTACCGCATAATCCCGCCGAGCAGCTGGTATCCGAACGGCCCGCCATAGTCGTTCTTGGCCAGCGGAATGTGCTCGGTGCCCAACTTGCGGAACTCCGGCCCCCACTTGTCGGTGAACTCCTTGTCGTGGGAGGCGTTGGCCAGATTGAGGCCCAGGTTCTTCTGGAGCTCCTGGACGTCCTTGAGGCGCTCGGAATCGACCCTGCCGTACTCGTACGTGTCCGTGGAAAGCTGACCGAAGAACGCGAGTGACTTCTCGGGGCCGAGCTTCTCGTAGAAGCCCCTGGAGAACTCCACCGACGAACTGTTGTCCTTCAACAGCTCGTTGAGCTGCTGCAGTTCGATGTGCGTGATGTCCTGGCCCTTGGCCGCCAGAGCGGCGGCGCGGGCGGCCTCCTCCTGGTCCAGCTTCGTGTACGTCGGAGCACTGAAGTCCTTGCGGTCGGTGACGTTGGTCTCGAGGGTCTTCTTGAGGGAGAGGTCGGTGTCGTTGCAGTTGTCGACGATGAGGTCGATCCTCTTCTGCCACGACGCGACGTTCGCCGTCTCCTCCCGCAGAAGATCGCTGTAGTCGGGGTCGTGCCGCGCCGTGTGGCTCTCTGACAACGGGTGCCGCGCGGTGACCTTGCCCTTGCCGTCCACGTGGATACCGGCCGCGGGCCCTTCGTGGTCCCGGATGTCGACCAGGTCGTCCCTGGCCTTCTTGATGGCCGCGTAACCCTCTTCCAGGATCTGCTTCACGCCCTTGGCCTCCGCCGCGGCGTCCGCGAACTCCTTGGCCGTCTTACCGATGAACGCCTTGGTGACCCCTGCGTTGACGCCCCTCCAGGACGCGCTGTCCGCCTTTGCCTTCATCCCGTCGGCGGCGTCGGTGGCGAGCTTGTCCAGCTTCCCCGCCATCTCCGACCAGTCGTCGGCGGCGTCCTTCAACTTCGACACCGGGGCGTCGATGATGTCCTCGTACTTCAGCATGATGCGCGCTCCCCCGAGCCCTATTTCATGTATTCCGTAAGTACAGAGATCTGCTGCAGATCTCCCCCGATCTTCGCCTCGTCCTTGGCGTGCTGGGCCTTGCTGTAATCGAGGTGATTCGAGATCTGCGCACAGGAATCCAGCAGCGTCTTCAGATGGGTCTGCCAGAAGTCATGCACCTTCAGCACGGCCGAACCGCTCACGAAGTTCCCGTTGGTCAGCGCCGTCGCAGCGTCGAACGTGGAGGAACGGGCGATGTCGCCCTCCTTCGCCAGCCGACCCAACAGGTCATACGCGTCATTACCGATAGCGCCGAGGTCGTCCCGATTGACCACCAGGTCGTACTCACCACCACCTCCGCCGTCGGCGGGAATGCTGTCGATCTGCATGGCTGTCTGCTTGGCCGCCTCGCGCAGTTCGGCCCACTCTTGCTCGAACGTCACGAATTCCCCCAATTCCATCCGGGTGGGCCGCTCCACCGTTTTCACGCGGCCACCGATGCATCATCACCCGCGCACGGGGCGGCTGGTACTGGATTCCCCGAAGCCCGAACGAAATCGACCGAAGCCCAGGGCGATTCAGGACCATTGCAAAGTCGCGGTGATCTCGTGAGCGTGCAGGTCGCAGCGGTGTGACGATGCCGAGACGGCGCGCGACCGGACGCAACGAAGCTCCGCTGTGGAGGTGACCTCGCCAAGTCGCCGCGCCCGACGGAGCTTCGATGTGCCGTCAGTCCGCCCGTCTGCCCGGTCAAGTCGCCCATTTGATACGCCACCGTTGGGGGAGTGGGCCCGGGGCGGCCGTACGGATCCCTCCAGCCGCCGCCGAAGTGGTGGCCATCCGACCCGTCCCTCAACCCGGCGTCCGCGACATCTTCCTTCTTCACGGTTACCACGGCTCACTCGAGGCACGCGCGACTGTCCATGGAGCGGACCGGGTTTCGACCGACGCCGAAGCTTCACGGGTTCGGCCGCCGAGCGGCCGGGCCCGCCACTAGAGTCCGGGCACGTGAGCGAACCGAACAGCAGCCCGTCCCTGGCCGACGCCGATCCGGCCTTCGTCCGGGACACCCGTGCCGCGTACGACGCCATCGCCGAGGAGTACGCCCGTGAGTTCCCCGACGGGCTCGGGGAGCGGGTCCTGGACCGGGCGTTGCTCTCCGGGTTCGCGGAGCTGGTGCGGGCCGCGGGCGCGGGGCCGGTGGCGGACGTGGGCAGCGGGCCCGGCAACGTCACCGCGCTGCTGCACCGGCTCGGGGTGCCCGTCTTCGGCGTCGACGTCTCGCCCCGCATGGTCGCCCTGGCCCGCCGGGCCCATCCCGGCATCCGCTTCCACGTCGGGTCGATGGAGGCGCTGGACCTGCCCGACCGGACGCTGGGCGGGCTGCTCGCCCTCTTCTCGGTGATCCACGTGCCGGACAGGCATCTGCCCGCGGTGTTCGCGGAGTTCCGGCGCGTCCTCGCGCCCGGCGGGTATCTGCTGCTCTGCTTCCAGACCGGGACCGGCGAGCGGCAGCACGTCGCGCAGCGGTTCGGCCACGAGATCGCGCTCGACTACTACTGGCGCACCGCGGAATCGGTCGCCGGCCACCTCACCGAGGCGGGCCTCGCGGTCCAGGCCCGCGTGGTGCTGGAGCCCGAGGGCGGGGCGACCCGGCCCCGGGCGTTTCTGCTGGCGCGCGGGGCGGGGTAGGCAGGGCGGAGACGGCGGCCGGCCACCGGGACAGGGCTCCCCGGCGCATGCCGGCGGGTCAGGCCGTCGTGACCCGCGCCAGGCGGTCGACTCCTCGGGCCGTTCCGGTGACGCCGGAGAGGAAGCCCTGGGCTCGGGGGGAGGCCGTTCGGGTGAGCCAGGCCGGGTCGATGTCGCAGACCGCGACGCGGACCTCCGTACCGGCGAGGGCGAGGGGGAGGGTGTGGACGACCGTGGAGGGGAAGCTGAGGACGGTTCTGCCGATGGGGCCTCTGCGGGCGATGAGTTCGAGGGGGAGGTCGGGGCGGACGACCTCCAGGCCCGTCTCGACGGCGAGGCGGTGGAGTTTCTCGGCGCTCTCGCGGCGGTGGGCGAAGTAGCGGGTGGCGCCGTGGGCCTGGGCGAGGACGCCGACGGCGTGCACGTAGCGGTCGCCGTCGACAACGCCGGTCTCGACGAGGGACGTACCGACCATGTCGGCGCCCTTGGTCACGCGGGGCGGGCCGAAGCGCTCTCGGGTCCAGGCGAAGGTGTTGGCGGTGACGGAGACGCCGGCCGGGGCGTCCTCGATCGGCATGGAGGAGAAGACCTCGACGCGGCGGTCGGGGCCCGGCGTGAGGCAGCGGCGGGCCGCGCCGGACACCGGGGCGAACAGCAGGTCGCGGGGGCCCGGCCGGCCGCCCTTGCGGTGCCAGCGCACCAGGCGTTCGCTCCGGGCGAGCTGGCCGACGAACTCCATGGTGGCCGTGCCGTCGTCGACGACGACCAGGTCGTCGGCGCGGGTGATGGTCAGCAGCAGCTGTACGTATCGGGAGAAGGGGTCTCCCATGACGATCCGGTCGGCCCGGCGCAGCTCGCGGGTCAGGCCGCCGATGGTGCGGAAGGGGGCCGCGGTGCCGCCGCGGGCCTCCTCCCAGCGGACCTCGTGGCCGTCGTGGCGGGCCAGTTCGGCCATGCGGCGCAGCTGGCCGCGGGTCATCGGGTCGGTCGGGGACAGGACGACGAGGGTGAACCCCGCGCCGGGCTCCTCCCGGGGACCGGGTCCCTGGGAGTGGGCCCACTCCAGGACGTTCAGGAGCTGTACCGGGCTCTCGACGAACGCGAGGGTGTGGGGGGTGGTGCCGGGTGTCCCGGCGCGAGGGCTCATCGTCGTACGACCGTCCCGTAGGGCACTGGTAGCGGTGGTCGGAAGGGTTTCCCGGGTCAGACGCCGACAGGCTCGCCGGCCGCCGCGGCGATCTCCGCCTCGGCGACGACGCCCGACACGCGGCGCAGCTTCTTCATCGGGCCCAGCTCCGACTCGTAGACCTTCTTGACGCCGTCGCCGAGGGAGGCCTCAATGGTGCGGATGTCGCGGACGAGGCGGGTGAGGCCCTGCGGCTCGACGGAGGCGGCCTGGTCGGAGCCCCACATGGCGCGGTCGAGGGTGATGTGTCGCTCGACGAAGGCGGCGCCGAGGGCGACCGCGGCGAGGGTGGTCTGCAGGCCCGTCTCGTGGCCGGAGTAGCCGATCGGGACGTTGGGGTACTCGGCCTGGAGGGTGTTGATGACGCGGAGGTTCAGCTCCTCCGCCTTCGCCGGGTACGTCGAAGTGGCGTGGCAGAGCAGGATGTTGTCGCTGCCCAGTACCTCGACGGCGTGGCGGATCTGCTTCGGGGTGGACATGCCGGTGGAGAGGATCACCGTGCGGCCCGTGGAGCGCAGGGCGCGCAGCAGCTCGTCGTCGGTGAGGGAGGCGGAGGCCACCTTGTGGGCGGGGACGTCGAACTTCTCCAGGAAGGCGACGGCCTCGGTGTCCCACGGGGAGGCGAACCAGGCGATGTCCTTGGACTTGCAGTAGTCGTCGATCTGGCGGTACTCGTCCTCGCCGAACTCCACGCGGTGGCGGTAGTCGATGTACGTCATCCGGCCCCAGGGGGTGTCGCGCTCGATGTCCCACTGGTCGCGCGGGGTGCAGATCTCCGGGGTGCGCTTCTGGAACTTCACGGCGTCACAGCCGGCCTCGGCGGCGGCGTCGATGAGCTTGAAGGCGTTGTCCAGCTCACCGTTGTGGTTGATGCCGATCTCGCCGCAGATGTAGACGGGGTGACCGGGGCCTGCCGTGCGCGAAGCGAACTGGCGGAGGCGGGAGTTGGTGCTCATGAATGGGGGTCCTTACTTGGTGAGGGGGTCGAGAGAGTCGAGAGAGGGTCCGAGGATCCAGCCGGCGATCTCCCGGATCGCGCCGTCGCCGCCGGGGAGGGCGGTGACCGCGCGTGCGGCGCCGCGTACGACGTCGTGGGCGCTCGCGACCGCCACGGGCCAGCCCACGAGGGCGAAGCACGGGAGGTCGTTGACGTCGTTTCCGACGTAGAGCACGCGCTCCGGCGCGATGCCCTGCTCCTCGCACCACTGCTTGAGCGCGAGGTCCTTGCGGTCGATGCCGTGCAGGACCGGGAGCTTGAGCTTCCGGGCGCGGGCGGCGACCACAGGGTTCTGTTCCGTGGACAGGATCAGCAGCTTCAGTCCGCTCCTGCGCAGGGCGGCGATGCCGAGGCCGTCGCCGCGGTGCACGGAGACGAACTCCCGTCCGTCGGAGTCGATCAGCACCCGGTCGTCGGTCTGGGTGCCGTCGAAGTCGAGGACCACCGCGTCGATGTCGGCGGCGGTCGGGAGCGAACCGGACCGGCCCGCGTCGAAGAGGGGGGCGAGGGCGCGGGCGCGGGCCAGGTCGTGCGGGTCGTCGATCTCCAGCACGCGGGCCGGGTCGGTGCGCACGAGGTCGGTGCGGCCGAAGAAGCGGTGGCCGTGCTCGCGGAAGCCGGCCGCGTCCATGGCGTAGGCGGCGCCGGTCTCCAGGAGGTCCTGGGGGCGGTCCTGGCGGCGCGGGCGGTACGACTTGTCGTGGTTGACACCGAAGCCGCCGCCTGCGCTGTCCGCACGGTCCGCGCCGCCGGTGCTCTCGGCCGCGCCGTCGCGCCAGACGAAGCCGTGGAAGGGGGCGACGGTCACGGCCGTGTCGGCGCCGTTCTCGACGACCGCGGCGGCGACGCCGTCGATGTCCTCGCGGGCGATGAACGGGCTGGTGCACTGCACCAGGAGCACGGCGTCGACGGCCGCCCCGTGCAGGGCCTCGTGGGTGTCCATGGCGTGCAGGACGGCGGCCTCGGAGGTGGCGGTGTCCCCGGCGATGGCGGCCGGGCGCAGCACGACCTCGGCGCCTGCCTCGCGGGCGGCTACGGCGATGGCCTGGTCGTCGGTGGACACCACGACGTCGGTGACCAGGCGGGTGGCCCGGCACTCCCGCACGGCCCGCGCCACCAGGGGCACGCCGCCGACGGACGCGAGGTTCTTCGCGGGGACGCCCTTGGAGCCACCGCGCGCGGGAATCACGGCGAGGACGCGACGCACGCCCGCCTGGAGGTTGGACATGGGCTGGACTCCTTGGGAGGACACCGGGGAGGGCTGCGGGGCGGACGCCGGGGAGGGTTGCGGGGCGGACGCCCTGGAAGAAGGGGCCGGGGCCGGCGTCGGGAACCTCACAGGTCCCCCATCCGGCGGATGACCGGGGCGACGCGCTGGACGCCGTGGCGGTAGGCGCCGCGGGCGGCCCGGCGGGCGATCTGGCGCACCGGTCCGGGGCCGCTGTCCGCGGCCGGGGCGCCGGGCAGCGGGCTGCCGTCGGGGCCGAGGTGGTGGCGGGCGAGGATGCCGGGGAGGTAGCCGGGCGCGGTGGCCGGCGTGTAGTACGGGGTGAGCGGGGGCAGGCCGCCGGGGCGGTCGATCAGCTTGGCGATGCGTGCGCGCGCCGCGTCGAAGGCCCGTTCGTACGCGCCTCCCCCGGCGGCGACGCCCTGCCGGGCCACCCAGTCCTCGTCGGGGACGGGCCGGTGCCCGGCGTCGAGCTGGTCCCAGGAGGCGAGGCAGCCGGAGCCGACGAAGTGGTGGTTGCCGAGCGCCTCGCGCACCCCGAGGTCGGTGAGGACCACGGTGGGGATGTCGCGGTGCAGGGATTCCAGGGCGGCGGTGGAGCTGACCGTGACCATGAGGTCGGTACGGTCGAGAACCTCGCCCATGTTGCCGTACACGAGGCGGAAGTTGGCGGGCGCGTCGAGCCGTTGCGCCAGCTTCTGGTACGGCAACTCCTCGATGTGGGTGGTGTGTTCGCCGGGCTTGGAGCGCAGCTTGAGCAGTACCTCGCGCTCGGGGTGCAACCGGGCGTGCCGCACGAGGCGTTCGAGCAGGTAGGTGCGGTCCTTGCGGTTCTCCGGCACGGAGGGCTGGGCGGCGAAGACCACGGTGTACGGGTCGTGCTCACCGGTGTAGGGGGCGCCGCCGAGGAACGGCAGGGCGACCTCGGTCACCGAGGAGGCGTCGGCGCCGACACCGTCGTACACGGCGCGGAAACGCTCCGCGTCCTGACGGGAGTTGGCGAGGACGAGGTCGGCGCCGTGCCGCAGCAGCAGACCGTCGGCGAGCTTCTCGTAGACGACACCGACATAGCCGGTGACGACGACGGGCCGCTCGCCGCCGTCCTCCCAGATCCGCTTGAGGCCGTGCAGGACGGCCTGGACGCCGCCGCCGACCAGCGCGAGGACGAGGACGTCGTACTTCTCGCTCGCCATGGAGCGCAGGAACTCGACGGCCGTCACCTCGCGCAGCGAGTCGGCGTGCACGCCGACTTCGGCGAGCTGACGGGGCGTGGGGGTGGCGCGACCGCGCAGGAGGTAGCCGTCGAGGACGGGGGCGACTTGCGTGTCGCCGCCCGCTCCGGCTTCCATGGACGGGCCGGGCCGCCCGCCCGGAGCGATCCGGCCCGCGGTCAACGCACCCCATTTCCAGCGGGTGTCGGAGTCCGCGAGTACGGCGATCCGCGGGGGCTTCGAAGTACGTGGTGGCACGTTGAAGACGCTAGGAAGCAAAACCCAGGCTTTGCCCAACCGCGACTCAACGGAAAGTTAACAGCGCGCCACCGCTTTCCGAACCGGCTCGTCAACTCCGGGGAAATACGCGTGATGCACGAATCCGACACATCGAGTTCATCGCCCGTACCCTTACCGGAAATTTTCACCGCCGGGCGCACTCCTAGGATTTCCGCGTGCCCAAGCTTTCCGTGATCGTGCCCTTCTACAACGTCCAGCAATATGCCCCGGACACCCTCAGAAGCCTGCAGCTGAACGCCCGCCCGGACTTCGAGTTCGTGCTGGTCGACGACCGTTCGAAGGACGAAACGCCCGCCATTCTCGAACGGGCGGCCGAAGACCTTTCGAAGGTCGCTTCGGTGCGTCTGATCCGTCATGAGGAGAACGGAGGGCTCGCCACCGCACGCAATACCGGACTGGATGCCGCGCAGGGCGAGTACCTGACGTTCCTGGACGGTGACGACTGGCTCGCGCGCGGCTATCTGACCGATCTGGTCACCGCGATCGAGGAGCTGGGCTGCGACTTCGTGCGCGTCGACCATGTGCAGGCGACCGCGCGCGCCCGCACACTGGTCCGGCATCCGCACGGGCTGCGCGGGGAGGTGCTGAACCCGCGCGACGCGATCCTGCCCGCGGACCGCTCGACGTCCGTGGATTACCCGTACGCCTGGGCCGGCGCCTATCACCGCCGTCTCGCCGACCGCGGGCTGCTGCACTTCACCCACGGCCTGCGGACCGCCGAGGACCGGCCGTGGATCTGGAAGCTGCACCGGGAGGCGGAGTCGTTCGCCGTGCTGAATCTGCTCGGCGTCTTCTACCGGCGCGGGGTCGCCTCCTCCCTCACCCAGATCGGCGACGCCCGCCAGCTGGACTTCATCCGGGCGTTCGACCAGGTCATCGAGGAGACGGCACGCGACCGCGAGGCCGACCGGCTGCTCCCCAAGGCGGTGCGCACGTACTGCGCGATCATCGCCCACCACCTCGGCGAGATCGAGAAGTTCGAGCCGCAGGTGGCCCGGCAGCTGCGCGCCATGAGCGCGGCGGCCATGAGGCGCATGCCGCAGGAGCTGCTCGCCGAGGTCCTGGACACGATGGACCTGGAGCGCTCGTCGACACTGCGCAGGCTGCGCCGCAGGATCACCTCTTCGAAGACCGGCACCCCGAAGGCGGCCGCCTGATGCCTCGCACCACCCAGATCTTCTGCGCCTCCACGCTGTACGGCGCCGCCACCCTGGCCGCCGCGCTGGACGCCGGCTGCTTCCCGGCGGCGGACCGTCGGCTGCTGCTGGTGTGCAACAACACGACGACGCCGGAGACCACCCCGGCCGTCGACGAGATGCCGGGCTTCGCCCCGCTGCGCGACCGCTTCGACGCGGTGCTGTCCTGGAACGAGGCCATCAGCCCGTTCCATCCGGGCGCCTGGGCACCGCGCGCCGACGACGCGCCGCTCCTGGAGCGCTACCTGCGGATGCTGTGGGGACTGGGCGAGGACCGGGTCGAGATCGTCGTGGAGTCGATCCAGGTCAACCCGGCGCTGGCCATCGCGCAGTGTTTCCCCGGAGCGCCCGTCGAGGTCTACGCCGACGGGCTGATGAGCTACGGGCCGACCCGCAACAAGATCGACCCGCTGATCGGCACCCGGGTGCGCCGGCTGCTCCACCTGGACCTGGTGCCGGGGCTGGTGCCGCTGCTGCTCACCGAGTTCGGGGTGCCCGCGCGGACCGTGCCGGCGAGCGGCTTCCTCAAGGTCCTCGGGGAGATCGGCGAGGCGGTGGAGGAACTGCCCGCGCTGCCCGACGACTCCGCGCTGCTGCTGGGCCAGTACCTGTCCGCGCTAGCCATCCTCACCGTGGAGGAGGAAGAGGACCTGCATGTGCGGATGATGCGGGGCGCGGTCGCCCGCGGGCACCGGGCCGTGGTCTTCAAGCCGCACCCGACCGCTCCGGCCCGCTACAGCCGGGTCCTGGAGGCGGAGGCCGCGAAGCTGGGCGTCGACCTCACCGTGCTGGAGACGCCGGTCCTCGCCGAGGTGCTGTTCGCCGCGGCGCGGCCCGCGCTGGTGGTGGGCTGCTTCTCCACCGCCCTGTTCACCGCGTCGGCGTTCTACGACCTGCCGGTGGCCCGGATCGGCACCGAGCGGCTGATGGACCGGCTCACCCCGTACCAGAACAGCAACCGGGTGCCGGCCCTGCTGGCGGACGCGCTGCTTCCGGACCTGGAGGACGGCGAGGGCGAGACGCGCATCCCGGACGAGTTGCTGACCGACCTGGTGAGGACGGTGGGCTATGTGATGCAGGCGCAGATCTACCCGAGCCTGCGCCCGGTCGCCGAGGAGTATCTGCGCACCCGTCTCGGGCCGCGCACCAAGCGGTACTTCAAGCGCCGGCGGCTCACCGCGCTGGGTCTGCCGGGCGGTATCCCGGAGCGGCTGTCGTTCATTCCGCGCAACTCCACCGCGCGCCGGGTGGTGCGGCGGGCGAGGGCGATGCGCAAGGCGGTGCGGCGGGCGTAGGCGGTGCGGCGGGCGTAGGCGACGACTCCCAGAGGTTTTTCGAGTTCACGCGCATCACGCGCGGGCCTCGCGAACTCCCGTGCATCCGGTGGCATCTTGATGCTCATCGATTGTTCACCGAGAGTTTGATCGAGGTGACAGGTTCCGGGAAACCCGGTCGTATTTCATTCACACGGTGCGCATCGCTGTGTTTGTCGAGAACCGCAATGGCGTCGGCCTCGCCTCGGAGATTCTGCGAGCCGGGGGAGCCGACGCCCACTCGTTCCATCTCCTCGTCGCGGACCGGGACGCTAAGAACGCCGGACGGCTCGAACAGGAGGCCGCGGCCCGGTGCGAGGGCCTCGCGGTACACAACCTGTTCCCCGGGGACGAGGAACTGGACAACGCGGAGTTCCTCGCTGAACTCGGTCACCGAATAGGCGCCTTCGTCGAAGAGGCGGGCATAGACCGGCTGGTCCTCTTCGACGACCAGTCGCAGCGGGGCCGTCGGCTGGCCGGCACGCTGGGCCGCACGCAGCCGCTGATCCTCGTCCAGGACTGCCACCTGAACTTCCGCTACCGCAGGACCGGCACCGGACGGCGCGACCAGAGCTGGTACTACGGCTCCTCGTCCCCGGCCACCGCCGCCGTCTGCGTATGGGGCCCGGCGACCGCGCGCCACCTGCTGTTCCGTTCCGCCGACGCCGCCCCGCCCGTCCACATCACCGGCGCCCTCGGCCACAGCGACGACCCGGCCCTGCTGCGGGCGGCCCGCAGCACCGCCCACCGGCACCCCAAGAAGCCCGACGAGGCGCTGCGCATCGCGGTCCTCGCCCAGCCGACGACCCGGCACAGCCGGCTGTCCCGCGAGGACCACCGTGAGCGGCTCACCGAACTGCGGTCCGCGCTGGCCGAGTTCGGCGAGGTCGACGTCGACCCGGACCCCTCCGCCCTCGACGGCTACGACCTCGCGGTCACCTTCTACGCCACGGCCTACCTCCAGACCCTGCGCGCGGGCACCCCGCTGATCCTGTTCAGCCCGCCCCCGCTGAACATCGTGTTCCCCACGATCAGCCACCCCCTGCTGCGCAACGTGGGCACCCTGGGTGAACTCGTCGACGTGGTGGCCGACCTCAGGCGTTCGGCCAAGTTCCTGGCCAACGAGCACGGTGAGCCGCTCGATCACTTCCTCGCCTTCCAGGACGACGTCGCCGGGCGCGTGCTGCGCGTCGTCGAGGGGGCCGCCGTACCCATCGAACCGCCGGCCCCACGCTGGACGGCGAAGGACGAAGGGCGGGCCGGTCCGTCACGGGCCGAACGGGCGCTGAGCGCCGTGCGCGGGCGGCTGGAACGGCCGCGCTCGCTGGCCGTACTGGGCCTGGGCTTCGACTACGTCACCGGGGTGGCGATCCCCGTTCTCACCTATACGCAGGCGCTGCTGGCGCAGAGCCCGGTCGACGTCCGCTACTTCGACCTCGGCGCCTACGGCCGCCACGAGGACGTGCTGAGCGACCTGGCGGACGCCGAGGTCGTCCTGATCAACAGCCTGGCCCCGTTCTGGCGTTCGCCGCCGGCGGGCGAGCTGGTGCGGGCGTTGCGGGAACAGGGCAGGTCCGTGGTGGTGTACGCCCACGAGACCGAGTACGTCATGAACTTCGAGGGTTCCCGCAACGCGCTGCGGCACCAGGAGATGGTCGACCTGCTGCCCGCGCTGAAGGTGCTGTGCGTGTCGAACGCCCAGGCCGACATGTTCCGCGCACTGGGGGTGAGCGATCCGGCCGTGGTCTACAACACGGTCCCCCGCGACGCCCACCGCGCCCGTGCCAGGCCCACGCCGGGTGCCCGGCCGCGTGTCGTGATGGTCGGTTCGATGCAGGACCGCAAGGGCCTCGACCTGTTCTCACGGGTCGCCGAACTGGCGTACGGGCAGGGGCTGCCGTGGCGGTTCGCGTGGATCGGCCAGAAGACGTGGCGGATCGGCTCCTCCACCCTGCTGTCGGACCGCGTCGAGTGGATGGGGGCGCTCTCCCGTGAGCGGGTGCGGGAGGAACTGGCCGCCTCCGACGTCTTCTTCCTGTCCAGCGTCGACGACCCGATGCCGCTGTCGGTGGTCGAGGCGGTGCAGCAGCGGCTGCGCACGGTGACCTACCACCGGGTGGGGTCCCGCGAGGTCCTGGACGGTGTGCCCGGGTACCGCTCCTTCGCCGAGTACACGCCGGAGTCGGCGCTCGACGCGCTGCGCCGGGTGCTGGACGACGAGGTCTCGGAGACCGAGTACGGCGACGTCGAGGAACTCTTCGACATCCCCGCCTTCACTGCCCGGATGACGACGGCACTGGGCCTGCCCGGCCCAGGTGATCCCGTACCGCTCCCGGCCGCCGCCGACGGTGGGCCGCAGGACGATCCGGTGCCGTCGCGGTTCCCGGTCGTCCCGGCCCCGTCACGGCAGGGCACCTACGTCATCGAGGACTTCACCCGGCACCTCGCCGCGGGCCGTCACGACGACGCCCTGCGGGTGGGCGACGAGATCCTGCTGCACCGTCAGCCGGTGGACGTCCTCGTCGGCATGGCCGAGATCAGGGCGGGTCGCGGCGAGGCCGAGGAGGCGTGCCGACTGCTGGCCGCTGCGGCGATCGTGGGCGGCGACCGGGCCAGGGTCTGGACGGAGATCGGACGGATCGCGGAGCTGCTCGGCGCGCGGGGCCGGTCGGTCCGGCAGCTGGCGCGGAGGGAGTCGGTCCGCCTCCGGATCGGCAACCAGGCGGCCCGGCTGCTGAAGCGGAACTGACGTCGCGGTGAACACGCGGCGACGGATGGACAAAAGGCCATCCTGTCGAACAAAAGACCTCCTGATCAGGCCCTAGGATCCCGGTTGACGACCCTCCGGTGATCCGATCGTCTCCGGTCAGGAGCGTGCACAGAAGAACCCCACGGGGCACTGCGAGGGATACCAGCGTGACCGAAACGGTCGTGAGCACATCGAAGTCTCAGCCCGCCGCGGCTGTGTCCGTCCAGGAGCCGGGCGTTCCGCTGCCGCCCGCGCCGTCACCCGGCCGCCGGGCGGCCGGCAGGCTCCGGGCGCTCGACGGACTGCGGCTGGTCGCCGCCCTGATGGTGGCCGTGTACCACTACGCGGGCCGCGGCGGCTATGTCACGGAGGCCTGGGGCACCACGCCGAAGCACCAGTTCCCCACGCTGCACCAGTTCGCCGCCTACGGCTGTCTCGGCGTCCAGGTGTTCTTCGTGATCAGCGGGTTCGTGATCTGCATGAGCGGCTGGGGCCGGCCCCTGAAGTCGTTCTTCGCCTCCCGCGCCTCGCGGCTGATGCCCGCCTACTGGGTGGCCGTCGTACTGGTGACCGCGGTGTTCGCCCTGCCGCCGGTCGTCTACGAGGCCGTGTCGCCCAGCGACGCGCTCCTCAACCTGACCCTGCTTCAGCAGCCGCTGGGCGCCGACCGGGTGCTGGGCGTGTGCTGGACGCTGTGGGTGGAGATCCGCTTCTACGCCCTGTTCGCGCTGTGCGTCGTCCTGCCGGGCGCGAACCGCCGCCGGGTCATCATGTTCTGCGCGGGCTGGACGCTGGCCGCCGCCCTCGCGCAGGCCGCGCACCAGCCGCTGCTCGACCTGGTCGTGATGCCGGAGTACGCGGCGTTCTTCATCGGCGGCATCGGCCTCTACCTCGTCCACCGCGACCGGCGGGACGCCTACGCCTGGGGCATCGTGCTCGTCAGCTTCCTGATCGGCCAGCACTACGCGGTGATCGACCTGTGGAACGCCTCCGACCCGGACGCCTTCGCCCACCGCACCACGACCGGCATCGTCGGCGTCGTCGCCTTCGGCTTCGTGGCCGTGGCGGCGATCGCGCTGGGCTGGCTCAACCGGGCGAACTGGCGCTGGCTGACGGTGGCCGGGGCGCTGACGTACCCCTTCTATCTGGTGCACGAGCACCTCGGCTGGGTGGTCATCCGCGTCCTGCACCGCACCCTGGAGCTGCCGGCCTCGGTGACCTTCGCGCTGACCATCACCGCGATGCTGCTGCTGGCCTGGCTGATGAACCGTTTCGTCGAGAAGCCGATGACGCCGTGGCTGCGGGGTGTGCTGTCCAGGAAGCTCTGAGAAGCGAGCTGTCAGAAGTCAGCTCTCAGAAGTCAGGGAAAGCGTCCTCACCGGAGTCCGTAACGGGCGGAGATGCCGTCGAGACGACCTCCAGGCCTTCCTCGAAGTGCCGGTCGGGGGACGCGAACGGCACCCGGCCCGGTCCGGGCGGGTGACCGGGCGCCGGACGCCCTCCTGGACGGCGTGCGCTTCTTGGACGTGCTCAGGGGGCCGCACTCAGTCGTACGGCCGGGGGCTGTTCCTCGTGCGGCCGGACGGCCATGCGGGCTGGGGCGGCGACCAGCCAGCCGGACCGGCCGACTGCCTGGGCCGCTTCGGCACGGCTCAGAACGCGTCGCTGGGCACGTAGGTGCCCCAGATCTCGCGCAGGGCGTTGCACACCTCGCCGACCGTCGCGCGGGCCCTGAGGGCGTCCTTCATCGGGTAGAGGACGTTGTCCTCGCCCTCGGCTGCCTTCTTCAGCTCGGCGAGGGCCGCGTCCACGGCCGACTGGTCGCGCTCGGCGCGCAGCTTCGCGAGGCGGGCCGCCTGCTGGGCCTCGATCGCCGGGTCCACCCGGAGCGGCTCGTACGGCTCCTCCGCGTCGAGCTGGTAGCGGTTGACGCCGACCACGACCCGCTCACCGGAGTCGGTCTCCTGGGCGATGCGGTACGCGCTGCGCTCGATCTCGCCCTTCTGGAAACCGTGCTCGATCGCGGAGACCGCGCCGCCGAGATCCTCGACCTTCGTCATCAGCTCCAGCGCGGCGGCCTCGACGTCGTCGGTCATCTTCTCGATGACGTACGAACCGGCGAAGGGGTCGACGGTCGCCGTCACGTCCGTCTCGTAGGCGAGGACCTGCTGCGTGCGCAGCGCGAGCCGGGCCGACTTGTCGGTGGGGAGCGCGATCGCCTCGTCGAAGGAGTTGGTGTGCAGGGACTGGGTGCCGCCGAGGACGGCCGCCAGACCCTGGACGGCGACCCGGACCAGGTTCACCTCGGGCTGCTGGGCGGTCAGCTGCACGCCCGCGGTCTGCGTGTGGAACCGCAGCATCAGCGACTTGGGGTTCTTCGCGCCGAACTCGTCCCGCATCACGCGTGCCCAGATGCGGCGCGCGGCACGGAACTTGGCGACCTCCTCCAGGATCGTCGTACGGGCGACGAAGAAGAAGGACAGGCGGGGGGCGAAGTCGTCGATGTCCATGCCGGCCGCGACGGCCGTGCGCACGTACTCGATGCCGTCGGCGAGGGTGAACGCGATCTCCTGCGCGGGCGAGGCACCGGCTTCCGCCATGTGGTAGCCGGAGATCGAGATCGTGTTCCACTTCGGGATCTCGGCCCTGCAGTACTTGAAGATGTCGGCGATCAGCCGCAGGGACGGCTTCGGCGGGAAGATGTACGTCCCGCGCGCGATGTACTCCTTGAGCACGTCGTTCTGGATCGTGCCGGTGAGCTGGGCGGCGGTGACACCCTGCTCCTCGCCGACCAGTTGGTACATGAGCAGCAGCAGGGCCGCCGGCGCGTTGATCGTCATCGACGTGGACACCTTGTCCAGCGGGATCCCGCCGAACAGCACCCGCATGTCGTCGATGGAGTCGATGGCGACACCGACCTTGCCGACCTCGCCCGAGGAGATCGGCGCGTCGGAGTCGTGGCCCATCTGGGTCGGCAGGTCGAAGGCGACCGACAGGCCCATCGTGCCGTTGGCGATGAGCTGCTTGTAGCGGGCGTTCGACTCCGTCGCCGTGCCGAAGCCGGCGTACTGGCGCATGGTCCACGGCCGGCCGGTGTACATCGACGGGTACACACCCCGCGTGTACGGATAGGCGCCCGGCTCGCCCAGCTTCTCCGCCGGGTCCCAGCCCTCCAGAGCGTCCGGTCCGTAGACCGGTTCGATGGGCAGTCCGGACTCAGACTCGCGCGCCATGGTGTGTTGCCTCCCGCTCAAGGTTGATCGCCGGTCACCGGCTGGGCGGTCCGACCTTCGACGGACTGTAGCGGTGCGCCTCCACCCGGTGGAGGGGAGCACGCTGGGACCTTGCTCACAGACTCGCTGCGGTCCCCGTCACCACCATGCCGGGCCGTTCGCGTGGCGTCATCCGCGGGGAGTATCCGGGATGAGACAGTGCGCCGGTGAGACGACGGGGGTCACGCGTGCGTATGACGGACATGAGCAGCGGAACGGCCGGGCGCGGAACGCCCGCCGCGCGAGGAGCACGGGCTGTGCGGAGATCGCTCGCCGTGCGAAGATCGCTCGCCGTGCTGGCCGGCGCGGCGGCGCTGGCCACGGTGTGCGGCTGCACGACGGGGACGACCGGCGCGGACGGCGGCGCGACAGGCCCGCGCGCCGGCCGGACGGCCCCCGGCGGTCCCGCCGACGGCAAGGCGGCGAGTACGGCGCCTTGCCGTCGGCGGGACCGCCGGGGGC
>NZ_MUBA01000013.1 GCF_002154575.1 Streptomyces bobili
GATCCGCGACGGCGTCGGCGGGCAGTCCGGCGCCGCCGACGGCGTCGCGGATCACCCGGACGAGGGCGCTGTTGGACTCGTAGGCGGAGCCGGAGCCGCGCAGCAGGACCGCGTTGCCGGACTTCAGGCAGAGGGCGGCGGCGTCGACGGTCACGTTCGGCCGGGCCTCGTAGACGATGCCGACCACGCCGAGCGGGACCCGGACCTGGCGCAGGTCGATGCCGTTGGGGAGGGTGGAGCCGCGCACGACCTCGCCGACGGGGTCGGGGAGGGCGACGACGTCGCGCACGTCGGAGGCGATGGCGCGGATCCGCTCCGGGGTGAGGGTGAGCCGGTCGACGATCGCCTCGCTGGTGCCGGCCTCGCGGGCCTTGGCGATGTCCCTGGCGTTGGCCTCGACGATCTCGCTCGTACGGACCTCCAGCGCGTCCGCGATGGCGAGCAGCGCGTCGTCCTTGGCGGCCCGGGGCAGTGGCGCGAGGTCGGCGGCGGCGGCCTTGGCGCGGTAGGCGGCCTGGGTGACCGGGGAAAGGGCGTCGTACGGCGAGAGCGTGGTCATAGGGAAAGGGTAGTGCGCGGCGCGGACCCCCTCATGGCTCGTTCCACAGCGCGAGACACCTGCCCGGACGCCGGTCGGACAGTGGCGGGGACCTCTGCCGGGGCGCCGCTCGGGGCACCTGCCGGGCCCGTCAGTAGGGGTGGACCCCGACCGGTGTCGCCGGGGCCGGGCCGTAGCCCTCGGCGATGCGCAGGTGGTAGGTCTGGCGGTCGATGACCTCCAGGCCGACGATCTCCCACGGCGGCAGCCCGGCCGTCTGGCGGTGCTCGCCCCACAGGCGCAGGGCGACGGCGGCCGCGTCGTGCAGGTCGCGGGCCTCCTCCCAGTAGCGGATCTCCGCGTGGTCGACCGCGTAGCGGCTGGTCAGGAGGAAGGGGTGGTCGTGGGCGAGCTGTTCCAGCGCGCGCCGCACCTCTCTGAGGTCGGCTTCCTCGCCGGAGACGCTGAGGGTGACGTGCCACAGACGGGGCAGGTCCGCGGGGCGGGTCCGCTCCTGGCCGTCCTCCTCCTGCCGCTCCCGGTAGTTCTCCCCGGCCGCCACGCTCGTCAGGGCGCGTTCCTCACCCGCCGGGCGTGAGACAGCCGGTCGTGAGGCAGCCGGGCTCGATGCAGCCGGAGTCGCGCCGCCGGCACTCCCACGGGCCGCTGCCACCCCAGGGCGCACTCGTCTCACGACGGCCTCCTTTACGCGGCGCTCGTGTGCGGAACATGTCCCAGACACAAAGTTGAGCAGGCCGCACCGCTCCGTGGGGCCGTTTCACGGAACGTCCCCCACCGGTACGGACCGTTCGAGCGTCGGCGGGTGCGGCCGTTCGACTGTGCGCCGGAGGCGGCACCCTCAGGGGTGCAGGATCACCAGGTCGTCGCGGTGGACGACCTCCCGCTCGTACTCGGCGCCGAGTTCGCGCGCCAGTTCGCGGGTGGAGCGGCCGAGCAGCTGGGGGATCTCCTTGGCGTCGAAGTTGACGAGGCCGCGGGCCACGGCGTGCCCGGAGCCGTCGCGCAGTTCGACCGAGTCGCCCGCGTTGAAGTCGCCCTCGACGGCGGCGATGCCGGCCGGCAGCAGCGAGGTGCGGCGCTCGACGACCGCCCGTACGGCGCCCTCGTCCAGGGTCAGGGAGCCCTGTGGGGTGGACGCGTGCTGGAGCCAGAGCAGCCGGTCGGCGGAGCGCTTGCCGGTGGCGTGGAAGTAGGTGCCGGTGTCGCCGCCCGAGAGGGCGTCGGCCGCGTGGACGGTGTCGGTGAGGACGACGGGGATGCCGGCGGCGGCCGCGATCCGGGCGGCCTCGACCTTGGTGACCATGCCGCCGGTGCCGACGCCCGCCTTGCCGGCGCTGCCGATCTCGATGCCGTCGAGGTCGGCGGGTTCGCGCACCTCGGCGATGCGTGAGGTGCCGGGTTTGCTGGGGTTGCCGTCGTACACGCCGTCGATGTCGGAGAGGAGCACGAGGAGGTCGGCGTGGACGAGGTGGGCGACGAGGGCGGCGAGCCGGTCGTTGTCGCCGAAGCGGATCTCGTCCGTGGCGACGGTGTCGTTCTCGTTGACGATCGGGAAGGCCCCCATCGACAGCAGCTTGTCGACGGTACGCGAGGCGTTGCGGTGGTGGGCGCGGCGGCTCATGTCGTCGGAGGTGAGCAGGATCTGGCCGACACGGACGCCGTAGCGGGCGAAGGAGGCGGTGTAGCGGGCCACGAGGAGGCCCTGGCCGACGCTGGCCGCGGCCTGCTGGCGGGCGAGGTCCTTGGGGCGGCGTCGCAGGCCCAGTGGTGCGAGTCCGGCGGCGATGGCACCGGAGGAGACCAGGACGATCTCCCGCTCCCCGCCGCTGCGGATCTTGGCGAGGACGTCGACCAGCGCGTCCACCCGGTCGGCGTCCAGGCCGCCCGTGGCCGTGGTCAGCGAGGAGGAACCCACCTTGACGACGATCCTGCGGGCCTCGCGCACGGCCTGCCTTGCCCCTGCCACCTTGTTCTTCGTCCCCTTGTGTAGGTCCATGGCTGCCCGTCAGGCAATCTACGCGAACGGTGGCGCGGGGCGCGCCGGGGTTTCACGTGCCGGGACGGTCACCCTGTGTGAGGGTTGGTTCACGATTTGCGTACGGCAAAGAGGTTGCACAGGTTCCATAGGAAATTTGAAGAGATCCGAAATTTCCTTTGAAGTTTGCGTGACCTAAAGTTCGCGGTGTGAAGCGCATACTCCTGAGATCGGGGAAGAGCCCCTTCGACGTACTCCCCGTCGAGGAAGCCCTGCACCGCGACGTGATCGCCACCAACTCCGGCAACCTGATCTTCAGCGATGCCGCCCACAAGATCCTGACCACCCCGGACACCGAGGTGGTCTCGAACAGCATGCGGACCGAGGTGGCCGCGGCCGGTCGCATCAACGAGGAGTACGACGCCTTCGTCGTACCGCTCGCCAACGCCTTCCGGCCGACGTTCGAGCCGGCGCTCCAGCGGCTGACGCGGCTCATCAACAAGCTGAGGATCCCGGTCGTGGTGCTGGGCGTCGGCGCACAGGCGGGCATCGACCAGGACACCGCACGACTGAAGGCCATGGAGCCGACGGTGCGGGCGTTCTGCTCGGCGGTGCTGGAGCACAGCGCGTCCATCGGGGTGCGGGGCGAGTTCACCGAGAAGTACCTCACCGACATGGGCTTCCGGGACGTCGAGGTCATCGGCTGCCCGTCGATGTTCCTGCACGGCGACCGGCTCACGGTGGAGAAGCGGGTGCCGTCGCTCACGCCGGAGTCGCGGATAGGCGTCAACGGCTCGCACACGGCGGTACGCAGCGGGGGCCTGCACCGGATCATCACGCGGACCCACGCTCACTACCCGAACCTGCGGTACATAGGCCAGAACCTCACCGACGCCAAGCAGCTGTACTGGCGGGACGTGAACTCCTCGGCCGGCCGGGTGACGCAGATGCCGACTCATCCCAACCACCCGATGTACCGGGAGGACAAGGTCCGGGTGTACATGGACCCGGTCACTTGGATGGACGATCTGCGCGACTTCGACTACTCGTTCGGCTCACGGATCCACGGCAACATCGCGGCACTGCTGGCGGGTACACCGGCGACCGTACTGGCGTTCGACTCGCGCACGCTGGAGCTGTGCCGGTACTTCGAGATCCCGCACCGGCTGCTCAGCGAGGTGCCCGCGGACCTCGACCCGGCCGACCTCTACGAGGAGGCCGACTTCGGGCCGCTGACCGGCAACCACCGGGAGCGCTTCGAGCGGTTCACCGGCTTCCTCGACAAGAACGGCCTGCAGAACACCTTCACGCACGGCGACGGCGGCGCGGCCTTCGACAAGAAGCTCCGGTCGCTGACCTTCCCCGCCGGGGTGCGGCCCTGGAACGACGCGGACCTCGCCTCGCTGACGAGCCGGTTCGGGTGGCTGCAGCAGCGGATCGGCGAAGTGGAAGCGCACAACGCGGAGTTGAAGCGGGAGCTCGCCAGGAACCGGGCGGGCGCCAAGGTCGCGGCCAAGGCCGCGATGGTGACCCCGTCGATCTACCGGCGGGCCCGGCGCGCAGTGGGAAAGCCGCTGCGGCGGGCGTTGAAGCCGTCGAAGTAGCCGAAGCCGCACCAGGGGCAGCGGGAGCGGCCGAGGCCTAGGCCCTGCACACGGCCGAAGCCCGCGCCTCCGACGGTGCCGCAGCCACGCCTCACACCGCCGCCGTCCTGCGCACCGTCAGGCGCCGCAGCTTGCGCCGTACCTTGCGGGCCGCTCTGCGGAGGAAGGACTCGGTCGGGCCCTGACGCCAGCCCGGGAATGCCTTTGCCTCGCGGGGTTCGGCGAGGTAGACGCGGTCGGGGATCCCGGCCGCGCGGTCCCGGAAGTGCGGGTAGGCGAGGTACAGCCGGGTGCCGCGCTTCTCCAGGACGGGGTCGGGCTCGCGCTTGTCCCTGATGAACTCGATGACGTCCGCGAGGAGATCGGCCCGTCCTTCGGCGACCAGGTGCAGGCGCAGCCGCTCATGGACCTTGAGCCGGTGGGAGACGCCCTCGTTCCAGTAGGCGTCCATCAGCGGCTTGGCCAGTTCGAGTTTGGTGCGCCGGATGTCCTCGTCGTTCCTGAGGAAGACCGGCCCGAACTGCGGCAGCAGGGTCACCAGGAACGGACGGACCATGAGCACGTCCCGTTTGGCGCCGGGCGGCAGCATCCGGGCGATCAGCTCAGTCAGGGCGCGCGCGGAGTCGAAGCGCAGGGTGTAACTGCCGCTCTTGGTCACGTGCTTGCCGTCGCTGCGGCCCACCAGGTAGTAGCAGGTGTAGTCGGCGACCACGGAGACGCCGTCGGCCCGCAGATAGGCCTCCATGGTGAACACCGCGTCCTCGCCGGTCCACAGGGACTCGTCGAAGTGCATGCCGTGCCGCTCCAGCAGCGCGCGGCGGAACAGCTTCTGCGCGCTGAGGGTGAACTTGATGTTGGAGGAGAAGACGTCCGTACGTTCGAGGGTCTTGCCCCACATCGACCGGGGCGCCTTGCGGTCGACGCCCTCGACGCGGCCGAGGACCACGTCCGTGCCGTTGCGGTCGGCCATCGCGACCATGCGTTCCAGGGCCTCGGGCCCGAGCCGGTCGTCGGCGTCGAGGAAGAAGACGTAACGGCCGGTGGCCTTGGCCAGGCCGACGTTGCGCGGGCCGCTGGGGCCGCCGGAGTTCTCCTGGCGGATCACCGTGACCGCCATGGGGACGCGGGCGGCGAACTCCTCCAGGCAGTCGCCGCTGCCGTCCGTGGAGCCGTCGTCGACCGCGATCACCTCGATGCGCGCCGGGTCCAGCGACTGCGCCTCCACCGATGCCAGACATTCGACCAGGTACGGCATCGCTTCGTACGCCCCGATGATCACGCTGACATCGGGCTCCGCCACGGTCACTTCTCCCCCTCGCCACGCACGGTTTTCCCCCTGGTCGATCATCTGGCAACCCGATAGACGGGGGATTACAGAAAGGGGTTGCTTGCGTTACCAGTGCTTCTGAGTGTGTGCCGCGTCACAGCCTACGGAAACGGCTCGGCCCCCGGAAGATTCCCTCTCCGGGGGCCGAGCCGCTTTCACACAGAGCGCCGTACAGAGCGCCGTCAGGCCGTCAGGCCTCACGCCGTCACGCCGTCACGCCGCCCTCCGCCAGTTCCGCCTCGCCGGCCGCGGCGACGACGTGCGACGCCTGGCCCACGTTGCGGGCCTCGGCCTTCAGCGCGAGGTCGGCGATCGCGGCGTCGAACCGCTCGATGGAGGTCGGCGCGTCCGGGCCGAGCAGATACTCCTTCAGCTCCTTGCGGTCCGCGGCCAGCGGATCGGCGGACGGGTCGCGGACGGCGTCGAGCAACTGCTCCACCCCGGCGGCGTCGTTGGTGAGGATCACGGCCGCGCGGACCGCGGTGTTCTGCCGCCGGAACTCCTCCGCGCCCAGTTCCGCCGAGTCGGTGACGGCGTACGGCTTGCCGCTGGCGATGAAGTCGGAGACCACGCTGGAGATGTCCGAGACCATCGCCTCGGAGGCGTTGAAGCAGTCGTACAGCCGCGGCTCGGTGCCCGTGATGACGCGGTGCTCGTACGACGGGAAGGAGCGCCAGTAGGCGTCGTTCCAGTCGGTGCGCAGCCGGGCCGCCTCCTGGTGCTTGCGCATGTCGACCAGGCCGTCGCGGCTCGTCACCGCCTCGTCGGCCTTCTCGTCGAAGGCGAGGGAGAGCCCGTCGAGGCGGGCCTTGAGGCGGGTCAGCTCGGCCTTGGCCTTCGCCTGGGCGGCCGGGTCCGCGGTGAAACGGGGGTCGGCGGCGCGCTCCGCGGCGGCCTTCTTGACCAGGGCGGTGATCCGCTGGTGCGCGGCGCGGGCCTTGGCGCTGCGGCTGCCGGTGAAGGGGTGCGGCTTGTACAGGACACGGACCGGGGGTTCGGCCGTGACCAGCTTCTTCACGATGTTCACGCCGGCCAGCAGGATCGAGGTGTTGCCCGGGTCGTCGTCCCATCCCTCCCAGGTGGGCGCGTACAGCACGGTCGGGATCGAGTCCTGCGGCGTGCCCTGCCAGGGCTCGATGGGCGCGAGCTGCGGGCGGCCGACCTCGACGATGTCCTCGTCGCGGATGCCGACGTCGGCGATGGCGTAACGGTCGCGGCCCGCGCGGCCGGCGGTCCACACCTCGTCGTACACCTTGCTGAACGGGTTGACGCTGGCGAGCTTGTCGCTGTCGCCGTGGCCGATGAAGACGTGCTTCATCGTGGGTACGCGCAGCAGGTGGATGTTCTTGCCGACGTTGGCCGCGTACAACGCGACCCGCACCATGGAGAGGTCCATGTTCATCAGGTGCACCCCCCCGGGCACGCAGATGACCGGGACCGTGGTGGGCGCCATCTTCTCCATGATGACGCGCTCGCGCAGGATGATCAGCGGGCGGGACTCCAGCTGCTCCATGGTCTCCAGCCACATGTTGACCTGGTAGGCGGAGTCGGCGGAGCCGGAGAAGTACAGCACCGTCTCCGGGCGGTACTCGCGCAGCCAGGCGCTGACGGTCTTGAGTACCTTGTCGGCCTTCGGCGGGACCCGCTTCGCGCGCAGGTACGGCATCAGCGCGAGGACGTACAGGGCGCCGAGGCCGAGGGTGGCGCCGGCTCCGGCGAAGGCCGCGGGCTCGCTCTCGGTGACGGCGTACACGAGCAGGCCGGTCATGGCCGCGAGGTCGAGGTGGAGCATCTTCAGGCCGGCCCGGCGCAGCAGGAGGCGCGGCGGGGCGTCGGCGATGGGCAGACGGGAGACCAGGTCGACGTTGCGGGTCACGACCGGCATCTGGCGGCGGTTGCCGATCAGCGTGACGAGCGCGCCGTGCGGGGCCTGGAGTCCGAAGAAGACCGTGAAGCAGGCGATCGCGGCGTAGAAGCCCGGCTCCTCCGAGAGTTCGAGCCGGGACAGGAGCACGATCAGCAGCAGTTCTCTGACCAGGAAGCGGATCGACAGCCCGGCTCTCACCTTGCCCAGCAGGCTGATGAGGTAGCTGCCCTTGCGGTGGAGGTAGAGGTCCGCAAGGTAGGTCACTGCGGCCGCGGCGGCGAAGGCGGGGACGCTCGGGACGAGCGCGGCCAGCATGAGGCAGGGGAAGCCCAGCGTCATGAGGGCCGCCGCGGCCAGCTCGGCCACGCTGCCCACCCGGGCGACGCGAATAGCGGTCGTTATCACGGAGAAACCTGCTCTGGGAGGGGGCCGGTCAGTGAATCCGAAAAGTCCAGAAAATACTTTGTGAAGGTTTCCAGAGTTTTACGGATTCAGGCCTCTGTGAATATCCCGTAAACAGGAAGCCACAGAGGCCTGAATTTCAAGGCTAATGGCGGTTGATTATGCCACGCCGTCCTGTCGGTCGAGCACGCCGGCCAAGGCCTGCTCGAAGCCTGAGGCGCGGGAGGCGTCGGCGGTCGGGTCCTGCTGGCGGACGTCGATGACGTGTCCGGTCAGCTCGGACAGCAGGACGTCGAGGGAGGTGCGGGCCACAGCCTCCGAGGAGAGCAGGGTGCCGGCCGGCTCCTGGCCGAAGGCCTTGGTGCGCATGGGCGTGGCGGTGCGCTCCGGGTTGACGCAGTTGACGCGGACGCCGTCGCCCGCCCACTCGTCGGACAGGGCCTGGGTGAGGTTCACCATGGCGGCCTTGGTCGAGGAGTAGAGGCTGTACTCGGCGCGGCCGCGGGTGTAGCTGCTGGAGGTGTACAGCAGCAGCTGACCCTTGGTCTCGGAGAGGTACTTGTACGCGGAACGGGCGATCTGCACCGGTGCCAGGTAGTTGACCTTCAGCGCTTCCTCGATGGTCGCGTTGTCGGTCTCGGCGAGCTTGCCGATGCGCAGCACGCCGGCGGTGTTGACGACGTAGTCGATGCGGCCGGTCTCGGCGTAGGCCTTGGACAGCGCGTCGTCGACCTCCTCCGGGTTCTCCACGTGGGTGTTCGTGGTGGAGCGGCCGAGGGCGTAGACGGTGGCGCCGTAGGACTCGGCGAGTTCGGCGATGTCCTTGCCGATGCCGTAGGAGCCGCCGAAGACGACGAGTGTCCTGCCGGTGAGGAGTTCGCGGTAGGCCTCCTCGCTCATCTGCTCGGGCGCGGCGGTGGAGCCGAGCTGGAACAACTTGTCGGCGATGAAGACGTCGACGGGCTGCGTGACCTTCATGTTGTACTCGTCGCCCGCCACCACGTGGATCGGGACGTCCGGCAGGTAGCGCAGGACGACGGTGCAGTCGTCGGTGGCCTGGAAGTTGGGGTCGCCCGCCGCGACCTCGTAGGCCCGCCGGATGGTGGAGAGCTTGAAGGCCTGCGGGGTCTGCCCGCGGCGCAGCCGGGAGCGGTCCGGGATCTCGGTGATGAACTCGCCGTCGTCGCCGTGCGTGCGGGTGACGATGATGGTGTCGGCGGACGGGATGGCGACGTCGACGGCCTGGTAGCGGTCCAGGGCGGCGACGCAGTCGTCGATGACGCGCTGCGAGAGCAGGGGGCGTACGGCGTCGTGGAAGAGGACGTTGACGTCCTCTCCCTCGGCCAGGCCCTCGCCGAGGGCGGTGATGGCCCGCTCGGTGGTCTCGTTGCGGGTGGTGCCGCCCTCGATGATGCGGGAGACCTTCTTGAACCCGGCCTTGGCCACGATCTTCTCGATGTCCGGCACATAGCCCGGCGCCATCAGCACGATGATGTCGTCGATGGAGTCGGCCTGCTCGAAGGTGGTCAGCGTGTGCTCGATGACGGCCTTGCCGGCGATCTTCAGCAACTGCTTCGGGATCGACAGACCCACCCGCTGGCCGGTGCCACCGGCCAGGATCACTGCGGTGGTACGGGGCTTGGCTATGCGCTGGGACACGGGTGACCTACCTCGGGGCGACAGGGACGGGGAAATGCTCCCACTTTCGGTAACCGCGATGCAAGGTGAGCGCCGTTCAGCGCATATGTGAGCGCTACCTGTCATTCATCTTGCGGTGCGGGGTGAACCTTACGGCGTGGGTGATTGACCGGACGCGGGTGTACCGTCCTCGGATCATCTCGTTAAATCCTGTGAGTAACCGCACAGACGGTAACGGATTGCCGAGAGTGACGGGATTGCGGCTCACCGGCACCGCAGTCGTTCGAGGCGGCATCCCACGGCCGGCGCCGCGAGCGACCCGTACGGCGCCTGGGCTTGAGCCGCCCGGCCGGTGTGGAGATCTTCACGTCCCGCGCGGTGGGGCCGCACGTGTTCTTCATAGGTATGACGGCGCCGTTGCGGACCGGCGTGGAATACGGCGCGTCGGGGAGATCACGGCCACGGAATTCCCTATGGGGATTCCGCAGATTCCGCAGATTCCGAAGATTCCACAGATTCCGCAGCATCTCGGTCTCGGCGAGCGTCCCGGTCCCGGTCTCGGTCTCGGTCTCGGTCTCGGTCTCGGTCTCGGTCTCGGCGAGCGTCTCGGTCCCGCGAGAGCGAGGGGAGCCCGGGACCCCGACGGGTCCCGGGCTCCCCTCTCCCCCAGCGGCGCGTCACGCCGGCCGTACGCCGGGCCTGCCGTCGCTCACACGCAGCGTCGCCAGGGTGCGGGCCGTCGCCTTCGGCTTGCGCACGGTGTCCACGACGCGCACCCGCGCCTCGACGGCGTCGGGGCGGATGTCGAAGAGGTGGTAGCCGCGGTGGGCGTCGATCAGCTTCCAGTGCGGGTTGTCGCCCTTCAGCGGGTCCCACTGGGCGTGGAAGGCGGCCTGGTCCTGGTCGCCGCCGCTGGAGACCGACGCCCCGACGAACTCGGCGCCGACGACGGCGGAGGCCGGGTCGGCGAAGTCCTCGCGCAGGTCGCTGACCATGGTGAGGTGCCGGTCGCCGGTGAGCACGACGGGGTTGCGGACCCGCCGGAACTCGGCCAGCAGGGCGTTGCGTTCGGCTTGGTAGCCGTCCCAGGCGTCGTAGTACCACTTCTTGCCCACGCCGGGCAGCAGGTCGGTCTCGGCCATCATGATCTGTGAGGCGACGAGGTTCCAGCGGGCGTCCGAGCCGTGCAGCGAGTCGAGCAGCCATCGCTTCTGCTCCGCGCCGAGCATGGTGAGCGACGGGTCGTGGGCGCCGGCCTGGCCGGTGGCCTGGTCGCTGCGGTACTGCCGGGTGTCCAGCACGTTGAGCCGCGCCAGCCGGCCGAACCGGAAGCGGCGGTACATGCGGATGTGGGGTCCGTTCGGGATCGCGGTGGCGCGGACGGGCATGTGCTCGTAGTACGCCTGGTAGGCGGCCGTCAGCCGGTTCACGAAGGCGGCGTGCGTCTGCTTGTCGGGGTCCTGCGGGATCTCCCCCGCGAAGTCGTTGTCGACCTCGTGGTCGTCGAAGGTGACCACCCAGGGCACGTGGGCGTGCATCCGCTGGAGATCGGGGTCGCCGCGGTACTGCGCGTACCGGTTGCGGTACTGCGCCAGGCTGTACGGCTCCCCGCTCCCCTCGTGCCGGCGCAGCGCCGTCGCCGAGGGCGCCGACTCGTAGATGTAGTCCCCGACGAAGAGGACCACGTCGGGATCCTGCGCGTACATGTCGGCGTACGGCGTGAAGTAGCCCTGCTGCCAGTTCTGGCAGGAGGCGAGCGCCAGGCGCAGGGGGGTGCGCGAGCTGAGCGGCTGGGGTGCGGTGCGGGTGCGGCCGACGCGGGAGAGCCGGCCGCCGGCGCGGAAGCGGTACCAGTAGACGCGGCCCGGCCGCAGGCCCCGTACGTCCACGTGAACGCTGTGCCCGTACTCGGGCCGGGCCTGGGCGGTGCCCCGTCGTACGCCGGTGCGGAACCGTTCGTCCTGCGCGATCTCCCACTCGACCTGGAACACCCGGTCGGGCATCCCGCCGCCGGCCAGCGGCTCGGGGGCCAGCCGGGTCCACAGCACGACGCCGTCGGGCAGCGGGTCGCCGGAGGCGACGCCGAGGCTGAACACCCCTTCGGGGAGCGGGGCTTCGGCGGCCCGCGCGGCCCCCGGAAGCCACAACTGGGCGGAGGCGGCGGCACCGACGGCGGCGGCACCCACGGCGAGGAAGCGGCGGCGGCCGGGGGACGCGGATCCGTTCGATCCGGCAGGCGTCTGTCCGGCAGGCGTCTGTCCGGTAGGCATCTGTCCAGCAGGCATCGGTGAACTCCCTTGCGTCGCCGGGGACTTCGACACAAGGAAGGTGGCATGCACACCTGGTCAGGGGACTGAACGGAGAATCTCGCGTTCATGACAAGCAGCGAACCAAAGAGAGACCCGCCGCGGCGGATGCCGTGACGGGTCTCTGTCAGCTCCTTGGGGAGCCGGCGGCTCAGAAGGGCTCGAAGCCCTCGAACTCCTGGGTCGCCTCGTCGCGTTCGGCCTGGCGGTCGCGGCGGCGCGTGGTGGCGGGCCGCGGGGCCTCGAAGCGGTGGTCCTCGCCTCGGCGGCCGAGCATCTCGGCGCCGGCCGTCACGGTCGGCTCCCAGTCGAAGACGACCGCGTTGTCCTCGGGGCCGATGGCGACGCCGTCACCGTTGCGGGCGCCCGCCTTCATCAGCTCCTGCTCGACACCGAGCCGGTTGAGGCGGTCGGCGAGGTAGCCGACGGCCTCGTCGTTGTTGAAGTCGGTCTGGCGGACCCAGCGCTCGGGCTTCTCGCCGCGGACCCGGAAGAGACCGTCCTCCTCCCGCGTGACGGTGAAGCCCGAGTCGTCCACGGCCTTGGGCCGGATCACGATCCGCGTGGCCTCTTCCTTGGGCTTGGCGGCGCGCGCCTTGGCGATGATGTCGGCGAGCGCGAACGACAGCTCCTTGAGCCCCATGTGCGCCACCGCGGACACCTCGAAGACGCGGTAACCGCGCGCCTCCAGATCCGGCCGCACCATCTCCGCGAGGTCCTTGCCGTCCGGTACGTCGATCTTGTTCAGGACGACGACACGCGGACGGTTGCCGAGGCCGCCGTACTGCCGCAGCTCCTCCTCGATGGTGTCGAGGTCGGAGAGGGGGTCGCGCTCGGACTCCAGGGTCGCCGTGTCCAGGACGTGCACGAGGACGCTGCACCGCTCGACGTGGCGCAGGAACTCCAGGCCGAGGCCCTTGCCCTGGCTGGCGCCCGGGATGAGACCCGGCACGTCGGCGATGGTGTAGACGGTCGAGCCGGCGGTGACGACACCGAGGTTCGGGACCAGGGTGGTGAACGGGTAGTCGGCGATCTTCGGCTTGGCCGCAGAGAGCACCGAGATCAGCGACGACTTCCCGGCGCTCGGGTAGCCGACCAGCGCCACGTCGGCGACGGTCTTCAGCTCCAGCACGATCTCGTGCGCGTCGCCGGGCACACCGAGCAGCGCGAAGCCGGGCGCCTTGCGGCGGGCCGAGGCCAGCGCCGCGTTGCCGAGACCGCCGCGACCGCCCTGGGCGGCGACGAAGGAGGTGCCGTGGCCGACCAGGTCGGCGAGGACGTTGCCCGCCCTGTCGAGAACGACGGTGCCGTCCGGCACGGGCAGGACCAGGTCCTGGCCGTCCTTGCCGGAGCGGTTGCCGCCCTCACCGGGCTTGCCGCTGGTGGCCTTGCGGTGCGGGGAGTGGTGGTAGTCGAGCAGCGTGGTCACTGACTGGTCCACGGTGAGGATGACATCCCCGCCGCGGCCGCCGTTGCCGCCGTCCGGGCCGCCGAGCGGCTTGAACTTCTCACGGTGGACGGAGGCACAGCCGTGGCCTCCGCTACCCGCGGCGACGTGCAGCTCGACGCGGTCCACGAAGGTGGTCATGGTTGGTGCCTCCAGTGATGTACGTGATGTACGGGTGTTACCTGTGCTAACACGCGAAAGGCGGACCCGCCTTCCCGAAAGGGAAGTGAGGTCCGCCTCGCGAAGCGTTCCCGGTAAGCCTGAGATCAGGCGACCGGAACGATGTTCACGACCTTGCGGCCGCGGAACGTACCGAACTCCACCGCACCGGGCAGGAGCGCGAACAGCGTGTCGTCGCCGCCGCGGCCGACGCCGGAGCCGGGGTGGAAGTGGGTGCCGCGCTGGCGGACCAGGATCTCACCCGCGTTGACGACCTGACCGCCGAAGCGCTTCACGCCGAGCCGCTGGGCATTGGAGTCGCGACCGTTCCGGGTGGACGATGCGCCCTTCTTGTGTGCCATGTCTCCTCAGTCCCTTACTTCGCAGCCGCGGGGATCTCAGTGACCTTGATCGCCGTGTACTGCTGGCGGTGGCCCTGACGACGGCGGTAACCGGTCTTGTTCTTGTAGCGAAGGATGTCGATCTTGACGCCCTTGTGGTGATCCACGACCTCGGCCTGGACCTTGATGCCGGCCAGCACCCACGGGTCGCTGGTCACAGCCTCGCCGTCGACCACGAGCAGGGTCGAGAGCTCGACCGTGTCGCCAACCTTGGCAGTGGAAATCTTGTCAACCTCAACGATGTCGCCGACAGCAACCTTGTGCTGGCGACCACCGCTGCGCACGATGGCGTACACGCGGGTCTCTCTTTCGCTCGGAGAACGGCACCCCCGCAGGCCAGCCACCCGGGCAGGAAACACGGGCGACCTCTCCCGGCCACCGGCAGACCGGCGTCCGGAAGGAAGAGGTTTACGGGGATGTGGCGTGCCACTCGACACGCCGACGGTCAAGGTTACGGGGCCCGGCTTGAGGGGTCAAACCGGGCCCCGGTCCTCAGCCTGCTGGAGCAGGCAGCTCAACCGCTCAGTCGAGGAGCGGCTCCGGAGCGATTCCGAGAATCAGGCACTCCAACCCCGCCCGATCCTCCGCGAAGCGGCTCAACGTGTCGACGACCTGGTAGAGCATGCCCTTCTCGTCGATGCCGAGAAAACCTCCCCGGCCTTCGTCGAACTCCCCGACCGGAAAGATGTTCTCTCCGCTCTCGTCGCTCCACTCGGCGAACCGTCCCTCTTCCCCCAGACACAGCAGAGGGTCGAGGTCGAACGGCTGACGAGCCATCGAGATGCCGGTGCCCGCGTGTGGGAAGGACAGTCCACCGAACTCCGCGAGGAACCGGCGGGCCCTCTCGTGCATGGTGACCTCTCCGGAGGCCTCCAGACGGCTCTGCCACTCGCTGGTCGAAACCCGCCTGCCGGGCCGCCATCCGACGGCTGACAGGGCGCGCTCGATCTCTTCCGTCAGGTTCTCCATCTTCTCCGCCGTCCTCGGCCCGATCCGGAATCGTGCCTCACCATTTCCTCCTCACCGGTCTCGTGTCTCCCTCACGTCACGAAGTCGATGTCGAAGTGCTCCACCAAGGCAGCACAGCTGTTGCACGGGCCGATGGGCATTCCGTGCTTCTCGTGGTTCACGTCGTTGCGGATCGTCACCGCCGCGCCTCTGGCCCCGGTGGGACTCTTGCCGGCGAACAGCGCCTGCGACACACACACCACGAGTCCGCACTGACCGTGTCCCTTGCCCCTGGTGGCGTGCGAGGCCATCGTGTTCAGGACAGACTGCACGGCGGGGTGCACCCGCACCTTGGCGCCGCGGATGCTGGTACTGGCCATGACCGTACCGTCCGACAGCTGGATCCCTTCCGAGACAGCCGGCCGTTCCTTGTTCTTCTTGATCTGCGACGCCTCGTCCGCCACGGACTGCACCGCGTCCATGAGCGGGTCGGAATCACCGTCGTTCTCACCGCAATTGTGCACCAGCAGGGAGACGCCTCCCGCGTACACGTAGTACGTGTGCACGTCCTCGACGGTCAGGTCGTGCGTGCGCTGCCGCTTGTCGAACGCGCTGACGGCCGTAAGGGTGACCGGGCTGCCGTCCACCGTGTGCAGCCGCATACCCGGCTCAAGGTCGCCGGCCTCGATCCAGGCCTGCTCGGAGTCCACCCAGAACGGATGTGTCGTGGTGGAGACCAGGTCCTCGGACGTGCCGGACCGGTCCTCGACGGTCAGGTCGACAAAGTGCTTGTCGTCCTCGGTGACGATCGTGCCCACGACTTCGCGCACCGTCGTCTTCCCCGTGACCGGGTCCGTGACGGTGATCTTGTCGCCGAGCTTCACCTTCTCGATCGGCTCGGTCTCGCCGTTGGCGAGCAGCACCTTCGTGCCGGGCAGGAAGCTGTGCTTCCCGCTGACCGGGCAGGAGCCGCCCTCCTCGTTCTTCTTCCGCTTCTTGAGGGCCTCGGCAGCCTTCTTCCTGGCGTCCTTGAGCTTGTCTCCCGCCCTGGCCAGCCCGGCCTGGGCCTTGCCCACCGCCTTGCTGGACTTCCACAGGTCCTTGGCTCCGCCGATCAGGTCGCCGACCAGACCGGTCACCTTCTTGGCGAGTTTGATGCCCTTGGCCCAGTTCCACGGTGCCCCGTACTTGGCGAGGATCTTGCCCGCGAGGCCGCCTGCGAAGCTGCCCGCGATGTTGAGCAGGGTCTCGCCGCAGGCGCCGACGTCACCGGTGGAGATGCAGTCCAGGGCCGCGTCGACCCCGAGGATGTCCCGCGCGATCTTGACCAGGGCCTTGCCCGCGGACTTGATGCGCTGCTTGGCCGCGGACTGCTGTCCCTGTGCCTGCGTGACGTTCCAGGACGCCTTGTCGTAGTCCGACTGCGCCTCTTCCTCCTTGGTCTTCGGGAAGTACGGCTGGCCACCTCGGCACTCGATCAGACCCTCCCGGCACTCCGGGATGATCATGCCGCTGGGGTCGGCGTGCGTGACCGGGGAGTTGTTTGCGTACGCGTAGCCGTTGATCTGCTGTGGCTGCGTCACGTCGATGACCGGATCGGCTGATATGAACTTGCCGATCTGGGCGTCGTACTCCCGTGCTCCCAGATGTGTGAGCCCTGTCGAGGAGTCGATCGTGCCTCCGACGAAGCCCTTCTCCCCCGGCCAGGTTCCGGTCTTCTCGCCGCGGTCGACACCGTAGGGGTCGAAACGCCGCTGGGACAGGGTTCCGGTCGCGGCGTCGATGGCGAGTTCGCCGGTGCCGTGGTGATCGGATCCAAGGAAGTAGACCTTGCCGGCGGTACGCACCGCGACGGTCTGGTCCAGGTAGGTGTAGTAGCGGGTGGCTTCCGTCTTCGTACCGTCGGCGGAGAGCTTGAGCTCGGTGCCGGGCAGGTAGACGGTCGTGCCGGAGGGGTCCTTGCGCAGTACCCGCGTGCCGGTCGGATCGTAGAGGTAGCTGGTCTTCGAACCGCTCGCTTCGGTGGCCTCCGTGAGCTGACCGGAGTCGTTCCAGTTGAGGACCTGGGCGTTGCCGCCGATGGTGCGCTTGGTGGTGTTGCCCGCGTCGTCGTACTCGTACGACGACTGCCTGTCCCCGGTCGGGGTCTTTTCGACGACCTTGGTGACCTGGTGCGGTCCATCGCCCAGGGCGCCCGCGCCGCCGTACTCGTAGCTGCGGGTGATGTTCTTCGCCGCGTCCAGCCCTGTGTCGTGGTTGATCTCGGAGACACGGTTGCCGATGGCGTCGGTCTCGTACGACTTCCAGTAGGGGGCCGGACCGCCGAGGGAGGTCGCCCCGGCGGCGGAGTCACAGGCCGTCGGGCCGGTGCCCTCCACCGGGATGGCGGAGCCGCGAGTGCCCATGCCGGCCGCGCTCGTCGCGGTGGCCCCGGGCGTCCAGGCGTCCTTCAGCCGCTGACGGGTGTCGTAGGCGAAGCACTGCACGTCCGGCGAGGCGGAGTTCGCGGTGTCCGCGATGGACAGGACGTTGCCGGCCTGGTCGTAGGAGTACCTGGAGTCCTTGGCCGGTGCGGTCCCGCCATAGACGTCGACCACCGAGCGGGTCAGCCGGTTGGTGCCCTTCTCGTAGTTGTAGGTCTGCCACACCTTCTTGCCGCTGCCCGTGGACAGCTCCATCTGCTGGACCTGGCTGACCCCGGAGTAGACGGTGTTGGTGACGTAGGAGTCACTGCCCGTCATCGTCATCGGCCGCTGGAGCGAGTCGTACGTGTAGGTGACCGCCTCCGCAGGCAGATCACCGATGGCGGGCAGGCCGCTGCTCTGGACCGATCCGTCCCGGTTGTACGACGTGGTGAAGACGTGCGTGCCGGCCAGTGACCCCTGCGACGCGGGGATCTGGTAAGCGGTCTTCAGCGGCTGGTAGAAGTCGTCCACCGACTGGACCGCGACGGCGAAATATTCCGTCGGCGAGACGTAGCTCAGGTAGCCGTAGGCCAGGCCCAGCCACCCCGCCTTGTCGTACTTGGTCTCCGTCAGTTTGGTACCGGTGTTCGGGTCGCCCTGCCAGGTCGAGAGCACGCGGCCGAGGTTGTCGTAGACCGTGGAGGTCTTCTTGTTCCGGCCGTCATAGGCGGCGACCGGGCGGTCCAACTCGTCGAACTCCGTGCGCGAGGTACCCGCGTCAGGGTCGATGGACTTGGTCTGGCGCCCCAGCTGGTCGTACTCGTACCGCCACACGTTGCCCTGGGAGTCCGTGACGGTCTCCAGCTGGCCGGCCACGGTGTACGTGTACTTGGTCGACTCGTAGGGCACCCCGACGTTCGGCGAGGCTCCGCGGTAGTGCCGGATCTCCGACGTGTTGCCCTGACCGTCCGTGACGGTCGTGGTCGGCACGCCGCCGACCGGCGGGTCGACATGGGTGAGCTCGCCGTCGTACCGCGTCGCGGTGCGCCACTGCTCGCCGCCGCCGACGGCGAAGATCTGCGCGGTCGGCCTGCCGAGGCCGTCGTACTCCATCAGGCTCTGCGCACCGACCTGGCCGTTGGACACGAGCAGCAGCTCGTCCGCGGCAGGGCCGGAGGCGTTGTAGGTGGAGTTGGTCTTCTTGACGTTCCCGGTGCCGTCGTACCACGTGTCGGCGACCATCCGGGTGCCGTCAGGCCCTTCCGTCTGCATCTGACGGGATCGCAGCATACTGTCGTACAACTGGTACTCGGCGCCGTAGCTACCGTCGTTCTCGATCTTCTCGGTCTTGATCGAGGTGACCTTGTCCTTGCGGACGTTGTACGAGTACTTGATGCTCGGCGTCTGGGTCGACACTCGGTCCGGCAGCCACACCGACGTCAGCCGGCCCATGGCGTCGTACGCGAGGTCCGTCCGCTTGCCGTTGGGGTCGGTCTGGCCCTTGGACATGCCCCAGGCGGGGGCGTAGTCGGTGGTGGTGACGTGACCGGCGGCGTTGGTGACGACGGTCTTCGTCAGCAGGCCGTTGGTCTCGGTGTAGGCGGTCTTCGTCTCCTGCGTCGTCCCCTGCTGCTTGGCGTCCTTCTGGGACAGCGGGCGGCCGAAGGCGTCGTAGGTGGTGGTGCCGGTGACCTGGTATGTCGCCGTGGTGCCGTTGTGCGACGTCATGCGCTCGGTCTTCGTCGCGTCACCCTTGGTGGGCGCGGCGCCGAAGGCGAGGTTGTCGTACGAGGTGCGCTCGTCCGCCAGGACCTGCGTCTTACGGTCGGGCGTCGTCGCGCACTTCACGGACACCGACTCGCTGCGCGAGGGCAGCGCGAGCAGGTTCTTCGCCGTGTTGTCCACGTACGTGGTGCGAGTGCAGCTGTCATCCCTGGTGGTGGAGACGTCACCCTGGTCGTCGACCGTCAGCACCCGGCCGGTGCCGTTGGAGGTGTCGTACGTCGTGGTGGACTTCGTCTCCAGCCAGGTGCCGTCTGCCTTCAGATTGAAGCCGCGGCCGGTCTGCGAGCGCACGATCACCGCGCGGTTCGTGCCCCAGCTCTGGGTCTGGGTGGCGGTGTAGTGCTTCCACGGGGTCTGGATGGACTTGGAGATCAGCTTGGCACCGTCGTAGGTGACGACCTCCAACTGGTGACCCGTGAACTCCTCGTCGTCGGAGAACGACGCCCCCGTCGAGTCCTTCACCGTCACCGAACGCGCGTTGCCCGCCGCGTCCTTGTCGCCGTCCATACCCTGCATGAACGTGTAGTCGACGCGGGTCTTCTGCACGTCGGCCGTGCCGCTGGTGACCTTGACCTTGCCGTAGCCCTGCCAGCCGCCCCAGGTCAGGTACTTGGCGTCGGTGATACCGTCCGGCTTCGCCTTACGCCAGGCCGCGTCGCCCTGGTAGTCGTAGCGGGTGACCATGCCGTCACTGCCGCCGGTGCGGTCGGTCTCGATGACCGCCGACACGACGTACTTGTGGAACCAGTCCGTGATCGGGTCGACATAGCCCGGCGGGGCCCACTTCACCGGGTAGCAGCGCTTGGTCGACTCACCCGGCGCGGGCAGCGAGGCCTTGGTGCAGTCCGTCGGCGCATAGTTGACGTCGAGCTGGGCGCCGGTCTCGCTGAGGACCATCGAGAGGCGGAACCGGTAGAACGGCGCGATGTTGTCGCCGATCGCGTCGACGCGGTTGGCGAGCTGCTCGCCGAACAGGTCGACGGAGGGCAGCTTGATCGCCGTACCGGCGCGGCCCTCGTGCTCGATCTTCGACAGCCACAGCGTCTTGGAGTCGTCACCGTTGTCGGTGAACAGGTGCGTCAGCGTCCAGGCGTCCACGTCCTGGTAGGTCGTGGCGTCCTTGCGCATCTGCGTGACGACCGAGGTCAGCCGCTTGGTGGTGAAGAACGTCTGGACGGGCACGGTGCACTTCGTGCTCGCCTTGCACTCCTGGTCGACCGGGACGTCCGGCCAGTGGGAGGCGTTGGCGGTGGTCCGCTTGCTCTCCGCGCAGTCGAAGTCGGCGGTGGGCAGGCAGCGTTCGGCGGTGTTGAGGACGATCCGGGCCGGCGCCTTGGCGGCGTAGACCTGGCCGTCGCGCTGGCCGTAGTCGATGCGCTTGAGGTAGCCGCCGCGGTGGTAGGCGGTGCCGTTGACGTCCGTCTTGCCGTTGAGCGCGTAGTAGTTGGTCTCGCGGTCGTAGAAGTAGGACATCACGTTGCCGTGGCTGTCCTTGACGTAGTCGAGGCTCCAGCGCCAGGCCTGCTGGCAGTGGGCGCTGGTGAAGGTGGCGTTGTAGCAGGGCTCGCCGGAGTCGTCGCCGAAGATCGGCGCGGTCCAGGTGGAGTTGGTCTCCTCGTTGCCCGTGGCCCAGCCCGGAAGGCGGTTCTGGCCGAAGTAGTACTCGGTGCCGTCCGAGGTGGTGATGCGCCAGTGCTCACCGTCGTTGTCGCCGTTGGTGGCGCCGGTCAGCTTCTCGACCTTGCTGCCGTCGTCGGACGACATGTGCCACTTGCCGGTGGTGTCGTCCTTGACCAGCTCGCCGGCGGAGCCGTTGAGCATGACCGTGGCGTTCTCGAACGCCCAGCACTGCTCGGCCGAACCGGAGTGGCCGTCGTCGGAGCAGGGCTTGTAGCGGCGCTCGATGTAGCCGGCGTCGTAGGAGAAGCCCTCACCGATCCACGAGCCCTGGTTGTTGGTGGCCGAGGTGCGGCCGTCCGCCGACTGGGACGAGTAGCCGAGGCCGACGGTCGGCGTCAGGCCGCCCGGGGTCGGCACGGAGCGGAAGGGGTAGTTCCAGTTGAACGCGCCGGAGGAGGTGGCGACGCTCCAGCTCGACGACGGCGCGAGGGCCGTGGCCTTGTAGGTGCCCTGGGCGCTGGAGGGGCCGGCGGCGACGGCGACCAGGGAGGTCGCCTCGCCCGCCATGGTGGACACGCCCTCGGCCGGGGCGGGCGCGGCGGTCACGTCGGCGGAGACGGTGCCCGTCTTCAGATCGTTGACCGTGGGCAGCACCTTGGGCTGCTCCGGGCACGCCTTGCTGCCGGGCACGGCGATCGTGGCACAGGAGGGAAGCTGGACGAGCTGGAGACGCGAGGCGTAGGAGCCGCCGAAGCCCTCGGCGAACTCCGAATAGTCCACGGTCAGGCGGACCTTGGCCGCCTTGGCCGCGCCGTCGGCACGCTCCACGCCCAGCAGCACGCCGGCACCGAGCTGCGCCGCCCGCTTCGGGTCGAGGACGTCGACGCGGACCTTGCCCGCCGCCGTCGCCGCCTCGGCCTTCGCCTTGGCGACCTTGACCGGCAGGCCGCCGGCCTCGGTCGCGGTGGCCGCGCCGACGGCTATCTCGGCGCCGCCCTGCTTCGGCCACACCGCCTTGTCGAGGCCCTTGACCGCGGCCTTGCGCGCCGGGTCGGAGGGGCGCTTCTTCGTTCTGGCGTCGGATCCCTTGGCGGGATCCCCGTCGTCCTGGACGCCGGGGCGGCTGGTGCGGCCCCGGTCACCGTCGTCGAGCGCCACTGCCTGGACCGACGAGGCGGACAGCGCGAGGGAAAGTCCCATCACTGTCACGGCCAGCGTCTGTCTGGGCATGCGGCGGCTCAGTGAGCGGCCACGGAAGAACATCCGGCAACTCCCTGATCGTAGGGGGAAGGTCATGACGGGAGAGTCATGAAGAGAGAGGGAAGGAACGCGGACAGGACAGGTGTGCCGGGCCCTTTACGGACCCGGCACACCTCAGAGATGACGCCCTGTCACATGTCGGTGACGGCCGTCAGCGCGGCCATCTGCTGCACCGCGACCGGGTCGGCCGCGCCGCTGTACACGCGGACCTCGTCGATGGCGCCGGCGAAGTACTCGCTCGCCCCGCGCAGTGAACGGCCCACCTGGAGACCGCCGGTGGCGGACCACAGGGTGCTGTCCGTGCCGTAGGCTCCGCCGACGAGCTGGCCCTCGACGTACAGGCGGATCGAGTTGGCGAAGGCGTCATAGACGACCGCCAGGTGCTGGCCGGAGCCGCCGGTGTCGGGCAGTTCCTGGTCGTCGGTGAAGGTGACGACCGAGGGGGCGGCCACGTCGGTCTTCGCCACCGCCAGCTCCCACTGCCCGGTGGCGGCCTGGTAGCGGACCTGGACGCGGTTGGCGTTGGCGCCCGGCAGGGACAGCACCGTCTGTGACTTCTCCGGGTCCAGCGAGGTGAGCTGGGCGCGGGCGGTCACGGTGAAGCTGCTGGTGCCGGTGACCGGGGCGGTGGCGGTGGACGCGTAGTCACCGTCGCCGTCCAGGACGAGGTTGCCGTCGCCGACCAGGGCGGCGGTGTCGAACAGCGGGTCGGCCGGGCGGTAGATGGAGGCGTTGCCCGCCAGGGTCAGCGCCTGGCCGCCGCCGGTCTCCGTCACCGAGCCGTTGGTGGCCTGGTCCAGCTGCCAGTAGCCCTTGCGCTCCGGCTTGATGGTCATCAGCTCGGCGACCTGGGCCGCCGGCAGGAGACGGTCGAAGACGCGGACCTCGGCGAGGTCACCGACGAAGTTGTCGCGGTAGCCGCTCTTGGCCGTCGAGCGGCCGATCTGCAGCGGGCCGTACGACTTCCAGACGGAACGCCGGGTGGCCGAACCCTTCAGGTCCTTGTTGATGTAGAGCTGGAGCTGCGGGCCGCCGGTCTTCTGCGCGTCGTACACGCCGGTCAGCAGGACCCATTGGTCCTTGACCACGGTGATGCCGGTGGAGACGGCCTTCCACTCGCCGAGCGAGTCCACGTCGTTGACCGGGACGGCGAACTTCCAGGTCTTCGCGGTGGCGTCGTAGCCGAGGGTGAAGCCGGGTTCGCCGGTGCCGTCCTGGCTGACGACCGTCATGTCCTTGTCGAGGGCGGTGGGCCGCACCCAGGCGCTGACGCTGAAGCTCTTCGCGGTGTCCAGCACGGTCTCGCTGGCGTCGAGGTAGGACTCGGTGCTGCCGTCGAAGCGGGCCGCCTTGTCGACCTTGCCGCCGGGGCCGTCCGCGCCGAAGGTGACGGCGGTGCCGGCGGTCGCCGAGAACTCGCCGCTCTCGTCGTGCGCCTCGGTGTCACCGGCCTGGTCGGCCAGGTTCCACTGGGCGACGACCGGCCTGCCCTCGCTCACCAGGAAGTCGTACGGCGTGTGGCTGGCGTGGGCCGCCTTGTCGATGGCGACGACTTCCAGCACCTGGCGTCCGGAACGGGTCGGCAGCCACTGGAGGGAGACCGAACCGCCCGGCGAGGCCGGGGTGAGGGTGGTCATCGCCGCACCGTTGAAGGAGTACTGGTACTTGACGACGTCGTTGTCCGGGATGGCGTCGTTCGGGTTCGGCGAGAACGTGAAGGTGCCGTAGGTGCCGACGCCGTCGTGGTAGACGGTGTCGGACGGGTACTGCTTGGACAGCACGAGCGGCTTGCCGGGCCAGGTCTTGTCGTAGGTGAACTCGCAGCGCTGCGGGGTGTCGCCGTCCGAGCTCCACGGGCCGTAGCCGTCACCGTCGTAGGCCCGCGCGCTCCAGTAGATGGGGGTGTTCTGCGGGATCGACGACTTCACGGTGTGCACGAACTTGGTGCCGGTCGTCGGGGAGAGCCAGTCCGGGCTGGTGTACGTGTACGAGCCGGGCGTGGTTCCGCCCCACTCCACCTTGAACTGGACCTTCACCTTGTCGGTCTGGCCGTTGCCGTGGTCGGGGTCGCTCGCGATGGCCTGGAGCTTCGGCGGGACGTCGGTGGTGGCACGGCCCGCGCCCCACTTGCACACGCCGCCGGGGTCCGTGGACATGTCCGAGATCTTGATCTGCCGGGGCAGGTTGTTGTACTTGATCGACAGGTAGGCGTTGCCGCAGATCCGCTTCCACTCGGCGAAGCGGGACTCGTCGGCCGCGCGCAGGCCCAGCGTCATCGCGTTCCAGCCGCCCGCGGCGGCCGTCTTGATCTCGCTGGTCAGCTCGCCGGTGGCACTGCTCTCGAAGTGCAGGTTGGCCTGGCTGGAGCAGGAGGTCGGGGAGATCGCCTTGTCGACGGTCTGGAGATAGTCGTCCCAGTCGTCCGAGGTGTTGGACCAGTTGCTGGACGAGGTGAGGCTGTAGTTCGCGCCGCCGATCCGGTAGAGCTGGATGGGCTCGGCGGTCGGGGAGGCGCTGTAGATGTGCTCGACGCGGGCGGAGAAGGTCGCGCCGAGGATCTGCTTCCCCTTGTAGAAGGAGAGCGGCATCGTGAACATCACGCGCCGGGAGCCGACGCCGTTGCAGGAGACCGGGTTGTAGTCGGTGGGGCACTTGCCGACGCCCGCGCTGCCCGAGTACTTCCAGTCCTGCTCGCTGGGGATGCCGGACATGACGCCGGTCCAGGCGGTGCGCGAGGTGGTGCGCTGGATCGGGTCGATGACGACCGGGAAGACCGTGTTCTCGCCCTTGAGGAGCTTCTGGTCGGGGACGAGGCTCAGCTTGTCCCTGCCGACCTCGACGCCCAGCGGGGCGACGCGGCCACCGCCGCCGGGACCGTCGAGGGCGGGCTCGGGGGCCGCCTCCGGTCCAGGGGTGGCGGCGCTCGCGTCGGCCGCGCCGGCCGTCGCCGACTTCAGCGCCTTGGCGACCGCCTTCGGGCCCTGCTTGCGGGCGGCGCTCTCCTCGACCGCGGCCGAGTCCCACATGGTGGGTTTGCCGGCCTGGAAGACGGTGCCGCCGACGACGGCGTCCTCCGCAAGGATCGCGCCGGTGGCGTCCTCGGCGACCTTCAGGCCGTCGGTGGTCATGCCGAGGTCGAGCCGGGCCAGCCGGGAATCGGCCGCGGCCTCGGGCGTCTTGACGACGATCAGATGGCCGAAGCCGTCCGCCTCCGCCCGTACGGTCAGGTCGACGCCGGGCAGGACCTCGGCGTAGGTGGCGGTGTCGCCGTCGACGCTGGGCGCGGGCAGCTTGCCGTACGGCCAGGTCAGGGCGAACTCGCGGCCCGCGCGGCGCATCGTGACGAAGGGCTTGCCCGCCTGTCCGGCGGAGAAGGCCAGGTCGACGGTGGCGGCCTTCGGCCCCCAGGTGCCGTCGGCGCGCTTGACGAGCGCCGGGTCGACCGGGACCCACTTGCCGCCCTGGACGGTGCGGACGGGCTCGGTGTACTCGCGGGCGGTGAAGGTGCCGTCGGGCTCGGCGAAGATCTCCCTGCGCTCGGTGCGCAGTCCGACCACCTCGGCCCGCTTGCCGCTGTCCTTCGCGGAGGCCATGGCCTGCTGCTCGGTGACCAGCGGCTGGTCGGCCGCGACCGGGGCGGGGCCCTGGTCCGGTCCGCCGCCGTTCGGGAGCGCCGCGGCGCCTGCCACCACGGCGCCGGTGACGGCTGCCGCGACAGCGGCGCGCAGCACGAGGCCGCGCCGTATCGGTCTGGGTCTGTCTGCGGACACGCGTCCACTCTCCCGTCGGTTCATGTCTGTCTCACTGGTGTGGCCGTCGGCCGCGTCGCTCGGTCGGGAGGCCGTCATCGGACGGTCGCTCCGAACGCACCGCCGCCTGCGGGGATGCCGCCCTCTCCGGGCTTCCAGGTCTGTGCCGGTGCACCGCCCGTGGTGGCGTTCCATGGGAAGCCGTGTACGGCGCGTCCGTCGGCAGGGCCGTAAGGGACGCCCACGTACAGCAGCGCCGGACTGCCGCCGACGCTGATGCCCGCGTAGGTGCGGGCTGCCGGTCCCGAGGGGATCCCGGCCCCGGGCTCCAGCCATGCGTCCGAGGCGCCGGGCGCCCCGATGGCCGGGAGGATCTGGACGCCGCCGGCCTCCGGGGCTGCCTCCGTCGACTCCTCACCGGGTACGCCGACGGCGAGGCGCATCGTGGCGGCCGTACTCACCACGTTGGTCGTGGTGTTGACCGCCGCGACTTGCTGGCCGAAGAAGTCTCCGACCTCCGCGTCGCCCTCGACCCCGTCGACGTTCTGGTCGATCCAGTTGAGGAGGGCGACCGTACCGTCCGCCTTGAGGTGGTAGACGTGCACCGCCCCGGCGTCGACGGTGGTGCCGAGATCCTCGCCCGGGACGCCCACGGCGAGCACCGCGTCGGTGATGGTGGCCGCGCCCGCGGGCCGGTAGGGAGCCATGGCGAGCGCGCTGCCGTAGCGATCGTCGGTCTGGGCGGCGGCGTCCGGGCCCGGAGTGCGCCCCTGTCCCATGCCGAAGAGCGGCTCGGGAATGCCGTCGGCGTTGATCGATGGCCGGAAGGCCGCTACGCCACCGGCGAAGGCGACGGTGCCGATGCTCTCGCCGGGGGCCCCGACCACGAAGTGCCGGTCCGTGGCGGTGATCGAGGCGCCGAACCGGTCGTAGGGCTCGGCTTCCTCCCATACGCCGGTCGTGTCCTGCCCCACGGACGCCGCCTGGTAGTCGGTTCCGTAGACATAACCGAACAGGCCGATGTCCGCCCCGGCCGCGCCGTCCTCGCCCGGCACGCCCATGACCAGGAACGGGAAGCCGGTCGGCGAGGTGCCCGCCGCGACCGCGTAGCCGAGCCAGTCCTCGGGCTCTGGACCGCCGCCCAGCGGCTGGGTCTCGCCCTGGACGAAGCCCCTGCTGTTGAACTCCGACCCGACCGCGGTGGTCGAGCCGTAGATCACCTGCACGTATCCCGCGTCCTTGACGGTGCCGACGTCCTCGTACGGGATACCGACGGCGAGGTCGGAGCAGCCGTCCTTGTTCGCGTCGTACACCGCCAGGGAGAAACCGAACCGATCCCCGGCCTCGGGGCCGTCAGCCACGTTGGGCGTGTCCTGGGAGATCTCGACGACACCCTTGCCGCCGCCGAGCACCACGTGGACCAGGCCTGCCCGCGCCTGACCCGACACGGCGGCATCGGGGTCGGCGATGGCCATATCGCGTATGCCGTCGCCGTTGAAGTCGGACTGTGCGCCCGCGCAGGTCCCGGCAGCCGCGGCCGGGGTGACCCCGGCCGTGAGTCCGAACCCCATCAGTGCCACCACGACCGCGCCGACGGCACCCCGCCGACAGCCGTTGTTCCTTCTCGGCGGGCGCGCGGTCTCGGTCACGGCGTAGTGCCCTGCCTTCTCATGCCCGTCTCTGGACACGGGTGTCCTCCCCCATCACTTCTTGTCCGTCTGAAATGCCGTCAGCGGACGGTCGCCCCGAAGGCCACGCCGGTCGCCGGGAGGCCGCCCTCGCCGGGCTTGATCGTCACCGTCGGCGCGCCGCCGGAGGCCACGTTCCACGGGAAGCCGTGGACGCCGCGGGCCTCGGCCGGGCCGTAGGGCATGCCGACGTACAGCAGCGAGGGGGTGGCGGCCAGGGAGAGGCCGGCGAGCTGGCGCGGGGCGGGAATGCCCGGGACGCCGTAGCCGGGGTCGATCCACTGGTCGGAGGCGCCGGGCGCGCCGACCAGCGGAACAATCTGGACGCCGCCCTTCTCCGCGTGCTCCTCGGACGACTCCTCGCCCGGCACGCCGATGGCGAGGCGGGTGGTGGTCGCCGTGGCGGTGGTGTTCGGGGAGGTGTTGACGGCGGCGAGCCGCTTGCCGAAGAAGTCGCCGGCCTCGGACTCCTGGTCCACGTCGGCGGAGTTCTGGTCGATCCACGCGGTCTCGGTGAACGTGCCGTTGGCGGCGAGCTTGAACACCTGGACGGCGCCCGCGTCGACGGTGGTCGACAGGTCCTCGCCGGGCACGCCGACCGCGAGCAGCGACTCGGTGGTGGAGGTGGCGCCGGAGGCCCGGTACGGCACCATCGCGAGCGCGGCGCCGAACTGGTCGTCCACCTCGGGGGCGCCGCCGATCACGTCCTGGTCCTGGCCTAGGCCGCCGAGCGGCTTCGGGGAGTTGGAGGTGAGGGCGTGGCTGAAGAAGCCGACGCCGCCGGCGAAGGCGACGGTGCCGAGGGCTTCGCCCGGGGTGCCGACCGCGAAGTGGGTCGGGGTCGCGGCGAGGGTGGCGCCGTAGCGGTCGTCCTGCTCGGCCGTGCCGGGCACGGCGCCCGCGGTCTCGGTGTCCTGGTGGACGAAGGCGACGGTCTGCGCGGTGCCGCCGACGTAGTAGAAGCCGCCCGCGTCCTCGACGGTGCCGATGGACTCGCCGGGGTTGCCGATCAGCAGATACGGGGCTCCGGCGGAGGTCTTGCCCGCGGCGAGCGAGTAGCCGACCCAGTCGTCCGTCTCGGTTCCGCCGCCCAGGACCTTGTCGGTGCCCTGGTAGAACTCCTTCACCGGCTTGGTGCCGGCGTTCAGCCCGCTCGTGGAGCCGTAGAGGAGTGCCACGACCCCGGCGTCGGGAACGGTGCCCATGTCCTCGTACGGGGTGCCGATCGCGAGGTCGCTGCATCCGTCGAGGTCGGCGTCGTAGACGGCCAGAGCGTAGCCGTACTGGTCGTTGGCCTCGGGTGCGCCGGGAACGTTGTCGGGCGCCTGCGAGAAGGTGAGAGTCCCCTTGCCGCCGCCGTAGACGACGTGGATCTCACCGGCCTTCGCGACGCCGTCGACGGTCGCTTCCGGGTCGGCGATCGCGGTGTCCCGGATGCCGTCCCCGTTGAAGTCGGAGTCGACCCCGGACGGACACGCGACGGCGGCGACGGCCGGTGTGCCACCGGCTCCGAGTCCCCAGACCAGCAGCGTGCCTGTCACGATCGCGGCAGCACTGTGCCGCCATGTTCTGCCCACGGTCAACACAGCTCTGCCCCCGCAGATAAAGAGATCCTAAAGAGAAGTCACCGGATCATCGCTGCGCGTGACGTGCCCATGCAAGAGTTCACTTGGTCACCAGAACATGACAAGAATCACAGGAGTCACACATCGGCCCCCTGGGTGCTGGCATATGCCAACGGGTAGAGAGGTCGGGCCGGTTGGCCCCGGAGTGGGTGCACGCTTGCCGACACCTCCGCGCCTGCGGGGCGGCTTCACGACCTCCCTGCGCAGGGGAGCGGCCTCCGGCTCTGACAACTGAACGTGATCAGGTGATGTCGGGGCCGGCCGTCCGCCATCACCTCGGACAGCCGGTCGTGCAGGTGTTGGACCTTGGCAGCACGCGCCTCGGGCGTCTAGTTGCCGCTCAGACGTTTGTGTTGCTCCATGACCGCTCGCAGGGTGTCGCGGTGGACGGCGGCGGCTTCGAATTCGGCGCCAACCTTCGCGAAGCGTTTCTCTGTGGCTGCGAGTTCGGCGGCCCCCTCGTCATCGCTCTTGCCGCTCAGCCTTACGGCTTCCTCGTCCGCGCGGCACTGGGCCGCCCACGGCAACGGCGGCGAACACCCCAGTGTTCGCCGCCGTTGCCGGCAACTACTGCCGTCAGACGCCCGCGAAGCCCCGCCAGGACATTCCTGGCGGGGCTTCTAATTTGCTCATGCTAGCCAGAGCGGTGGTGTGAGATTTGCGCAACGAGGCCACGAGACCGCCCCGCATCACCCGTCAGAGTGCGACCATTCATTCCACCGAACGAGCCTTTACCCATTCCCGCTCGAACTCTTCCGGAGCTATCTCTGCAGCAGAGAACTCCGGCTGGTCAGAGATTTCTCGAAGATCGAGCGGGAAAGCGACTTCAGAGAGACCGACACTTGCTGTCTCATGAAATTCATCTGCCCACTCGACCCTGCCGTCGCGGAAGAATTGAATCTTCCGATTCTCGTACCCGTCTTCGCCGAGCTCGCTCAGATAGAGGACCGGCTCATCTTCGAGATCATGACTCCATGCCACCTTGACGTACCTCACACTAATTCCTTCCAGACCCTACGATGCGGCCGGCGAGATCAAGAGGCTCACTATTTAGAATATAGAAGACCCCTTCCCTTCCCTTACGCACATCTAGCCCGCGCACATCGATCGAAATATAGTGAGAAACCTTTCGCCCAAGCCAGGGAACTCGATAGAAGGCGGCGGATAGCTGCCCAGGCCTCTTCGTTCCAGGCTGAACGTCGGTGAGATATTGGCCATCGCCAAACTTGGCGTCATTGGGGTTCGCCACTTGAGTGGACGGGCGAAGCTCTTGGCTCGCCAATATCCCATCATGTCCAGCTTCATTCGTGTAGTGATGAAGGACATCGGGAATCTCATCGTTGCAGTTGTGAACGAGTACCGGCGTGGCCCCCGCAAGCACATAGTACGTGTGCAGGTCACTGACAGTGAGGTTGTGCACCGTCGACTGCTGGGTCCAGCGCTGGACTGCGGTGATCTGGACGAGCGTGCCGGCCGAGGTGCGAAGCCACTCCCCCCGGTTCAGGTCCGTCGCGTCGATCCAGTCCCGCAATTCCGGGACCCAGAAGGGGTGGCCGTCGGTCGCCGTCACGGACGCGGTCTTGGTGCCCTTGTCGCCGTCGGTGTCGATGGTGACCTTGACCAGGCTCTTCGTTCCCGTGCCGTCGATCTCCGCCGTTACCGTCTGGACTTCGGTCTTGCCGGTCTCCGGGTCGGTCGCCAGGACCTTGTCACCGATGTCGATGTCCTCGATGGACTTCTGACTCCCGTCAGCCATCAGGACCTTTGTCTTCGGGACGAAGCTGTTGCAGGACTCGGCTGCTGCTTCTGCGGCGGCTTCGGCCTTCTTGGCCCGCTTCTCGGCCTTGAACCAGTCCCCGACGCCCTTGATGAGTTTCTTGACCAAGCCCCAGATCCGCTTGGCGAGGGCGGCAGACTTGTTCCACTTCCACGGCGCCCCGTACTTCGTCGCCAGCTTGCCGACCAGTCCACCGGCGAAGCTTGTCGCCACGTTGACCATCGTGGCGCCGCACGCTCCGAGGTTGCCTGTGGTGAAGCAGTCCAGCGCGTCGGTGATGCCAAGCTCGTCCATCGCGATCTTGGCAAGCTCCTTGCCGGCGTCCATGACACGCTTCTTGGTGGCGTTCGCCTTCCTGCGTTCCCCGTCCGCCTTGTACTCGGCAGTTGTCTGACCGTTGGTCGGGTAGAGGACCTTGCCGCCCTTGTCGTAGCAGGCCTGGGTCGTGCAACCGGGACCGTTGTCCGGAGTCCACACCGAGTCGGGGTTGTCCACGCTGCAGCCGTCGCAGTACAGGCCGCTCGCATCGCTGCTTGTCACGGGGTTGCTGTTGGCGTAGACGTACCCGTTCATCTGCTGCGGGTCGTTGTAGTCGATGACCGGGTCGACCGAGATGAAGCGGCCGACGGAGCGGTCGTACTCCCGGGCCCCGACGTTCACCAGCCCTGTCGACTCGTCGACTGTTTTGCCCAGGAAGCCCTTGTCGTTGACCCAGGTCGTGCTGTTGTTTCCGCGCTCGCTGCCGTACGGGTCCATGCGGCGGCGAGTGAGCGCACCGGTGGCCGCATCAACCGCGACCTCGGCTGTTCCGTGCTGGTCCGCAGCGAGGAACTGGACTCCGCCCGCCGTGCGCATGGCGACGGTGGCACCGCCGAAGGTGTAGTAACGGGTGGCTGTGACCGCCTTCGTCGTCGGATTCAGGCTCAGTTCCATGCCGGGCAGGTACAGGGTCTTCTGGCCGCCGGCGTTGCGCAGCACGCGCTGGCCGGAGGCGTCGTACACGTAGTTCGTCGTCTGGGCGCCGGTGACCGTGGTCAGCTTGTTCTGGGAGTTCCAGGTGAGGTCCTGGGTGTTGCCGTTCAGAACCCGCTTGGTCGTGTTTCCGGCGCTGTCGTACGCGTACGTGTCCTGGGACCTGACCTCCGGCTTTCCCGCGTGGGCCGGGGTGAGCGTCTCGACCTTCGTCAGGGCGTGCGGGCCGCCGTCACCGGTCTCGCCCGTCGTACCGTCCTGGTCGGCGTCACCGTAGAGGTAGTCACGTGTGACGTCCGGCGTTGCCGAGGAACCGAAGCCGTGGATCGTCTCCGTCTTGCGGTTGCCTGTCACATCGTCGAAGTCGTACGAGCGCCAGTACGGAGCCGGGCCGCCGACGGTGGACGTCGATGGATCCGCGGCGCAGGCGGCATTGGTGGCCCCCGTACCGATGGCGGCGTCAGGCGTCGTGCTGCTCGTCCAGGCCTTCGTCATCCGGCGCTGCCAGTCGAACCGGAAGCACTGCGTGTCCGCCTGACCTCCGGCCGGGTTGTCCGTGATGGAGGTGACGTTGCCGGCCTGGTCGTATGTGTAGCGGGCGTCGTAGGCGACCGAGGTGCTGTCGTTCGTCTTGACGAAGGAATGCGTCGTCCGGCCGGTGCCACGCTCGTGCTCGTAGCCCAGCTCAGTCGTTTTGGCGCCCTCGGCCTTGCTGGTCAGGAGGAGACGTCTCAGCTGGCTGGTGGTGGAGTACTCCGCCTTGTCGACATATGTGTAGTCGGTCGTCCCGTACACACTGCGCAGTTCGGTCTGCCGCTGCAGTCCGTCGTACTTGGGGAAGAGTGTCTCCGCGGACAGTCCACCCGCCGCGGGGACGGACGACGTCAGGACGCTTCCGTCAGTGCCGTACGTCGTCTTGTACTCGTACGTGCCGCCCAGTTCGGGCTCGGCCGTCTTGGACACCGAGTAGCGGGTGGTCAGAGGCTCGTAGTTGGTACCCAGCTCTGTCGTCAAAGTCGCCGCGTAGACAGAGCCGTTCACGTAGGTGTACGAGCCGTAGGCCTCGCCCTTGGCCACGGTGTCGTACGTCCGGGCAGTCAGTTGCCTGCCCGTGGTCGGCTCGCCCTCCCAGGTGGAGGTGACGCGGCCGAACTCGTCGTAGACGGTGGAGTTCTTCTTGCCCTGGGTGTCGGTCGCCGACGCGAGTTGAGTCGTGGCCGTGAGACGGTCCAGGATGTCGTACGCGTACTTGGTGTAGCCGGCGTCCGGGTCCTGAGAGGTGATCTTCCGACCGCGTAGGTCGTAGCCATAGGACCAGAGGTTGCCCTTCCCGTCCTTCACGCTCTCCAGCCGGCCGGCCTTGTTGTACGCGTACTTGGTGGAGACGTAGTCCGCGGATGTTCCGGTGGGCAACGGGGCGCCGCCCTTGTACTGGCGCATCTCCACCGTGCGGTCACGGCCGTCTGTGATCGACGTCGTCGGTGCCTGGCCGGTCGGCGGGTCGGTGTGGACGCGGTCTCCGCCGTAGGCGTACGTGGTTCGCCAGCGCTCGTCGCCCGCCACCGCGAAGATGTCGGCGGTCCTGCGGCCGGCGCCGTCGTAGTCCGTCAGGCTCTGGGCGTTGGTGTCGCCGTTCCTGACGGCGAAGGGTGTGGCGCTGGGGGCGCCCGTCGTGTAGTAGTCCGTGTTGCTCTTCACGACGCGCCCGAGACCGTCGTAGAACGTGTCGGCGATCATGCGCCCGTCGTTCGGGCCTTCGGTCTGCACCTGGAAGGGACGCAGGTTGCCGTCGTACAGCGTGTACTCGGGGGTTCCGTATGTGCCGCCGACCTGGATCTTCTGCGTGGTCACGACGGACGGAGCGTTCTGCCTGACGGTGTACGCGTACTTGATGCTGGGGCTTGAGGTCCCCTTCGACACGTCGGGGAGCCAGACGCTGGTGAGTCGGCCCAGCCCGTCGTAGGCGAGGTCGGTACGCCGGCCGTTGGGGTCCGTCTGGGCCACCGGAGTGCCCCACGCGGGGTTGTACTCCGTGGTGGTGTTCCACCCCCGCTTGTTCGTCTCCACCTTCTTGGTGGCCAGACCGTCGGTTTCCGCGTAGGTGATCGTCGTTGCGGTACCCGCCGCGTCCTTCACCGTCCGCGGTCGGCCATAGGCGTCGAAGTCCGAGGGGGCGAGGTCGGTGATCGTCTCGTACACCGGGGTGTTGTCGACGGTCAACGAGGCGAGGCGCTGGACCTTGGTGCTGTCGCCCTTCGTAGGACCGGTGCCCAAGGTCTGGCCGTCGTAGAAGGTGACGTCGTCGGAGAGGGTCTCCTTGCCGTGGTTGGCGACGTCGGAGCAGGTTGTCGCCGTGGTGTGCACCCGGTAGGGGAAGGCCAGCATGTGCTTGGCGGGGTTGTCCGCGTAGTACGTGAGGGTGCACTGGTTGTCGGTGGCGTCGCCGTCGGCTCCGAAGTCGTCGACCTTGGCCGGCCGACCGGTCACCGGGTCGTAGGTGTTCGTGCTCTTTGTGACCCGCCACTTGGGACTTTGGGCGGTGTAGCCCTCCAGCGCCGTATAGCTGCTGGTGTCCTTCGAGCGCAGGAAGCGGGATTCCGTCGTTCCCCAGTCCTGCTTGCGAGAGCCCGTGAGCTGTGTCCAGGGGGTGCTGATGCTCTTGGAGACGATGGCGTCCGCGCTGAAGGAGCCGTTGTAGGTGGTCGTCTCCAGTTCGAAGCCGGAGAGACGGTCGGCGTCCGTGTACGTGGTGCCTGCCGAGTCCTTGAGCGTCTCGGTCCGTGTTCCGCCTGTGGGCGTCTTGTCACCGTCGAGGCCGCGGAAGAACACATGCTCCGTGCGGGGGTTGTTCGCCGCCGCGACACCTCCCTCCGATCCCGTGACGCGCACCTTGGCGTAACCCCGCCAGTCGCTCCACGTCAGGTACTTGGACTCGGCGATGCCGTCCGCGCGGGCCTTCCGCCAGCCGGCGTCACCGATGTAGTCGTACGACGTGGTCATGTCCGGGGTACCGCCGACCAGGTCGGTCTGGGTGACGGAGCTGACGACGTGCTTGTGGAACCAGTCGGTGATCGGTTCGTCCAGGCCCGGCGGGTTCCATTTGACCGGGTAGCAGCGCTTGGTGGACTCGCCCTCCTTGGGCAGGGCGGAGGCCGAGCAGTCGGCGGCGGCGTAGTTGACGCTGAGGTGACCGCCGGACTCGTTCAGCACGCCGGAGAGGCGGAACCGGTTCATCGCCTGGATGTTGTCGCCGGAGATGTCGACGCGGTTGGGCAGCTGGCTGCCGTAGAGCTCGATCTTCGGCATCGACGTCGCCGTGCCCACGCGGCCTTCGTGGTCGATGTTGTTCAGCCACAGCGACTTCGAGCCGTCGCCGTTGTCGGTGAAGACGTGTGTCAGCTTCCAGTGGTCCACGTCGGAGTAGCCGGAGCCCGCGCGGATCTGGGTCGTGACGGCGGACAGCTTCTTACGCGTCCAGAAGGTCGGGGAGTTCTGGCCTTCGCACTTCGTGCCGACCGCGCAGTTCTGGTCCCACGGGACGTCGGGCCAACGGGTCGCCGTGGCGTCCGTCAGGTCGCCCGGCTCACAGTCGGTGGCGGCGGCGAGACAGCGCTCGTCGGTGGTGAAGACCACGCGGGCCGACGCGGGCGTCTCGTACACCTGGCCGTCGCGCTGGCCGTACTCGGTCCGCTTGAGGTACCCGCCGCGGACGTACGGCTTGCCGTTCTCCGTGTACTTGAGGTTCTGGGTGTAGTAGTTGGTCTCCTTGCCGTAGTAGTAGGACATCACGTTGCCGTGAGGGTCCTTCACGTATGACAGGTTCCAGCGCCAGGCCTGGTTGCAGTACGAGGCGTCGAACGTCGAGGCGTGGCAGGGTTCGCCGGTGTCGTCGCCGTAGACGGGGACGGTCCACGTGGAGTCGGTCGTCGGGTCCGGGTCCGTCGTTCCGGTGGTCGCGGGGTCGTCGGCGCGCCAGCCGGGGAGGCGGTCCAGGCCGAAGTAGTACTCGGTGCCGTCGGTGGTCGTCAGACGCCAGTGTTCACCGTCGTTGTCACCGTTGGTCGTGCCGGTGAGCTTCTCGACCTTCGAGTTGTCGTCGCTGCTGATCCGCCACTTGCCTGTGGCGTCATCCTTGATCAGCTCGCCTGACGTACCACCGGCCAACGTGACTGTGGCGTTGTCGAACGCCCAGCACTGGTCACCATTGGCCTTGTCCTGCCCGTCCTGGGCGCAGCCTTTGTAGCGTCGTTCGATGTATCCGGGCTCGTAGCCGAAGCCCTGGCCGACCCAGGAGCCCTGGGAGTTCGTGACGGCCGTCTGGCCATCGACGGACTGCGAGGTGTAGCCGAGGCTGACGGAGGGGTCCAGGCCGCCCGGCACCGGCGGGGTCCGCATCGGGTACGACCAGTTGAAGGCGCCGGAGGAGTTGGAGACGCTCCACTCCGAGGAGGGCTGGAGCGAGGTGGCCTTGTAGTTGCCCTGGTCGCCCGAGCTGCCGGCGGTGGCGGCGAGCAGGGTGACGGCGGTGCTGTCCGACGCCGTCTGCAGGCTCTGTGTGGTGACGCCGCTCCGGTCGGGGGCGGCATCCACCGTGGTGGTCAGGGTCTGGGCGGCGACGGAGTTGGTGCTGTCGAGCTTCCGCGGGGTGGAGCATTCCTTCTTCTGCGGGGTGGTGAGCAGGCACTCCGGGTACTGCACGAAGCGCAGCCGGGAGCCGTAGCTGCCGCCGTACGCGTCGGCGAAACGCGAGTAGTCGAGCTGGACCTTGGCCTGTCCCGCCTTGGCCACTCCATCGGTGCGGGCCACCTTCAGGAGTACGCCGTCCACGCCTGCGGCGAGCGCCTTCCTGTGGTCGACGACCTCGACGGCCAGCTCGTCCGGCCCGGTGTCGAGGGGGGAGGCCGCCTTCAGGGGCAGGCCTTCGACCTGCGCCAGTTTGGTGGAGACCGCCGTCTCGGCACGACCCGCCTTCGGCCAGGTCACCTTGGCCGGGTCGGTGACCGCGGCGGAGTCGACCGCGTTCTTTCTGGGCTTCTTGGCCGCCTTCGCATCGGTTCCTCGCGCCGGCCCGCGGTCCTGCTGCAGTTCGGGCATGCCGAGGTCCTTGGCCTCGGCCTGGGGGACGTACTGCGGCAGCAGGCCTATCGCGACGGCGATGCCTACGGCGGCGGCCGCTCTGCGCCGTGCGGTGCGGTTCCAGAGCGCCGGACCGGCGCTGAACCACGAAGGCGTGGACATGACTACTCCCATGGGAGAACGGAGTGGACCAGGCGTGGGGGGACGAGGCGGCGGAACAGATGGTCCGCCGCCTCGGCCGTTGTCCGACTAGGTGGCGTCACCGACGCCGGCGGCGATCCGAACGGCGCGGTACTGGTCGACGACGCCTTGGTAGGCACTGAGCTCGTCGAGTGCGCCGGAGAAGTACGCACCACCGATGGTTCCGGTCAGGGACCGGCCCACCTGGATGCTGACGCCGGAGAGGTCCCAGGTGTTCGGCCACAGGGTCTGAACACCACTGAGCTGGCCGTTGACGTACAGCTTCACCTCGCCGAAGACGGCGTCGTAGGCCAACGTCAGGTGGTCGCCCGAGTTCTCCGTGTTCGGTGACGGCATCGAGTCCGGGCCCGCCGGGGTGACCGCGGTCGCGTCGTCGGCATCCCGGTCCGTCACGGTCAACTGCCATCGCTTCGTGGTCTGTGAGTACCGGACCACAGCCGCCTGGCCGTTGACTCCGGCGAGGGAGAAGACCGTCTGGTCCTTGCCCGGGTCGGCGGAGGCCAGCCTGGCCCGCGCCGCGACGGCGAAGCTGCCCTGAGCGGCGAACAGCCCTGGGCCTCGCTCGGCGAAGCCGCTCGTGCCGTCCAGTTGGAGATGTCCGTCGCCCCACAGCGGCACAGCGGGGACGTTGGTGCAGGTGGGGTCGAGTTCGTCACAGACGACGTCGTCCACCTGATAGATGGAAGCGCCGGTGGACAGCGTCAGGCCTTCCCCGCCGGCCGCCTCCGGCGAGACGCCGCTCGTCGCCTCGTCGAGCGGCCAATACCCGACCTGGTCGGGATCGGACTCGCTCACAGTGGCCAGTTCGGACTGGGACAGCAGTCGGTCGTAGACCTGCACCGCGGACAGGGATCCCTTGAGGTGGTCCGTGTAGCCCGCCAGCGCGAGGGACCGGCCCATCTGCAGTCCTCCGGTGGCATTCCACGACGTACGGCGCAGCGCCGGCGGAGCGGCGAGCTGTCCGCCCTTGTACAGGGTCATGGTGCGCTTGTCTGCGTCGTAGACGGCGGCCAGGTGGACCCAGAGATTGGCAACGGCCTTCGTATTGTCGAGAACGCGCCACTCACCGAGGGAGTCCATGCCTGAGCCCGGGAAGCGGAACTCCCACTTCTGGGTCGTCGCGTCGTACCCCAGCGCGAAACCTGGTTCCGCGGTGCCGTCCTGGCTCACCAACGTCATGTCTCGCGCGGGAAGTTCGGGCAGGTAGGCCCAGGCCGAGACCGAGAAGGACTTGGCCGTGTTCACCACCGAGGACGACGTGGACAGGTGGGCGCCTTGAGATCCGTCGAAGGAACTGACGACCTTGTCCTTCATGTCGCCGAGGTTCGTCGCTCCGAAGGCAACCCCGTCGCCCTTCGCGGCCGACGGATCGCCCGTACGGCCCGCCGCGGCCGTCGCGGTCGCGGGATCGTCCAGTTTCCAGGCGCCGGCGGGCGCACGGCCGTTGGTGACGACGAAGCTGTACCCACCCGGGCTCTCGGCGGACTTGCCTGCCGCGTCGACCGCCGTGACCGTCAGTGTCTGGGTGCCCGAGCTGGTGGGCGCCCAACGCAGTGTCCCCGGCCTGCCCGTGCCCGACTGCGCGGGTACGGTTCCGTTCGTGCCGTCCTGGAACTCGTAGCGGTAGGAGACGACATCGGTCGACACCGAGTTGAAGGTGAACGTGCCGTAGTCACCCACGCCGGGATGCGGAGCATCGTCGTCCGGGTAGTCCGTCGAGGCCACCGTGGGCGCGGCGGGCTTCGTCCTGTCGTAGACGAACTCGCAGGCCTGCGGGGGCGCGCTGCTCCAAGGACCCCAGCCCTGGCCGTCGCTGCCCCGCACCTGCCAGGCGTAGACGACGTTCTCCTGCAGGGTGAAGGTCCGAGGCGCGCTGTAGGTGCCCGCCAGCCCTGCCTTCGCGGAGAACTTCGCCATTCCGGTCTGGCTGTTGGCGGGATCCGAGTAGGTGGTCTTCGGAGCCGTACTGAAGGGCCCGTCGGTCACCTGGGTCCATTTCCCGGTCGCTGAGTCGAGCCGCGACAGGACGAACTGGGCGGTCAGGGACTCGGTCAGCCCGGCGTTATCGTTGTGGTCGTAGTCGCGGACGACCGCCGACATCGTCGGAGGGGTGTCCACGTACGGCCGGCTCGACCCGGTCACGCACTTGCCGCCCGGCGAGATGGTCATCTCGGCCTTGGAGGGCTGCGGAGGAAGCCGGTTGTACTTCACTTCCAGCTGGCCGTTGCCGCAGAAGCGGTTCCAGTAGGCGTAGCTCGACTCGTCGGAGGACGCCAGCCGGAACGTGGTGGTCGCCCAACTGCTGTCCGCGGCCTGCTGCACCGCGGAGGTCACGTTGAAGCGGAGGTTCTGGTTGGTCGACGTGCAGGAACCGGCCCTGGCTGTCGTGGACGCGCTGGTGATCGTCTTCTTGACCGAGGGCTGGTTGCCCCAGTTCGTCGCCGAGCTGATGGCCGCCGCGCCGGTGCTGTTGACCCGGGACAGGACGACGGATCGCGCGGTGCCGTTGTAGGCGTTCGCGAGGGTGATCGCGAAGTCGGCGTCGATGATGTCCTTGCCGGCGAGCGTCCCCGTCGGGACCGAGTAGAACTGGCGCTTCCTGTCGTCACCGCTCGCGCACAGCGCGGAGATGTCCGCCGGGCAACGGCCGACGCCCTCGTGGTCCGAGAACTTCCAGAACTCCGCAGCAGGGAAGTGCGACGAGATCATCGTCCAGCCGGAACGCGTCTAGGTCTTGGTCACCGGGTCGATGTAGACCGGGTACGTCGCCGACTTCAGCAGGTTCTCGTCCGGGGTGAGCACCATCGCGCCACCGCGGAAACCCAGCTTCACGGGAGCGACGCGGGAGCCCTCTCCGGGCCCCTCCCTGAGGTCCTCTCCCCGGCCGCGCGCCGGGTCCGGCCTGCCGGAACCCGCCGCCTTCGCCGGGCCCGAAGCCGGGCTCGGGCTGCGCTGCGCGCCGGACGCCGAAGGTGTGGCAGCCGCGTCCGCGGCACCCTGCGCCGAGTCCCACATCTGGGGCTCCGCCGCCTCGAACACCGGCCCGTCCGACCCCTCGTCGACGGCGACGAGCCCGCCACCCGACTGGGTACGGACCTCCACCCCCCGAGTCGTGACGGGCAGGCTGATCTCGGCCAGCCGCGGGTTCTCCGCCGCCTCCGCTGTCTTGACGACAAGGAGGTGGGAGAAGCCGTCGGCGTCCGCGGTGACGGTCAGGTCGACGCCGGGAAGCACATCGGCGTAAGTGGCCGTGCTTCCCTCGACCTTCGGCTTGGGCAGCACGTCTGGGCCCGGCCAGCTGAGGGACATCTGCTTGCCGGCCCGGTCCAGCGTCGCGAACGGACCAGTGCCTCCGTCGGATATCGCCATGTCGGCGGTCGACGCCTTGGGAGTCCAGGAGCCGTCGGGCGACTGGACGAGCGTGGGGTCGAGCGATGCCCACTTGCCGCTCTTGAACACGCGCACGGGCTGGACGTACTCCCGGAGCGTGAAGGTCCCGTCGGGGTTGGCCAGGGTCTCGCTGCGCTCCGTACGCAGGTTGAGGGCCTCGACCTGCTTGCCTGCCGCCGCGGCCTCCGCCTGGGCGGCTTCCTCGGAAAGCGCCTTGCCGTCGGTCGCCGCCTCACCCTGCGACGCGGCGGCCGCCTGCTCGACGGACGTCGGTCCGTCGGCGGGCACCCCCAGCAGTCCCGCCGTGAACACCGCCCCGACCGCGACGGCGACAACCGCCCCGCGCGCCAGGGCTCGGCGCCGCTTGAGAGCGAACACCCTTGAACTCCCCACCATTCGTCTCATTCTTGTTGGCCACCTCGGACGATCACTCAACCGACCACAGCGCCGAAGGCGGCCGTCTCCGCCGGGATCCCGCCCCCACCGGGCTTCCAGCTCTGGCTGGGAGCGCCCCCGGATGCAACAGTCCACGAATAGGCGTAGACAGCTCGGCCCAGCGCTGGTCCGTACGGCATTCCGACGTACAGCACCGAGCCAGTGGCGGCGACGCTCATGCCGACGTACTGCCGATACGCCGGCGCCGAAGGAATGCCGCTACCCGGTCGCAGCCAACTGTCCGATGCTCCGGCGGAGTCCAGCATGGGGAGGATCTGCACGCCACCCGAGTCCTGGGCATCGGCAGACGTCTCCTCCCCCGGCACGCCTACAGCGAGCCGCATGGTTGTCGATGTGCTGAACACACCGTGATTCGTGTTGACAGCTGCTACACGCTGGCCGAAGTAGTCGTCCGTCTCTGCTGTGTCCTCGACATCGGCCGTGTCCTGGGTGATCCATTGGGACTCAGCGACAGACCCCGACTCGGAGATCTGGAGCAGTTGTACCCCTCCAGCGTCGGATTTGGCTCCCACGTCCTCGTTCGGGACGCCCACGGCCACCAGCGAGTCGGTGGTTGTCGTGGACACCGAAGGCCGGTAGGGAGCCATGGCCACGGAGGTGCCGAAACTGTCTCCCGTCTCGGCCCTTTCGTCACCGGCCCCGGTGGCGTTCTGCCCTATGCCGAACAGCGGCTGGGGGATGTTGTCCGGGTTCAATGAGGGCTTGAACGCGAGGGCGGCACCCGCCTGGTCGATGGACCCGATCGGCGCTCCTGGCGTGCCGACCACGATGTGTCGGCTCGTCGCAGCAACTGCCGAGCCGAAGCGGTTTCCGGACGCGGCGTCGTTCCAGACGCCAGGGCTGTCCTGGTGAAACGTGGTTACGGACGGAGTCACGCCGTACGCGTACGCGGCGAAGCCCATGTCGGTGAAACCCGAACTGTCCTCACCGGGAGCCCCAATGACGAGAAACGGCACGCCGGTCGCCGAAACGCCGCCCGCCACTGAGTAGCCGACCCAGTCCTCCTTCTCAGGAGTATTGGCCATGTTGCCGTCGATCCCCTGCCGGAAGCCGAGGCTCGGCGTTCCCTGACCGATACCGGCTGTCGATCCGTAGACGAGGTGCACCAAGCCCGCGTCCTTCACTCCGAGGATGTCCTCATGGGGCATACCTACGGCAATGTCGCTGCATCCATCCAGGTTCGCGTCATACACAGCGAGCGAGAAACCGAACTGATCGCCCGCCTCGGCGGCATCGGAGACATTCGGCGAGTCCTGCGACAGAGTGGTGACGCCGTTGCCCCCACCGAGCACTATCTGGATCGCTCCGGCCTCGCCCCGGCCTGACACCGTTGCCATCGGATCCGCGATCGCAGTGTCGCGAATGCCGTCGCCGTTGAAGTCCGACTCGACTCCACCAAGGCAACCCGCTGCGTGCGCGGAAGGCACAGAAACGATTCCGCCCAGCCCTGACACAGATAGCGTCAGAGCAGCGACGGCAGCAGCCCTGCACCGTCGCCTCCCCCTCGGGCCAGACACTAAAAGTCACCATCCCCGCACGGTCGGTAGATCACCACATCCTTGACCGGCCCCTCACCTTTCACCAGACGTGCATATCCGACATGATCGCTTCCGAATGATCACGGTTTCATCACAGAAGTGCGCCAAGACTCGCCAATTGCCCCACTTCACACCTGCCTGCCCCGATCCCGTTGTCTCATCGTTCAGTTGAACTTCTCTTTGGATTAGGGCTACAGCTCCCGCCGTCGGCACATCGCTGCGTCGCGGCTCTGTACGGCCCGTCAACACCCGTGGGGGGTAGGCAAGTCATGGCTGGTAAGAGACGTGTCGAGCTAGGACGCAGGCGGTTCATCCGTGTGGCCGGAGGCACCGTCGCCGGTGCTGCCGTTGTAGGCGGAGGAACCTTCACGGCCCTGGCCACCGGAGTACTGGACGGCTCTTCGCCGGACCTGCTCGACGGCATTCCGCGTTCCCTCGTTCTGAGTCTTCCCGAGGCGGGCGGCGCCGACCCGGTTCCGCCCCTGCCCGACCAACTCGGCGAGGGCGTTCTGAGCGCGCCGAGCCCCGGTACTCGGATCCCCTTCACCGGAGGGACCGTAGACCCGCAGACCGTCGAGGACTCGATCCCCACGACCCTGCCGTTCGAGTTCAAGACCTCGGGCTACCGGATCGACACGGAACTGCCCGAGTACATGCGCCCCTGGCGCGACCGGCCGACGACCTGGTCCAACGTCTCGCCCAACACCGAGAACGTCTACCTCGACGCCGAGGGCGTCATCCAGTACCGGCCCGACTGGGACACGCCGGGCTACGACCAGCCCGTCACGCAGATCCAGTTCGCGCTCGGCTGCATCACCAGCTACCGCAACACCACCGACCCGGAACGCAAGGCGCTGTTCTTGAAGCGGGCCCGGTCGCAGGCCAAGCGGCTCATCGACAAGCGGGTGGAGGCGCGCGGCGCCTGGTACTTCCCGTACCCGTTCGACTGGTACCACCCCGAGCACAGCGGAGTCTCCTACAAAGCCCCCTGGTACTCCGGCATGGCACAGGGCGAGGCGATCAGCCTCTTCGTCCAGTTGTCCCAGCTGGACGGGATCACCGAGGAGCAGCGGACGCTGTACAAGGCCGCCGCCGACGGCACGTTCGCCTCACTGCTGCGCGGCGACAACGCCAAGCCCTGGGTCGTGAACAAGGACAAGAACGGCTACCTCTGGATCCAGGAGTACCCGGGCGCCACCGCAGGCACCGGTGACTACACCTTCAACGGCATGATTTTCGCCACCTTCGGCCTCTGGGACTACTACGTCGCCACCGGCAACGAACTGGCCCTCAAGCTGTACGACGGCGCGGTCACCACGATGCGCGACCACTTCGGACGCCTGCGCCAGGCGAAGTGGCTGTCGTACTACTGCCACACGCACCGGGTGCCGACCAAGGGATACCACCAGCACCACATCAACCTGTTCCGCCAGCTCCACTGGCAGACCGGCAGCCCCGTCCTCGCCCATCAGCAGGACACCCTGATCAACGACTACCCCAACGCGCTCACCCTGCCCAAGGGTTCCGTCGCCGCGTTCGCCGCCGGCACGCACACGCTCTACAAGCTCAAGACCGCGGGCGCGCCCCTGTACGGCTGGTCCCCATCGATGCACGACGCCCAACTGGGGACCAAGAAGGTGACGTTCTCCCGGGCAACGCAGGCTCCCGTCGACATCCGGCGACGCATCGAGGGGCGCGGCATCTACTACCGCATCAGCGCGGGTGCGTACGCGGGTTGGTGGGTCGGCGAGTACTATCCGAAGGTCTTCCTGCGCGGTGTGCACCTTTCCACCACCTTCCGCCCGCAGCGCACGGCCACGTTTCCGCCGAACGTCTCGATCACCTGCATCAGGTTCGGCAGCGACGGGGCGACCGGCACAACGAAGACGGTGAAGTTCGCGAAGAGCTCGAGCGCGCCCTTCGACCGGCGGGCCATCGTCAACGGCCGGCCCATGGTCCACATCACCGCGGGCGGGCTGACCGGCTACTGGGCACCCGCCGGACCCGTCCTCACCGACGGCCACTAGTCCCCCACGCCCGCCCCGGCCGCGTATGCTCACCGGGCGTAGCAGCCACCCCGGAAGCGAGAGAACGAAGTGAACTACAGGGTCCAGCCCAGCGCTCAGGTCGACGACACCGCCGAGATCGGCGCCGGCAGCAGCGTCTGGGACCTCGCGCAGGTCCGCGAGGGCGCCCGCCTCGGCGAGGGCTGTGTGATCGGCCGTGGCGCCTACGTCGGCACGGGCGTGCGCATGGGTGACAACTGCAAGCTCCAGAACTACGCGCTGGTGTACGAGCCGGCCGAGCTGGGCGACGGTGTCTTCATCGGCCCCGCCGTGGTCCTCACCAACGACCACAACCCGCGTTCCGTGGACCCCGAGGGCAAGCAGAAGCGGGGCGGCGACTGGGAGGCAGTCGGTGTGAAGATCGCCGACGGCGCGTCGATCGGGGCGCGCGCCGTCTGCGTCGCGCCGCTCACCATCGGCCGCTGGTCCATGGTCGCGGCCGGAGCCGTCGTCACCAAGGACGTGCCGGACTTCGCCCTGGTCGTGGGCGTGCCCGCCCGCCAGGTCGGCTGGGTCGGCCGGGCCGGCGTCCGGCTCACCGAGCGCGCGGGGGAGAACGGCGTCTGGGAGTGCCCCCAGACCGGCGAGTTGTACGACGACAAGGACGGCGTCCTCGTCGAGCGGGCGGTCTGACCTCACGGACAAGGAAAAGGGGGCCGGCGGCGTACTCGGTACGCTGCCGGCCCCCTTTCCCGTGTCAGGGGCTGTCAGACCTTGTCCCCCAGCAGGAGCCGGTCGAAGTCCAGGCCCACCACGGACCAGTCCCACGTCGCCAGCGCGTGCTTCGCGGCGGGCTCCGTGGCGGCGCGCCAGTTCTCCTCGGTCTGGGTCAGCGCCAGGATCCGCTGCGCGGCCTCCTCTGGCGTCCCGACGACCCAGTCGGCCGGGAAGAGGGTCCGCGGTCCGCTCTCCAGCGACGCGAAGAACGGCCAGTCACGGACCACCGGGAGTGCCCCGCTGACCACGCCCTCGACCAGACCGCAGTGGAAGCTCTCGCGCACCGAGCTGCTGAGAATGACGCCGACGCCGGTGAGCGCCGCGGGCACGTCGTCGGTCTGCCCGACCCGGTGCACAGCGCCGGCCGCCTCCAGCTCCTCCAACTCCGGCTGGAGCAGGTCGTCGTAGGCCCTGACGGCGGCGCTCGCCTTGCGGTTGAGGCCTTCGCCGATGATGACCAGGCGGTAGCGCTCGTCCTTCTCGCGCAGCAGCCGCAGCACCTGGAGGGTCCAGCGCGGGTCCTTGGCCACCGCGCTCACGCCGACCAGCCCGAGGACGAAGCGGACGTCGGCGTCGGCCTTCTCCCGCTGGAACGGCGCCAGGTCCATCGCGTTGGCTATCACGTGCGTCGTGGCCGTGCCGGGCCCGGCCAACTGCGGCACCACCTTCTCCGTCAGCTCGCGCAGGTGGTCGCTGACCAGGATCAGGTCGTCCACCCGGGTGAAGTCCACGACGTGCGGCCACCAGGCGAACACCTCGTAACTGTGCAGCCGGACGATGACGCGCGTGGTGCCGGGGTCGACCACCGTGAAGAGGCCGGCCGCGTTGGTGCACCAGTCGACGAAGACCGTGTCCGCCCAGTCGAGATGGGGCCGCAGGGCCTCCTCGACCTTGTCGCGGAACGCGGGCTGGCCGCCCAGCGCGTGCTCCGTGATCCGCTTGAGGCCCTTGGCCAACGGCCGGATCGTGTCGTCCTCGTTGACGTCGAGATAGCGGATCTCGACCTCGGGATGACTCTCGTAGCGCTCCCGGATGGCCCGGAGGAAGCTGGGGTTCGCGTACGTCGTGACCAGCAGCCGCAGCGGGCGGCCGGCCGGCGCGGGGACCGCGGGCACGGCTCGCCCGCGTGGCGCTGACAGCGCCTTGAAGGCGACGCTCTTGCGGAAGACCGCGAGGTAGCCCTCCGGGTCCTTCGCCATCGGCGAGGACGTGCCGTCGAAGTGCAGACCGCGGCTGAAGGCGAGGGAGAAGGCGGTGGAGAGCTGGTCGGCCGCCGCCGAGAAGTCCTTCTTCTTGTACCGCTGGTCCGCGAGGTTCAGCGCGGCCTCGATGGCCTTGGCCCGGACCCCGGGGTTGTCGTGGCCGCGGGCCAGGTCGGCGCGTGCGGCGTCGGCGAGCAGGGCGGCGCTGAGCTTACGGTTGGCGATGCGGTCGGCGGCCTGGTTGAGCACGATCGTGGCGCCGGTCTTGCGGCCGCCCTTCGCCATGCTCAGGCTCACCCGGCGGGCCAGCTTGGCGCGCATGCCGTCCGGCACCTTCGGTGCGACGACCGCGGTCCGCCAGGCCTTGGCGCCGATGGAGGTGCGCATCACGGCGGGCGACGACGCCCGGCGCAGCACCGCACCGGCACCGTGCCGCACGGAACGCTTCGTCGTGCGCAGCGTCACCGCCGGGGACGGGACGGTTCGCACGGCGTCACGCAGCGCGTAGTGCATCCGGTGGTCGCCGCGTGCCTGAAGCGCGCGGAGTCCGGGGGCGACGCCGAAGACCGCGTCGGCCCGCCGGTTGCGCTCGGCCAGCCGCCAGACGGTGTAGACGGCGTTGGCGTCCAGGGCGACGAGAACCTGCGCCTTGCGCGCGTGGCCGCGCACCCAGCGGCTGCGCTCCGCGCTCGCCCAGGTCCTGCGGGACGGCGGAAGCTTCGCGATGCGCTTGACGAACGCGTTGCCTTGCTCGGCGGACACCTCGGACAGGGAACACACGTCGGCCGCGTCGAGGACGCCGTCCACCGCGTCACGGTCGAAGAGTCCGGCGAGGTGCACGGTCGCTCCCGCAGCCCGGAACTGCTCGACGGCGGCTTTGAGCATCGAGAGCGTCGGCGCCGTGCCGGCGATCAGGAGTACATGGGTCATGCGAGGAGGTCCTCCACCTGTTCTGCGTTCCGTTCCGGGGATGTGCCGTGGGACCGTCGGCCCGGTGGGGAGGGGCGGGGCGAACCCCGCTGCCGTTCCTCACCGGGCCGACTGGCCGGTCACAGCCGTCCCGTCAGACGGTGCTCTCGTTCCCGGAGCCCTCCGGCCCCGCCGTCGGGGCCGGCCTGCTCCGGTCCTTCGGCGCGGCCGGCGCCTGTGTGCCGGGCAGCAGCCGGCTGTAGATCTCGTCCAGGACGACGGCCTGCGCCTCCCAGGTCCACTGCGCCAGCAGCTCCGGGTCCTCGTAGGCCTTGCGGTAGCGGTCCGGGTTGGCGAGCACGGCCTTGACGGCGCGGACGTAGTCCTCGACGTCCTGGGCCTTGAAGACCTCGCCCTGGCCGGTCCTCTCCACCATCTCCGCCATGGTGCGGATGTCGCTGACCACCAGCGGGAGCCGGGCCTGGGAGTACTCGAAGAACTTGTTGCTCAGGGCCAGTTCGTGGTTCGCCAGGTGGTGCAGCGGACTGACCGCCGCGTCCGCCGTGGACAGGAACTCGGGCACCTGCCAGTGCGGCACGAACGGCAGGACGTGGACACGGTCGCCGACGCCCAGTTCCTCGATCAGTTCGATGATCTTGGCGGTGGCGGGGAAAGGCTTGCCCGAGGGCGGCAGGGAGACCAGCGCGACATGCACGTCGGGCATCTTGACGAGGCCCTCGATCATGGTCTCGACACCACGCACCGGGTTGATGCCGCCGCAGTAGGCCAGCAGCGGGGTGTCCTCGTCGATCCCGCACAGTTCACGCAGGTCCGGCGTGGGCTCTACGTCGGCCACCTCGTCCGGCGCCGGCTGCATCACCGGGGCGTTGAGGACGACGTACGGCGTCTCCTTGAGCTTGTGGCCCTTGACCAGCAGCTCGGCGAGCGAGGGGGAGACGGTGATCACGGCGTCGGAGAACACCGCGTGCTCCTTCTCCCAGGCCACGTGGCCCGGGATCCAGCGCTCGTGGTGGGAGTGCAGGCCGGGGACGAACTCGTGCGCGTCCCAGACCAGCTTGACCGGCCGGCCGGCGGCCCGGAGCCTGACGGCGGCACGGGCGCCGACGCCCAGCATGCGGAAGTCGTGCGCGTGGATCAGGTCGGGCTCGAGCTCGTCGATGTGCTTGGCGAAGGCGAGTTCGTAGTCCCACAGGTAGGGCAGCAGCTTGCGCCAGGCGCGCTCGCCCTTGGACACCTGCCAGAACTTGATGATCGCCTTGTCGAGCGGCGTGTCGAACTTCGTGCGCTTGCGCTTGGCCCGGCGCGTGGCACGGGACCGCAGACCGACCCACTTGCTGGTTGCCTTGGCCGCGACCTTCGGCACCATGAGCCGGGCCGGCGAACCGCCGGCGCTCGGCTTGCCGGGTCCGTCGGCCGTGGCCGCGGCCGCACGGAAGCGGAGGTCGGCGCGCCATGCCTTCACCTGCTGCTTGCGGAACGACGCGACGTCGGACGACCGGTACGCGAGCGGACTGCGGTAGCGCAGCCCCTTCAGTTCCTGCCTGCGGTGCGACAGCGGACTCGGCTTGGGCACCAGCCGGACCTCGGCTTCACCGATGTTCCAGGTCTGGATCTCACGGGTGTTCGAGATGCCGAAGAGGATGACGTCCCATCCCGCTTCCGCGGCGGACCGGGCCGACTTCTGGACGCGGGAGTCGTTCCTGACTCCGTTGTCCACGAGCATCACGATTCGGCCTCGGGATCCCTTGGGCCGGCGCTGCCCGTCAGCGCTGTCGAGCTCCATATATACGTGTGCCTTTCGTGATCTGAAGCTTCTGGCACGTTGCAGGAGCCCGCACGGAGGATCGAGCTCGCACACCAGTTCCGTTCAAAGCGGGCGTCTCGTGCATCGCACTTGCGCGCAGACGGCACGGCCACATAACCCGGCCCGCATCAAAGCATACCGGCAGTGAGCCCCAGGCCCCTGCCCAGCCCGCTACCGCCCCCGGGCAGGCGCCGTCAATGGCGGGCACGCCCGTATGATCGGGGTTCGGTCGTCAGTCGCTTATTCGGCAGGAGCAGTACACGTGAAGGTCATCAGTGTCGTGGGGGCACGCCCCCAGTTGGTCAAGCTCGCCCCCATCGCGGCCGCTTTCGCCGACACACCCCACGAGCACGTCATCGTGCACACGGGCCAGCACTACGACGCGGACCTCTCCGATGTCTTCTTCTCCGGCCTGGGCATCCCGGACCCCGACGTCCACCTGGGTGTCGGCTCGGGCGGCCACGGCGCGCAGACCGGTGCGGTGCTCGCCGCCATGGACAAGGTGCTGGAGACGGAGAAGCCCGACTGGGTGCTGGTGTACGGCGACACCAACTCGACCGTCGCCGGCGCGCTTTCGGCGGTGAAGCTGCACTACCGGGTCGCTCACCTGGAGGCCGGTCTTCGCTCCTTCAACCGGCGGATGCCCGAGGAGCACAACCGCGTCCTCACCGACCACGCCGCCGACCTGCTGCTCGCCCCGACCGAGGAGGCCATGCGCCACCTCGCGAACGAGGGCCTGGCCCAGCGCTCAACGCTCGTCGGCGACGTCATGGTCGACGTCTGCCTGCGCATCCGCGACGCCGTCCTCGCCGGTGAGCACCCGCGCCCGGCGCTGCCCGAGGGCATCGACGCGGACGCCCCGTACCTGGTGGCGACGCTGCACCGGCCGGACAACACCGACGACCCCGAGCGCCTCTCCGCCATCATCGGCTCGCTCGCCGCGCTGCCCGTCCCGGTGGCCCTGCTGGCGCACCCGCGCCTGGTGGCCCGCGCCGAGGAGCACGGCCTGAAGCTGAATCAGGGGTCGGTGCACGTCGGCCGTCCGCTCCCCTACGCCGGTCTGGTGGGCGCCGTCCTCGGCTCCGCCGGTGTCGTCACCGACTCCGGCGGTCTCCAGAAGGAGGCCTTCCTGCTGGAGCGCGCCTGCACCACCATCCGTCCGGAGACCGAGTGGGTCGAGACCCTCGAAGGCGGCTGGAACGTGCTCGTGCCGAACCCGCACGAGACGCCGGACTTCACGGAACTGGCCACCCGCCCCGCTCCCGACACCGAGCGCGGCACTCCGTACGGTGACGGGAACGCCGCTGTGCGCGCAGTGCAGGCGATCGTCGCGGGCTGATCCACGCCGCCCGTCCCGTCACCGTTCCACCAGTCTCTCGGAGCACCCCCTTGCGAAACGTGATCAAGCGCCTCAGCCCGCCGGCTCCGGGCGCGGTCCCGTCCGGCACCAGGACCACGGGGCCACGGCCCGACGGCGTCCGGCCGCACATGATCTACCTGGCCATCGGCTTCCCGCCGGCGGCGAAGAGCTGTGCGTACCGCATGCGCGAGACGGCGAACAAGTTCGTCGAACTCGGCTGGGACGTCACCGTCCTCACCATCGCGGAGGAGTCCTGGGAGCGGGAGTACGGCCTGGACCACACGCTCTCCGACCCGGTGGACCCGCGGGTGCGGATCGTCGAACTCCCGCTGGCCCGTGAGGACCTGGAAACCGACATCCGCCTGTTCACCGAGGACCGGGCGCTGAACCCGATCCGCTGGATGCAGCGGGAGCGGGCGCGCCATCTGGAGCACTTCCCCGAGCCGGTGTTCGGTGGCTGGCGGTCGGCGCTGGAACAGGGTGTCCTGGACATCCACCGCGAGTTCCCGGCCGACATGCTGCTGGCGAGCTGTGCCCCGTACGTGAACCTGGCCGCCGCCTGGAAGCTGTGGGAGACCCACAAGATCCCCTACGCGATCGACTTCCGGGACGGCTGGTCGGTCGACGTCATCGGTGGCGGCGAGGCCTTCACCCGGGACTCCGAGGCCGGACAGTGGGAGGAGCGCGTCCTGTCGGACGCGACCGCGATCTGGTGCGTCAACGACCCGATCGCGGACTTCTACCGGGACCGCTACCCCGAGCTGGCCGAGCGGGTCCACGTCGTGCGCAACGGCTTCGACCCGGACAGCGTTCCGGAGGCGCACGGCGAGCCTGCCGCCGAAGAGGGTCTGACCTTCGGTTACCTGGGTTCCGTGAACTTCAAGCCCGCGTTCCTGGCCACCGTCCTGGACGGCTGGCGCGCCGCGCGCGAGCGCGACCCGCTCGTGGCGCGTTCCCGGTTCGAGATCCGCGGCCACATCGGCGCCGGCGCCAGCCGTGAGGCCAACGCCCACATGACGCTGATCCGCCAGGCCGAGGCCGATGGGGTGCTGTTCGGCGGCCCGGTGGCCAAGGCGGAGGTCGCGGCGACCTACGGCCGCTGGGACGCCCTGGTCCTGATGCTGGTCGGCGGCCGGTTCGTCACCTCGGGCAAGGTGTACGAATTCATGGCCTCGGGGCTGCCCGTGGTCTCCTGCCACGAGGTGGACCACGACGCCTCGCACGTGCTGGCCGGGCACCCGCTGTGGACCGGCGCCGTCGGTCTGGACGCGGAGGGCATCGCGGACTCGTTCGTGAAGGCGGCCCGGATGGCCGTCGAGGCCACCCCGGAGCAGCGGGCCGAGGCCCGTGCACACTCCGCGAGGTTCACCCGCGGCCTGCTGATGACCCCGGCCGCCGAGCAGCTCTCCCATGCCGTTCGGTCCACGCTCCTCACCGGGGGCGCGGGGGCATGACCAGAGTCCGACGGGGGATCGGCGCGGTAGCCCGTGGGGTCCTGCACCCGAGGGTGCTGCGCACGGATGCGGGGGCCCGCGCCTGGCGGCTCGTGGTGACCGCGCCCGGACTGTCCGACGCGGTGCGTGCGCGGCTCGCCCGCCGGGTGGGCGGCGGCCTCGACCAGGCCAACCGCCCCGAGGGCGCGGTCCTCGCACTCAGCTCCGCGGCCCGCCGTACGACAGGTGCGCGCCACCGCGCCGACCTGCTCGGGGAGGCCGCGCGGGTCGAACTGGCCCGCGGCCGGGCCCCGCGCGCACTGGCCGCCGCCGTCTCGGCGGAACTCGCCTGGGCCGATGCCCGGTGGGCCGACGCGGACATCAAGGGGGCCGCCGCCTCCGCTGTGACGGCGCTCCAGCTCGCGTTCCACCGGGTGCTGCATTTCGACCGCACCAGCTCACCGCTCGCCGACGACCCGCGGGCCTACACAGCGCCCCTGCGCGCCGGCACGACGGTCCGAGCGCTGACGAAGCCGGCTGGCCGCGCCACCCCGCCCACCACCCCGGCCGGACGGCCGCTGCGCCTGCTCTTCGTCACGCGCGGCAACGCCAACTTCCTGCACCGGATCCGCGGCCACTACGAGGACCACCCCGATGTCGAGGTCCGCTCCCTGGACCTGCGCGACGAGCCGGCGCTCGACAAACTGGCCACCTCCCTGACCCGGATCGCCGCCCACCGTCTGGGCGGCGACGAGGAGTTCGGCCGCCAGGCCGAGGAACTCCTGCGTCCCCATCTGGACTGGGCCGACACCGTCTTCGTCGACTGGTGTGTCGGCCCCGCGGCGCTACTCACCTCCGTCGACCCCGGCACCACCCGGGTCGTCGTACGCCTGCACAGCGCCGAGACCTTCAGTCCGTGGCCGTACCTGGTCGACTTCTCGCGCGTGGACGACCTGGTGTTCGTGGGCGCCCATCTGCGGGACCTGACCGTGGCGGCCGTGCCTCAGCTGTCCTCGGACGCGACGCCCCGGCTGCACGTCGTCGCCAACGCCATGGACCTGGCCTCCCATGTCCGTCCCAAGGCGGACGACGCCCGGTTCACGCTCGGTCTGACCGGCATCTCGTCGGTGGCCAAGGATCCCCGGTGGGCGATCCAGGTGCTGCGGATCCTGCGCACCCAGGACACTCGCTACCGGCTGTTCCTGCTCGGCGAGGACGTGGACGCCAGGCTCAGCGCCGCGTCCCGCGCCTACGCCCGGCACTACCGCCGGGACGTGGCCGAACTGGAACCCTCGGGCGCCCTGCGCAGGCTCGGACAGTTGGACGACGTGCCCGCCGCGCTGACCGAGGTCGGCGTGATCCTCAGCTCCTCCGTGCGGGAGAGCTTCCACTGCGGGTTCGTCGAGGGTGCCGCGAGCGGGGCCGTGCCGGTGGGCCGGGACTGGCCGTTCTTCGCGGGCAAGGCCAACGGCGCCCGCACGCTGTTCCCCGCCGACTGGGTCGTGGGCTCGGCCCAGGAGGCCGCCGACCGGATCCTCGAGGTCACGTCGACCGCCGAGGGCTGGCGGAAGGCCGCCCGGGCGGCGTCCGCGCATGCCCTGGAGTCCTGGGACTGGCCGGTGGTGCGCGCGGAGTTCGACCGCCTGCTGCTCCCCGACCACTGAAGGACCTCTCCGTGACCTCGATACCGGCGCCCGGTCGCGACCGATTGCCGTCGCTGACCGGGCTCCGATTCTGGGCGGCGCTCCTCGTCGTCCTGTACCACCTGTCACGGCAGGTCGGCACCGTCCCCGTACTCAGCGAAGCGGTCTGGTACGGCCGTAGTGGCGTAACGTTTTTCTTCGTTCTGTCCGGCCTGGTGCTCGCCTGGACCTACGACGGTGCACACGTGCCCTCCAAGGTCTTCCTATGGCGCCGCTTCGCCCGGATCTGGCCGCTCCTCGCCGTCAGCACGGCCCTTTCGGTCGCCGTTTGGGCCGTCATGGACCGGGCCGTGTCCCTCAAGGCCGTGGCCGCGACACTGCTGTTGGTGCACGCCTGGTTCCCCGAGCCGGTCATGTTCACCGGCGGCAACCCGGCCGCGTGGTCACTCACCGACGAAGCCTTCTTCTACCTGGTCTTCCCCGCGCTGCTGGCCCTGCTGGCAGGGCGGCGCGCCGGCACCTGGGCGTGGACCGCGCTCGCCGTCACCTGCGCGGCCCTCGTCCTGTGGCCCGCACTGTCCGGCCTCCAGCCCACCACCCGCAGCTGGGCTCTGGACTACCTGCCGCTTACCCGCTCGCTCCAGTTCGTGCTGGGCGTGGTGGCTGGGCTGGCCCTCAAACGCGGCTGGCGTCCCCCCGTCTCCCTGCCGGTGGCCGTCGGGCTCGTCGTCGCCTGGCATCTGGCCCTGATCCCCTGGCACCACGCCGTTCCCGACGCCCTCTGGTACAGCCCCTACACCGCCTCGCAGTGGCTCTCGACACCGATCTTCGCGGCCCTCATCTGCGCCGCCGCACGCGACGACCTCGACGGCCGCCGCACCGGCCTCGGCGGGCCGTGGATGATCCGGCTGGGCCACTGGTCGTTCGCCTGGTACCTCATCCACGAGATCGTGATCCGCGCCGCCGTCTTCCACTGGGGCAAGCCCGCCCCCGGCGGCGCCACCCTCGTCTTCTGGGCGGGCGTCCTCCTGGCCAGCCTGGCCGCCGCCGGCGCCGCCTACCAGTGGGTGGAACGCCCCGCCGAGCGATGGCTGCGCCGGATCGGCCCCGCCGTCCGCCGCACCCGGCAGCCTGAGATCCCCGCGCCCGTGAACGCTCGCTGAAACGCCTCCGGCCCCTGCCCGTACGAATACGGGACAGGGGCCGGAGGCGTGGCCCCACGGGGCAGTTCAGCCGCCGATGACAACCCGCCGGACGCCCTTCCAGGCCTCCGGGTCGGTCGTACGGCGACCGTCGACGAGGACCGTGACGTCCGGCAGGTCGGCCGGGGTCAGCGAGCGGTACTCGGCGTGGTCGGCCTGGAGGATCGCGGCCGTGACCTTCTCGCCGGCGTGCGGGGTCAGACCGTGCGCCGCCAGCTCCTCGTCCGTGTACATCGGGTCCGAGACGAACGGAACCGCGCCGCGCGCCTTGAGCGCCTCGACGGTCGGGAAGACGCCCGAGAACGCGGTCTCCTTGACGCCACCGCGGTAGGCGGCGCCCAGCACGAGCACGTTCACCCCGCTCAGGTCGCCGTAGGCGGCGGCCAGCAGGTCGACGGCGTACTCCGGCATCGCGGCGTTCGCCTCACGCGCGGAACGCACGACGGTCGCGGCCGGGTCGTTCCACAGGTACATCCGCGGGTAGATCGGGATGCAGTGCCCGCCGACGGCAATGCCGGGCTGGTGGATGTGGCTGTACGGCTGCGAGTTGCAGGCGTCGATGACCTTCTTGACGTCGATGCCGTTGCTGTCGGCGAACCGCGCGAACTGGTTCGCCAGGCCGATGTTGACGTCCCGGTAGGTGGTCTCGGCGAGCTTGGCCAGCTCGGAGGCCTCCGCGGTGCCCAGGTCCCACACGCCGTTGGCCTGGGGCAGGTCGGCGCGCTCGTCGAAGTCGAGGACCTGCTCGTAGAACTCCACACCGCGCGCCGTCGAGGCCTCGTCGACGCCGCCGACCAGCTTCGGGTAGCGGCGCAGGTCGGCGAAGACCCGGCCGGTCAGGACGCGCTCCGGCGAGAACACCAGGTGGAAGTCCTCACCGGCGGTCAGGCCCGAACCCTCGGCCAGCATCGGCGCCCAGCGGGTGCGCGTGGTGCCGACGGGCAGCGTGGTCTCGTACGAGACGAGCGTGCCCGGCTTCAGACCCTGGGCGATCGCCTTCGTCGCGGAGTCCATCCAGCCGAAGTCCGGGGTGCCCTCGGCGTCGACGAACAGCGGCACGACCACGACGACGGCCTCGGACTCGGCGACCGCGGACGCGGTGTCCGTCGTCGCGCTCAGCAGCCCGGCGTCGACGGCCTGCTTGAGCTTGACGTCGAGGTCGTGCTCACCCGGGAAGGGCTCGACACCGGCGTTGACCAGCTCGACGACCTTCTCGTTGACGTCCGCACCGATGACCCGGTGCCCCTTGGACGCGAACTGCACGGCCAGCGGAAGCCCGATCTTGCCGAGCGCTACTACACAGATGTTCATGGACGGTGGCTACTTCCTTCTGGAACCGTTCGGCTTCTTGGAACCGATCGACTTCAAGCCGACGGCACGGGACTTCAGCCTCCGGGCGAAACGCAGCAGCGCCTCGCGGGCCAAGTCCCTCTTCGGTGGGTACATCCGGGCCGTGTCGATCACCACGCGGCCCTTGTCGTTCACCAGGGCCGACGCACGGTACGGATCCGCGTCCCGGCCCCACCGACGGGCCAGCGGCATGGGCAGTCCCTTGCCGCGCACGGGGATCTCGTACGTCCGCCCCGCGAGGTCCAGGTAGACCCGGACCCCCAGCTTGGCCGTGACCTTCTCGAGCGGGACCCGGGCGTGCAGCATGGTGCCGGAACCGCTCTCGGCGGGCTTGAGCGTCATGTCGCCCACCGGCGCCGGAAGGCTGTGCCCCTCCTTCAGCCGGCGTGCCCCTGGCTTGTCCGCCGACTTGGGCATGGCGCCCTTGACCAACCGCAGCACGGCCCCGCCGACGTCACCGACGACGGGCACCCGCACGGACGCGGTGTAGGTGAGGCCGTCTCCCTGCTGTTCCCAGTCGGAGCCGAGCAGCTCGGTGCCCTGTGCCAGCGGACCGGGGACGGACTCCCCGAGCAGCTCGTAGGTGCGGTCGGACAGGCCGATGCGCGGGTCGCGGAAACCGGGATAGCGGGCGAAGGCCCGACCGCCCTCGAGGAGGTACGTCGTGCCGCGCTCCTGCTCGGAGGTGATCGCGTCGCACAGCTCGTCGATCGCCCCTGCGTGCGCCAGGGCGATGCGCACCCGGCGCTTGACGTCCATGGCGTCGCGGATGCCGTCGGTGAAATACGCGTCGGCGAGCCGCGCGATGCCCGCGCAGATCTGTCGCTGCACCTCACGGTCCAGGCCGGGGAAGTCGTCCTGGACGAGCTTGGCCAGCTCCCAGGTGAAGTGCCGGCGCAGCACGGCGTCACGCTTCGAACCGGCCTCGATGAGCTCGGCGGTGAAGTCCATGATCTCCGCCGTGGCCCGCAGCCGCGCCAGATGGTCGGCGCGGTAGGTGATGTTGCTGGCGTCGCCCCGCTTGACCGCGAAGTAGCAGATGTAGTCGGCCACCACCGAGATCTTCCGGGCGCGCACGCACGCCTCGATGGTGAACGGCTGGTCGCTACCCACCGGAAGGTGCTCGGGGAAGCGCAGCTTGTGCTTCTCGACCAGTTCCCGCCGGAACAGTTTGGTGTTGGCCAGGGTGAACGGCAGTTCGGAGTCGTACAGGCTGACGTCCGGGTCGTTCTCCTTGTACAGCGCCTGATGGACGTACCGGCCGTTGGTGCCGACCATCTTGCCGACCACGACGTCCGACTCGTTCTGGTCGGCGCACTCCACCATGCGCTCCAGGGCTTCCTCACCGAGGTAGTCGTCGGAGCCTATGAAGTACACGTACCGGCCGGTGGCCACCTCCAGCGCCCTGTTGCTGGGCGCGGCCGGGCCACCTGAGTTCTGCTGGTGGAGCACCTTGACGATGTCCGGGTGCAGCGCCGCGAACCGGTCGAGTTCGCGGCCGCTGTCGTCGGTGGAGCCGTCGTCGACGGCGACGATCTCCAGCCGGTTCCGTCCGATGGTCTGTCCGAGGAGCGAGTTCAGGCACTCCGTCAGGTAGGGCATCGTGTTATAGACCGCGACAATGACGCTGACGTCAGGCGCAGTACTCATGCTCCGGCTCCTGGTCTCCGACAGCCGATGGCCGGCTGGGTCCTGCGGGGAAGGTCTCACAGAACATAGGAGTCCCGCCGAGCACACACCGTTCCCCCGATGAGTGACGCTCAGCTGCCATGGAGGGCCAGGTCCTCCGGCTGAAGGGAAACGCTGACGTTCTCCGACGCGGAACGCAGAACCGCCGCCGCGACCTCCACCGTACGCATGCCCTGCCGCAGGGTGCAGATGTCGGCGGGCTCGCCGAGCACCGCGTCCCGGAACAGCTCGTGCTCCACCTGGAGCGGCTCACGCTTGGGGATGGCGTAGCGGATCATGTCGCCCTCGGAGACACCGCGGAAGGCCTGGAGGGCCTCCCACTCGGTGGTCACCGCCGCGTTGGAGTGGAAGGTCAGGTCGGCGGTGAGGGTGTCGGCGATGAAGCAGCCGCGCTCACCGGTGACCGAGGTGAACCGCTCCTTGAGCGGGCTCAGCCAGTTCACCAGGTGGTTGACCATGGTGCCGTCGTCCAGGCGGCCGACCGCGGAGACCATGTCCTCGTGCTCACGACCGCTCTTGGAGACGGTGTGGGCGGCGATGGACACGTACTCACGGCCCGTCACCCAGCCGGTGAGGTCGATGTCGTGCGTGGCCAGGTCCTTGACCACACCGACGTCCGCGATGCGGTGCGGGAACGGCCCCTGGCGACGGGTGACGACCTGGTAGACGTCACCCAGCTCACCGGCCTCCAGGCGGGCGCGCAGCGAGCGCAGTGCCGGGTTGCACCGCTCGATGTGACCCACACCGGCCACCAGACCGCGCGACTCGAAGGCCTCGACGAGCCGACGGGCCCCGTCGACGGTGTCGGCGACCGGCTTCTCGATCAGCGCGCAGACGCCGGCCGCGGCGAGCGCCAGACCGACCTCCTCGTGCAGATGAGTGGGGCAGGCGACGACCGTGTAGTCCACGCCCATCGCGATCAGTTCTTCGACCGTGTTCAGGACCGGCGCACCCTGCGCGGCACCGAACTTGTCGCCCATCGGGTCGACGACGCCGACGAAGTCGACGCCGTCCAGACCCGCCAGGACACGGGCGTGGTGACGCCCCATCGAGCCGAGGCCGACGAGTCCGGCCCGCAGAGGCTTGGTCACAGCTGCTCTCCCAGCGCGTTCACGGCGGTCACGATGCGCTCCAGGTCCTGCGCCGACAGCGCGGGATGCACGGGCAGCGAGACGACCTCGGCCGCCGCCCGCTCCGTCTCGGGCAGGTCCCAGGTGCGACCCGCCTTCTGGTCCGGCTCCCAGTACGGCTTGAGCCGGTGGATCGGGGTCGGGTAGTACACCGCGTTGCCGATGCCGGCCTCGGTCAGCTTGGCCATGGCCGCGTCACGGTCGCCCAGGATGCGCACGGTGTACTGGTGGTACACGTGGCGCGCGCCCTCGGCGGCCTTCGGCGTCACCACGTTCGGCGCGGTGATGTTCTCGGTGAGGTAGGTGGCGTTGGCGATGCGCTGCTCGGTCCAGCCGCCGAGCTTGGCGCGCTGCACGCGGCCGATCGCGGCGGACACGTCCGTCATCCGCACGTTGGCGCCGACGATCTCGTTGGCGTACCGCTGCTCCATGCCCTGGTTGCGCAGCAGGCGCAGGGTCCGCGCGGTCTCCGCGTCACCCGTGGAGATCATGCCGCCCTCGAGGCTGTGCATGTTCTTCGTCGGGTAGAAGCTGAAGGTGCCCGCGGCGCCGAACGCACCGACCGGCGTGCCGTGCAGCGCCGCCGCGTGGGCCTGGCAGGCGTCCTCGACGACGGCCAGCCCGTGCTGCTGCGCGATCGCCATGATCTTGTCCATCGCGGCCGGGTGGCCGTAGAGGTGGACAGGCATGACGGCGGCGGTGCGCGGGGTGATCGCGGCCTCGAAGGCGGCCGGGTCCAGGCCGAAGCTGTCGGCCTCGATGTCGGCGAAGACCACGTCCGCGCCCACCAGACGCACCGCGTTGGCGGAGGCGGCGAACGAGAACGAGGGGACGACGACCTCGTCGCCCGGACCGATGCCCAGCGCGAGCAGCGTCAGGTGCAACGCCGAGGTGCCGGAGTTGACGGCGACACAGTGGCGTCCGTCGACCAGCTCCGAGAACTCCTCCTCGAAGGCGGCCACCTCGGGCCCCTGGACCACCCGTCCGCTCCGCAGCACGCGAACCGCGGCCTCGATCTCGTCCTCGCCGATCACAGGCTTGGCGGCCGGTATGAACTCATGGGCGTCGGTCATCGACATCCCCTCCTCTACGGCGACCTCAAAGGCGCGTCGTGCTTCTTCGGGAAGGGGCCGCGTCGATCTCAGCACGGCCGCATCCCTGGGTGTCCACCGCTGCCTGTGGGCGGGCGAACGGCTTGTACACAGGACCCGCCCCCCGAGGGTTCCTTGCGGGAATACAGCCGTATCCGAGCCGGAGGGCCGGATGTGCTGGTCGGCTGCGGTCGTGGCGGGCATGACTGTCCCCGCCGAGACCACGGTTCACGTTACCAGCACGGAGACGGCAATTTTCCCCAGGGTTACCACAGAGAAACCTGGCCTTGAGGTGCGCTCCATCACAAGCAAGACACAGAGTAACTCTCGCGTGAACGCCGGGCGACGCGGCACGACGCGAGCGGCGGCGTGCGGCACCCGGTTGCCACCGGGCGTCGCACGCCGTCGCTCGCGGGAGGTCAGTCCTGCGTGTTGGCCGAGACGGACGGGGCGCTCTGCTGCGCCGCCGCCGTCGTCTTCGACGCCGCCTTCTTGGCCGTCGTCTTCTTGGCCACCGTCTTCTTCGCGGCCGTCTTCTTCGCCGCGGTCTTCTTGGTGGCGGCCTTCTTCGCCGTGGCCTTCTTCGCCGTCTTGCGGGCGGCCGTCTTCTTGACCGGGGCGCCCTCCTCCGGCTCCTCGGCGGCCTCCGCCTCGGCTTCGGCCGGGGCCTGGGCCGGGGCTTCCGCCGCGGCCGACGGGACGACCACGACGGCCGTCTCCTCGGGCGCGGTGGGCGCGGTGGCCTTGCGCACGGCACGGCGCCGCGGGCGGGCCGGGGCCGCACTGTCGGCGACCGGCTCGGCCACCTGCTCGACGACCGGCTCGGCCTGCGCCTCGGGCTGCTCCGCCGGAGCCTGCGCGGGCGCGGACTCGGCGACCGTCACGACGGCGGCCTCCGCCCCGGCGGGCGAACCGGCCGGCGCGGACACCTTGCGGGTGGCCCGACGGCGCGTACGGCCCCTGGGTGCGGCCTCCTCGGCGACGGGCGCCTCGACGACCGGGTCCTCGACGGCGACCGGCTCGGCGTGCGCGACGGCGGCCTCGGCCGGCTGCACCGGACGCTCGGCCTCCGCCTCGGCGGACACGTCCTGCGCCGTGGGAACCTCCGCCACCTGCTCGGACACGGCCTCCCGCCGCGGCGCACCGCTCCTCGGCGCACCCGCGGGGGCCGAGGCCCGGCGGCTCGACCGGCGCCGGCCACGACCGCGGCCCGCCGCGGCCTCCGCCTCGGCGACGCTGCTGTACAGCTCGTCGTCGGGCTCGAACTCGGGCACCTCCAGGGCGACCGGCTCGGCCACCTCGGCGGCGACCTCGGCCGCGGTCTCGGCTTCCTCGCCCGCGCTCACCACGGTCTCGGCGGCGACCGTCTCGTGCTCGTGGTCGTGCTCCAGGACATCGCCGCCCCGGCCGCGCTTCTTGCGCTTGCCGCCGCCACCGATGGCGGTCGGCTGGTCGAGATGGACGATGACACCGCGGCCGTTGCAGTGGACGCAGGTCTCGGAGAACGACTCCAGCAGGCCCTGGCCGACCCGCTTACGGGTCATCTGCACGAGGCCCAGCGAGGTCACCTCGGCGACCTGGTGCTTCGTACGGTCCCGGCCCAGGCACTCCAGCAGGCGCCGCAGCACGAGGTCCCGGTTCTGCTCCAGCACCATGTCGATGAAGTCGATCACGATGATGCCGCCGAGGTCGCGCAGCCTGAGCTGACGCACGATCTCCTCGGCCGCCTCCAGGTTGTTCCTGGTGACCGTCTCCTCGAGGTTGCCGCCCTGACCGGTGAACTTGCCGGTGTTGACGTCGACGACGACCATCGCCTCGGTCCGGTCGATCACCAGCGAACCGCCGCTGGGCAGCCAGACCTTGCGGTCCAGGGCCTTGGCGAGCTGCTCGTCGATCCGGTAGGTGGCGAAGACGTCGACCTCGGAGGTCCACCGGGACAGCCGGTCGGCCAGGTCCGGGGCGACGTGCGAGACGTAGCCGTGGATGGTCGACCAGGCCTCGTCACCGCTGACGACGACCTTGGTGAAGTCCTCGTTGAAGATGTCGCGGACGACCCGGACGGTCATGTCCGGCTCGCCGTAGAGCAGCGTCGGCGCGTTGCCGCTCTTGGCCTTCTTCTGGATGTCCTCCCACTGCGACTGGAGCCGCTCGACGTCGCGGCGCAGCTCGTCCTCGCTCGCGCCCTCGGCGGCGGTGCGCACGATGACGCCCGCGTCCTCGGGGACGATCTTCTTGAGGATGCTCTTCAGCCGGGCCCGCTCGGTGTCGGGCAGCTTGCGGCTGATGCCGGTCATCGAGCCCTCGGGGACGTACACGAGGTAGCGGCCCGGCAGGGAGACCTGGCTGGTCAGACGGGCGCCCTTGTGCCCGATCGGGTCCTTGGTGACCTGCGCGAGAACCGGCTGGCCCGACTTCAGGGCGGACTCGATGCGGCGCGGCCCGTTGGCCATGCCGAGCGCCTCGAAGTTGACCTCACCGGCGTACAGCACGGCGTTGCGGCCCTTGCCGATGTCGATGAAGGCGGCCTCCATCGACGGCAGCACGTTCTGGACCTTGCCCAGGTAGACGTTGCCGACGTACGAGGTCGACTGCTCCTTGTTGACGTAGTGCTCGACGAGCACGCCGTCCTCCAGGACGCCGATCTGCGTACGGTCGCCGTACTGACGGACGACCATCACGCGCTCGACGGCCTCGCGGCGGGCCAGGAACTCGGCCTCGGTGATGATCGGGACGCGACGGCGGCCCTGCTCACGGCCTTCCCGGCGGCGCTGCTTCTTCGCCTCCAGACGGGTCGAGCCCTTGATGGACTGGACCTCGTCGGACGGCTCGGTGGCCTTGCGCGGCTCGCGGACCTTGACGACGGTGCGCTCCGGGTCGCTGTCGACCGGCTCGGCGTCGGTGACGCCGTCCCCGGCGCGGCGACGACGGCGACGACGGCGACGGCTGCCCGCGGTGGAGCCTCCCTCGTCGTCGGCGTGGCCCTCCTCGGCGTCCTCGTCCTCCTGCTCGGCGGTGTCCTCGGCGTCCTGGGCGGCCTGCTCGGCGGCCAGCTCGTCGGTGTCGACGTCACCGGAGTCGCCGTCCGCGCTGTCACCGCGACGACGGCGACGGCCGCCCCTGCGGCGACGGCGGCGCGACGCGCCCTCGTCGGTGTCGTCGTCACCGTCGGCGCTCTCGTCGGCGGCCTCCTCGGCCTCCTCCGGCTCGTCCTCGTCCTCGGCGGCGGGCTCAACCGTCCTGGTCGGCTCCGCGGGCTCCTCGGCCGGGCCGGCACCGCGGCGCCTGCGGCGGCGGCGCGGACCGGTCTGCTCCTCCGGAAGCTCCTCGGCGACCTCGACCGGAGCCGTGGGCTCCTCCTCGACGGGCTCCTCGACCTCGGCTGCCGCGGCCTCGGCTGCGGCGCGCTCCGGCGTCTGGAAGCGGGGCTCGGTGAACACGGGCGCCTGGAAGACGGCGACCGCGGGGCGGGTGGGACGACGCGGGGTGTCCTCCTCCTCGCCGGCCGGACGCGGGGGCGCGGAGAATCCGACGGCGGCCCGGGTGACGCGCCGACGCCCACGGCGGGGGCCGGCTGCCTCCTCCTCGGCCTGCGGGGCGGGCGCCTCGGGCGCCTCCTCCTGCACGACGGCGGGCTCGGCGGGAACCTCGGCCTGCTCCGGCGCCTCGGCGGGCGCGGCAGCGGCGCGGGCGGCCCGACGGCGCGTGCGACGCGGGGCCTCCTCGGCGGCGGGCGTCTCGGCGGGCTCGGCCTGCTCGACGACGGCGGGCACGTCGGCGACCTCGGCGACGGTCTCGGTGACCTCGGCGGCCTGCGGCGCACCGGTGGGCGCCGTCGCCCGGCGCGTGGCCCTGCGGCGGGTCCGCCCCGCGGGGGCGGCCTCGGCCGGTTCCGCCGTCACGGCGGCCTCGGCAGCCGCGGGCTCGGTGGTCTCCGCGACAACCTGCGTGGTGTCGGTCTGCTCCGCGGCGGCGGGTGCCGTCACGGTGCGGGTGGCCCGGCGGCGGGTGCGGCGCGGAGCGGCCTCCTCGGCGGGGGCCTGCTCCTCGGCGGCGGCGACGGCCGGCTCTGCGGCGGTCGCCGGCACCACGGTCTCGGCGGCCTCGACCGCGGCGGGAGCACCGGCCGGAGCACCGGTGGGCGCGGACGCCCGACGGGTGGCCCGGCGGCGCGGACGCGCGGCGGGGGCGGCCTCTTCGGCGGGTGTCCCGACGGCGGTGGCCTCCGTCGTCTCTTCCGCGATGTCCTCGGCGGTCTCGATGTTCTCGGTGTCCTCCGCGGCCAGGTCGGCGACGGACTCGGCGGCCGGTATGGCCGACGCGACGGTCTCGGCCGAGGTCTCGGCGGCACCGACCGGCGGACCCGCCGGTCGGGAAGCGGCACGGCGCCGACGACGCGGCGGCAGGGTGTCGCTCGGGCTGTTCGTTGCGGAGTCCGGTACGGACTCCGTGGATTCGGTCGGTTCGAGCATGCGGGCGTATCTCCCGTCAGGCTCCCGGGCGCCGCGCTGGTCCGGCGCCGATCACAGTGGATCGGTCGCCGTTGACGTCCGCGGCTCGCGCTGTGCGCGGTGCCGCCGTCCGGGGCGCGGGCGCCGCACGGGAGCTCTCTAGTGTCCTGTCTCGCCGGTTCCGTACACCGAATGTGCACGGCCTGGCGAAAGTCTTGTGGTCGGTGCGCTGCCCGACCCAGGTGGCTCCCGAGTGCGAGGGCTGCGCTACGACGTGCGTCCCTGTGCGGAACCTTCCCTACGCCGGCGTCTTCGCGGCGGCAGTCACATCGGCCGTGGAAAGGGCCTCGGCTGCCTCGCGGTCGGGCGCGAGCGGGTCGGTCACCACGCCGGTCTCTTCATCGAACAGCCCCTGCGCCAGCCTGGTCACCCCTGCGGGGACCGGCGGCGCCAGGTCGGCCACGGCGCGAAGACCGGACAGGACGTCGTCGGGTCGAACGGCAGGCGTCACGTGCCGAACAACCAGCCGCAGTATCGCACAGGGCTGGTCCGTCGGCCTATCAGCCTGTGGATTCTGTGTTTCAGGGTGCGTTTCAAGGTGCACGACGGCGGAGCGGGCGTCGAAGGTTCTGACGCCGTTCTTCATCAGTCGCTGGACCTCGACGGTGTCGGCCGCGTTGAACGCGGTCACCGCGCGATCGGCTTCCGCGGGGTCCACGCCGGACAGGCGCATCTCCCACACGGAGGCCGTGAGCCGGTCGGCGAGACCCGACGTACGGGCCTCCACCGCGTCGACGATGTCGAGCCCGGTGGGCAGAGACTCGTCGAGCAGCTCACGCAGCTTCTGCGGGTCACGCGCCTCGGTGAGCGCGATCTCCAGATACTCCGCCTCGCTGCCCGTGCCGGTGGGTGCGGCATTGGCGTACGACACCTTCGGGTGCGGCGTGAACCCCGCCGAGTACGCCATCGGCACCTCGGCACGGCGCAGCGCGCGCTCGAAGGCACGCTGGAAGTCACGGTGGCTGGTGAACCGGAGGCGGCCGCGCTTGGTGTAGCGCAGTCGGATGCGCTGCACCGCGGGTGCGGGCGGCGGGCCTTCGGGCTGTCGCTTGCCCAGTGTCGTTCAGTCCTTCGTGAGAGCGGTCGTACTGCTATCAAGAGTACGTGTCTCGCGCCCGGAAGGTTCCCTGCGGGCCACGGGCTGCGGCCGGCGGGGCTCGCCGAGGAGCAGCCGTCGCACGTCGGCGCGTGCCTGCCGCACGGACGCGCGGGCGGCGGCCAGGGACTGCCGGACGGTACGGCCCACGGCGCGCGCCGCCGCTGCGGCGGGCCGCAGCACCACGTCCCGGACGACGTGCCCGACCGGGGTCAGCACGTTCCGGTACACCCAGCGCACCGGCTCCACGAAGATCCACCGCAAGAGGGTCCCCAGGAAGCGTCCGACGGCGAGCGAGATGTACCCGGCGACCCGCCAGGCATGCCGCAGGGCGTCCCACACCTCCCGTCCGACCAGGGCGAGGACCCGGCCGACGGGCGCGAGGACCCACCGCCACAACGCCAGCGCCGGCAGCACGAAAAGGACCCGCGTCACCCAGTACAGGACCCAGCCGACCCCCCTGACCAGCAGCGCGAGCAACCGCCCCACCCCCAGCACACACCAGGCGACCGCCCGGCCGACCGGGGCGAGGAACCAGTCGTACAGCCAACGGGCGGGTACGACGACCAGGTACCGCGCCAGCCAGGCCAGGGCGGCGGCCAGGCCGATGACGGCGGGCGTCAGCACGCGCGCGTACAGCCAGAGCAGGGCGTGGCCGACGGGGGTGAGGAGGTAGCGGTGGCACCAGAGCAGCGGGGCGACGACCAGCACTTTCCCGAGCCAGGCCAGGGCCTTGCCGACGGGGACGACGACGTACCGCCACAGGCCCACCAGAGGCAGGACCACGAGGACCCTGCCCAGCCACAGCAGGGCCCGGCCGAAGGGGCGCAGCAGGAGGTCGTTCAGGAAGCGGCAGGCGACGACGAGCGCGTCCCAGGCCATCCGCACCGGCAGGACCAGTACGAGCGCGACGATCCGCACGGGCAGCCGGATCGCGACGACGAGGCATCCTTCGGGCTGCTGCGGGGGCTGCCGGACGGGCGGCTTGTCGAGGTCCATACCTGCGAGGACGCGGGAGCGGCCCGTCCGGATCCCACCGCACCCGCGGTTCTCATTTCCGGCGCCCCGGCCTCGCGCCCCGTCCCGCCTTCGGGCGGCGGCCGGGAGCGGACGGCTTGGGCAGTCCGACGGTCCGCCGGGCGGAGAACTCCCGGTTGATCTCGGTCTGCCTGCGGATCGTCTCGGGCAGGTCGGGCATGGCCAGCAGACGGTCGCAGGCGCGCAGCGCGCCGGCCAGGTCGCCCACCCAGTGGGCCGCGATGGAGAACTCGAAGAGCAGACCCCACCGGTAGACCCAGGACCTGGTGAACAGCAGGTCGTCGGGCTCGGGGCGGCCGACGACGTCGGCGAGGAGGGCGTACGCGGTGCGGTGACGGCCCTTCAGCCGGAGCCGGGAAGCCAACTCGTAGACCGCTTCCAGGCGTTGCGGGCGGCCCTCCCACGCGCGGGTGAACGCGTCCATGGCGCCCGGCCAGTCATCGGCCCGCTCGGCGCGCAGGGTCCCTGCCTCCAGGAGGGAGCAGTACACCTCCTCCGGCCAGCCGCCCATCGCCGCGCGCCGCTCGTAGAGGTCGATCGCCTCGCGCGCGTGGCCGAGGTCGCGTTCGGTGTTGGCGAGGTAGAACACCGTGCGCGGGTTGTCCGGATCGCGGGCGAGTTCGGCCCGCAGCAGACGGGCGTCGCGGGCGAACTTGTCGGCGCGGCAGCCGCCGTCGGCACGGTCCTCGATGACGAGCGCGTCCAGGTTGCGCTGGGCGTCGGGCCCGTCGGTGCACGGATACTCGTGGGTGACGCCCTCATAGCGCCACGCCCGGTCGCCCCGCATCAGGTGCTTGAAACGGTGCTGGGTGCCCGGCGTGTCGTAGCGCAGCAGGTACGAGTCCGCCGTCAGCCGGGGCAGCGGGGCGTCCTGGCGCAGTACGTGGTCGGCGTCGAGGGTGAGGAGGTAGTCGGCCCTGCCGCGGGCGCTGCGGATGTTGCGGGTCCGGTTGTGCCCGAAGTCGACCCAGGGATCCTCGTGGAGTTGGCCCGGGATGCCGGCCAGCGCGGCGCGGATCAGGTCCTGGGTGCCGTCCGTGGAGCCGGTGTCGGAGATGACCCAGGTGTCGATCAGGTGCCGGACGGAGGCCAGACACCGCTCGATGACCTGTGCCTCGTTCTTGACGATCATGCAAAGACAGATGGTCAGCTGGGTCACGGCCACACGCTGGCACACCGCCGCTCCGCCCCCTCTCCCCCGACACGGGCAGTAGCCCATCGGACCCACTCCATTAATCCGATACGTCGATAAACGGGCGCGTTCGCCGCCGGTACGCCCCTCCGCCCGACGTGCCCCGGTCAAGCTCACGCCGAGTTCGGGCGCCCCGCCCGGACCTCTTGAGGCAAGGAGCACACAGATGAGTCCTGATTCCAGGACGACCTCGCCGTTCGGGCCACTGGCCAGGGACGCGTTCAGGAAGGCCGGCATGGTGGCCTCGCTGGCGCTGGTGCTGGCGGCGGGCGTCGCGAGTCCGGCGACCGCGGCGGCGCGGGCGGTCACCGGCCAGGCGGTCACGGCCGACCCCTCCGGCGGCGACAAGTGCAAGAACGACCACCCCAGGGCGGGGGACGGGACGAGCGCCTCCGGCGGCAAGGAGTGCAAGGGCCCGACCGGCCCGACGGGTCCACAGGGCGCGACGGGCGCCACCGGCCCGACGGGCGCCACCGGGGCAACCGGCACCCAGGGACCCACGGGTCCCTG
>NZ_MUBA01000130.1 GCF_002154575.1 Streptomyces bobili
CCGGTCGGCGACCGCCGACCGCTCCGACTCCGAGCGCAGACCCAGCAGCACCGGCACCCGCCCCTCCACCGGCCGTACGCCCAGCAGGACCGGCACCCCCACCGAGGCCAGCTCCTCCGCGACCGCCCGCGCCAGCACCGCCCAGCCCCCGCCGGGGGAGAGCGTGTCGCCGAGACGCATGACGACCGGCAGCAGCGGGCTGTCACCGGGCTTGAAGCCGAGGACGCGCGCCTGCGCAGGAGCATCCTCCGCCGCGATACGGCCCTCGGCGAGGTCGGTCAGGAAGTCGCCCCGGCCGCGCGCCGCCAGCTCCTCCTCCTGCCGTGCCTGCATCAGCACCACGGCGAGGATCCCGGCCGCCCGCTCGGCGGCGATCCTGTGCACCGGCGCGAGCGGCGCGCGCACCGGCAGCAGCGCGAGCCGGGCGCGCACCGCACCCGCCCCCGGTCCGCCGCCCGGCACGTCCACGAGTACCGAATCGGCGGGCGCGTCCTTGTGCGGGCCGCGCAGCCCTTCCCACACCTGGAGCGGATCCGCTCCCTCGGGCCCGGACCCGGCCGCGTACAGCAGCTGCCCGTCGGCGGTCTCCAGGAACACCGGGTTGTCGCTGAAGTCCGCCAGGATGCCCAGCACCTGGGGGATGCCGCCGCCGCCCAGCAGCGCCCGGGTGCAGCGCCGGTGCACCTCCTCGGCCTGCTGGAGCAGCGCGTAGTGACCGTTGACGATCTCGGTGTGGATCTCCTCGGTGACCGCGACGAACGGCACCTCCCGGTGCAGCTGGACCAGTGGCAGGCCGGTCGAGCGGGCCGTCTCCACCAGCGCCACGGGCAGCCGGTCGAAGCGCGGACCCAGCTCGATCACCAGCGCCGCGATGCCCCGCTCGGCGAGGGTGCGCACGAACGCCCGCTGCTCGGCCGGGCGGGTGCCGAGGCCGTAGCCGGTGGTCAGCAGCAGTTCGCCGCCCTTGAGCAGGGAGGCGATGTTCGGGACCTCACCGGCGTGCACCCAGCGCACCGTGCGGCCCAGCCGCTCCGCGCCCGCCAGGATCTCCGGCAGACCGCTGCGCAGGCCGGGCAGCTCCAGCGCCCGCCGCACGGTGATGCCGGCGCCCCGGCTGTCGAATCGTCGGTCCGCGTGGCTGTCCATGCAGCGGACGCTACCCGCGGACCCGGCCGGGCCACATCTCGCGGCCGGCCGCGGACCCGCCCTCAGCCGCCGTACGCACCCGAGGCCGTCAGGCGCAGGGCCGTGTCGATGAGGGGGACGTGGCTGAAGGCCTGGGGGAAGTTGCCCACCTGGCGCTTCAGACGGGGGTCCCACTCCTCGGCGAGGAGGCCCAGGTCGTTGCGCAGCGCCAGGAGCTTCTCGAAGAGCTTGCGGGCCTCGTCGACCCGGCCGATCATCGCCAGGTCGTCCGCCATCCAGAACGAGCAGGCCAGGAAGGCGCCCTCGTCGCCGGGGAGGCCGTCGACGCCCTCGCTGTCGCCCTCGGTGGGGTAGCGCAGGATGAAGCCGTCCGACGTGGACAGCTCCCGCTGGATCGCCTCGATGGTGCCGATCACGCGCTTGTCGTCCGGGGGCAGGAAGCCCATCTGCGGGATGAGCAGCAAAGACGCGTCCAGCTCCTTGGAGCCGTAGGACTGCGTGAAGGTGTTGCGCTCCTTGTCGTAACCCTTCTCGCACACGTCCCGGTGGATGTCATCGCGCAGCTCGCGCCAGCGCTCCAGCGGGCCGTCCGCGTCACCGGACTCGATCAGCTTGATCGTGCGGTCCACCGCCACCCAGGCCATCACCTTGGAGTGCACGAAGTGGCGGCGCGGGCCGCGCACCTCCCAGATGCCCTCGTCCGGCTCGTCCCAGTGCTGCTCCAGGTAGCGGATCAGCTTGAGCTGGAGCAGCGAGGCGTAGTCGTTGCGGGCCAGTCCGGTCATGTGGCCCAGGTGCAGGGCCTCGGTGACCTCGCCGTACACGTCCAGCTGGAGCTGGTGCGCCGCGCCGTTGCCCACCCGGACCGGGGCGGAGCTTTCGTAGCCGGGCAGCCAGTCCAGCTCCGCCTCGCCCAGCTCACGCTCACCGGCGATGCCGTACATGATCTGGAGGTTCTCCGGGTCGCCGGCGACCGCGCGCAGCAGCCACTCGCGCCAGGCGCGGGCCTCCTCGCGGTAGCCGGTGCGCAGCAGCGAGGAGAGGGTGATGGCCGCGTCGCGCAGCCAGGTGTAGCGGTAGTCCCAATTGCGGACGCCGCCGATGTCCTCGGGCAGCGAGGTGGTGGGGGCCGCGACGATGCCGCCGGTGGGGGCGTACGTCAGCGCCTTCAGCGTGATCAGCGAACGGATCACCGCCTCGCGGTAGGGCCCGTGGTACGTACAGTGCTCGACCCACTCGCGCCAGAAGTCCTCCGTGGCCTGGAGCGACTGCTCCGGCTCCGGGAGCGCGGGCGGCTCCTTGTGCGAGGGCTCCCACGAGATCGTGAACGCGATGCGGTCACCGGGGGCGACCGTGAAGTCGGCGTACGTCGTCAGCGACTTCCCGTAGGTCTCGGCCTCCGTGTCGAACCACACGGAGTCCGGGCCGGCGACGGCGACCGTGCGGCCCTCGTGCTTGTGCACCCACGGCACGACCCGGCCGTAGGAGAAGCGCATGCGCAGGGTCGAGCGCATGGGGACGCGGCCCGAGACGCCCTCGACGATGCGGATCAGCTGGGGGGCGCCGTCACGCGGGGGCATGAAATCGGTCACCCGGACCGTGCCGCGCGGGGTGTCCCACTCGGATTCCAGGATCAGTGAGTCGCCCCGGTAGCCGCGCCGGGCCGCGCGCGGTGGCGCGGCGTCGGAGGCGTGCGCCGGACCGAGCCGCCAGAAGCCGTGCTCCTCGGTGCCCAGCAGCCCGGCGAAGATCGCGTGGGAGTCGAAGCGGGGCAGGCAGAGCCAGTCCACCGTCCCGTCGCGGCAGACCAGAGCGGCTGTCTGCATGTCTCCGATGAGTGCGTAGTCTTCGATGCGCCCGGCCACGTGCAACTCCAGTCGAACGGCCACGTAGGCCCCCATGAGGGGGCTGTCGCTTGGTGCGGTCAAGGGGGAATGTGTTGTCTTGAGTCGTTGAGCGGTGAAGCAAAGCAGTCGCTCAGCCGAGTTGGCAAAACGCCAATTCTTGCTCAACGAACTGACGAGCTCTCATTGTTCCGGTGGGTACGGGCTGGGGTGTGCCGTCTTGCCGGCCGGGCTCGGCAGCGAGTGTCCGAGCAGGATACGACGCACGTAGATGATCTGCGTGCCGCTCCGGGCAACGTGGGTGGGCCGAACGGGTGAGCAGTGGGTGAGGACCCGGTATGGGTGTGCCCAGGGGTGCCCGGCCGTGCGCGGAGCGTGGTCGGAAGCCATCGCCCCGAGGCGCTGATACCCTGGTAGCCCGTGGACCGGTGGGCACCAAACCCCCGAACCGCAGCGACGGCACCCCCGGAAATCTCCGGCAAGAACCGCTGGTGAAAGCCTCCGGGAGCCGCTCCGCACCCCCAGATCGCGACCACGGGAGCCCCCTCTTGGCCATGCCGCCCGCTGCTTTCCGAAACAGCTCCGCCACGACGACCAAGCACATCTTCGTCACCGGGGGTGTCGCCTCCTCCCTCGGCAAGGGGCTGACCGCCTCCAGCCTCGGCATGCTGCTCAAGGCGCGGGGCCTGCGCGTCGTGATGCAGAAGCTCGACCCGTATCTCAACGTCGACCCCGGCACGATGAACCCCTTCCAGCACGGTGAGGTGTTCGTCACCAACGACGGCGCCGAGACCGACCTGGACATCGGGCACTACGAGCGCTTCCTCGACCGCGACCTCGACGGCTCCGCGAACGTCACCACCGGCCAGATCTACTCGACCGTGATCGCCAAGGAGCGCCGCGGCGAGTACCTGGGCGACACCGTGCAGGTCATCCCGCACATCACCAACGAGATCAAGCACCGCATCCGTCGGATGGCCACGGACGAGGTCGACGTGGTGATCACGGAGGTCGGCGGCACGGTCGGCGACATCGAGTCGCTGCCGTTCCTGGAGACCGTCCGCCAGGTCCGTCACGAGGTCGGCCGGGACAACGTCTTCGTCGTTCACATCTCGCTCCTGCCCTACATCGGTCCCTCGGGCGAGCTGAAGACCAAGCCCACCCAGCACTCCGTGGCCGCTCTGCGCAACATCGGTATCCAGCCGGACGCGATCGTGCTGCGCTGCGACCGCGAGGTCCCCACCGCGATCAAGCGGAAGATCTCGCTGATGTGCGACGTCGACGAGGCCGCCGTCGTCGCCTGCCCGGACGCCCGCTCGATCTACGACATCCCGAAGACCGTGCACGGCGAGGGCCTGGACGCCTATGTCGTCCGCAAGCTGGACCTGCCGTTCCGTGACGTGGACTGGACGACCTGGGACGACCTGCTCGACCGCGTCCACAACCCCGACCACGAGATCACGCTCGCCCTGGTCGGCAAGTACATCGACCTGCCCGACGCCTACCTCTCGGTCACCGAGGCGCTGCGCGCCGGCGGCTTCGCCAACAAGGCCCGCGTGAAGATCAAGTGGGTCACCTCGGACGACTGCAAGACCCCGGCGGGCGCCAAGGCGCAGCTCGCCGACGTCGACGGCGTCTGCATCCCCGGCGGCTTCGGCGACCGCGGTGTGCTCGGCAAGGTCGGCGCGATCCGTTACGCCCGCGAGAACAAGATCCCGCTGCTCGGGCTGTGTCTCGGCCTGCAGTGCATCGTGATCGAGGCGGCGCGCGACCTGCTCGACATCTCGGACGCGAACTCCACCGAGTTCGACCCGGCCACCGCCCACCCGGTCATCTCCACGATGGCCGAGCAACTCGACATCGTCGCGGGCGAGGGCGACATGGGCGGCACCATGCGGCTCGGCATGTACCCGGCGAAGCTGGCCGAGGGCTCGATCGTGCGCGAGGTCTACGACGGCAAGGAGTACGTGGAGGAGCGGCACCGTCACCGCTACGAGGTGAACAACGCCTACCGCGCGGAGCTGGAGAAGAAGGCGGGCATCCTGTTCTCCGGCACCTCGCCGGACGGCAAGCTCGTCGAGTACGTGGAGTACCCGCGTGACGTCCACCCGTACCTGGTCGCCACGCAGGCCCACCCGGAGCTGCGCTCGCGGCCGACGCGTCCGCACCCGCTGTTCGCCGGGCTGGTGAAGGCCGCGGTCGAGCGGAAGACTTCGAAGTAACACACCAGCTTGTACGGTGGCCGGGGTGCTTCTCCTCAAAGGTGAGCACCCCGGCCTCTTTTTATCGGTTCGATGTGGCCGGTTTTCCGCTGGCCCGACTACTTTCGGCCGGATTCTTTTGTGCGTGTGGAAGGACAGGGCATGACGATCAAGGACACCGCGCAGGCGTGGGAGATCCGGGCGACGGAGACCCCCTTCGTGGGCAACAAGACCTCCGTCCGCACGGACGAGGTGCTCATGCCCGACGGCTCCGTCGTGCGCCGTGACTACCAGGTCCACCCCGGCTCCGTGGCCGTCCTCGCCCTCGACGACGAGGACCGTGTCCTGCTGATCAAGCAGTACCGCCACCCCGTGCGGCAGAAGTTGTGGGAGATTCCGGCCGGCCTGCTCGACGTGCCCGGCGAGAACCCGCTGCACGCCGCCCAGCGCGAGCTGTACGAGGAGGCGCACGTCAAGGCCGAGGACTGGCGGGTGCTGACCGACGTCTACACCACCCCCGGCGGCTGCGACGAGGCCGTACGCGTCTTCCTGGCCCGGGGGCTCTCGGAGGCCGACGGGGAGCGGTTCGAGGTCGAGGACGAGGAGGCCGACATGGAGCACGCGCGCGTGCCGGTCGACGAACTCGTCCGGGGGGTGCTCGCCGGCGAACTGCACAACAACTGCCTCGTCGTGGGCGTCCTCGCGCTGGTCGCCGCCCGGAGCGGTGAGGGGATCGACGCGCTGCGCCCGGCGCAGGCGCCGTGGCCGGCCCGTCCCTTCGAGGCGTGACCGCCGCGCCGCACCTCTCACCGACCCGTGCGGTGTGACCATCGGCTGATCCGATCGGGGGACGTCACCGCCGCGCTCCTCACGGAACGTCGCAGAGCGTGAACTAGGCTCGGGAAACGCCCGATCCGGAGTCCCGGCGGGCTTGCGCGTGCGGTGGGACGGGAGTGTGGCCCGTGACGGATCAGGCAGTGGACACAGGCGGCGTGCAGCTGTCCGGACACGCTGCGACGGAGGGCCATTTCCTGGGGCGTACCCGGGAGTTGAAGGAGCTGCGCGCCGACATCGAGCGCGCGGGACTGGACACCCTCTCCGGGAAGAAGGCCCCCCGCGCGCGTGTGCTCCTCATCGCCGGACGGCCCGGTTCCGGCCGTACGGCACTGGCCGAGGAGCTCGTCCGGCAGGTCGCCGAGCGTTACCGGGACGGAGTGCTGCGCGTCCGGCTCGGCGAACCCGACGGGACACCCGTTCCCGTCGAGCGCGCCGCCCGCGAACTGCTCGCCGCGCTCGGCCGGCCGGTCCCGCCCGGCGCCGGTGAGGAAGACCTTTCGGCCACTCTGCGCGAGGCCCTCGCCGAGCGCCGCGTGCTGCTCCTGCTCGACGACGCGGCCGGCGCCGACCAGGTCGACGCGCTCCTCCCGGACACCCCCGAGTGCCTGGTCGTCGCCGTCTCGGCGGGCCCGCTCACCGGGATCTCCGACGTGCGGCCCTGCACCCTGGGCGGCCTGGACACCAAGTCCGCCCTCGACCTGCTCACCCGCCACACCGGCTCGGTCCGCATCACCGTCGACCCGCGGTCCGCCGAGGGCCTCGTCGAGGCATGCCAGGGACACCCCGCCGCCCTGATCCTGGCCGGTGGCTGGCTCGCCGCGCGGCCCAAGTCGGCGGTCGCCGACCTCGCCAAGCAACTGCACGCCGAGGGCGGCGACGGATCCCCCCTCAGCCGGATCTTCCGGCTCGTGCACGCCACCCTGCCCTCGGCCGCCGCGCGGATACTGCGACTGCTCAGCCTGGCCCCGGCCGGCCTCGTCGACCCGCACACCGCCTCCGCGCTCGCCGGCTGCTCGATCGGCGCCGCGCGCACCACCCTGGACGACTTCGTCGCCCTCGGCCTGCTGCGGACCGTCGCCGCGCCGCTGCCCCAGTACGAGGTCCCCGGCTGCCTCCAGCCCCTGCTGCGGACGGCCGCCGAGACCCATGAGCGGTCGGCCGAGCTCCAGCTGGCCCGCGCCCGCATGCTGGAGCGGACGGTACGGCTGCTCCAGTCCTGCCGGGCGATCACCGAGACGGACAACCCGCAGGCCCGCGAGAAGCTCCAGGGCATGCCCCGCGCCCTGCGCTTCGCCACCCCGCGCGCCGCCGCCGACTGGCTGCGCGCCCGCCGGCCCGCCCTGCTCGCCTCCGCCCGCCTCGCGGTCGCCGACGGCGAGCTGGACACCCTGGCCAGGCGCCTGATGTCCCAGCTGGTCAGGGCGATGGTCGCGCATTTCGGCACCCAGGGCGCCGCGCCCGACCTGTACGGCATCCACCAGCTCGTCCTGGACGTCGCCGAGCGCCGCGATCTGCCCCGTGAGAAGGCCGCCGCCCTGCTGAACCTGGCGGACGTCGACGCGCGAACCGGGCGCACCGCGGAGGCTCTGGTGCGCTACCGGGCCGCGCTGGACGCCGGACGGGAGGCGAACGACCCGTATGCGACCGGCCGCGCGATGGAATCCGTAGGCGGCGCGCATCTGGAGCTGGCGGACTACGACCGGGCCGCCGACTGGTTCGGCCGGGCCCTCGCCCAGCGGCAGGCACGCGACGAGCGCGCGGACGCCGCCCGGCTGTACGGCCGTATCGCCACCGCGCACACCTACGCCGGCCGGTACGGCGAGGCGCAGCGGGGCTGGCGGGCCGCCGCCGCCGGGCACCGTAAGAACGGCGATGTCGCCGCCGCCGCGCGGGCGTTGAGCGAGCTGGCGCGGGTGCAGGAGTACGCCGGCCGGCCCGAGGAGTCGCTGCGCACCTGCCAGGAGGCGGTGGAGTGGGCCGGACGCGCCGACGACACCCGTCTGCAGGCCGCTCTCCAGCTCCGGCTGGCCGACACGCTGGAGCACCTCGACGACCCCGCGGCGGCCCGTCTGCACCGGGCCGCGGCCGAGCGCATCCTGGAAGAAGAGTCCGCCGGACCGTGATCCGGAGCCGGAACATGGAGCTAACGCCTGCGAAATCCGCAGTACATCCGCTGAAGGTTGATGCAATGAAAGGCTAGACAGCGGGAACACCTTCATTAGACTGGCTCTGCCGCACGTTCTCCTGCGGTGCATCCCGGTGCGTCCGCTACCTCCGGGTATGTGTTGCTGTTTCCCCCTCTGAGCCAAGGACCGTGATCGACGTGAAGGTCGGCATCCCCCGCGAGGTCAAGAACAACGAGTTCCGGGTGGCCATCACCCCCGCCGGCGTGCACGAGCTGGTGCGCAACGGCCACCAGGTCGTCATCGAGCGCAACGCCGGTGCCGGGTCGTCGATCACGGACGGCGAGTACGTCGCCGCCGGGGCGCGGATCCTGGAAACGGCCGACGAGGTGTGGGCCACCGCCGACCTGCTGCTGAAGGTCAAGGAGCCCGTCGCCGAGGAGTACCACCGCCTCCGCAAGGACCAGACCCTCTTCACCTACCTGCACCTGGCCGCGTCCAAGGAGTGCACGGACGCCCTCGTCGCCTCCGGCACCACCGCGATCGCCTACGAGACCGTCGAGCTGCCGAACCGCGCCCTGCCGCTGCTCGCCCCGATGTCCGAGGTCGCGGGCCGGCTGGCACCGCAGGTCGGCGCCTACCACCTGATGCGCGCCAACGGCGGCCGTGGCGTCCTGCCCGGCGGTGTCCCCGGCGTCACCCCCGCCAAGGCCGTCGTCATCGGCGGCGGCGTGTCGGGCTGGAACGCCACCCAGATCGCCGTCGGCATGGGCTTCGACGTGACCCTGCTGGACCGCGACATCAACAAGCTGCGCGAGGCCGACAAGATCTTCGGCACCAGGGTCAAGGCCGTCATGTCCAACTCCTTCGAGCTGGAGAAGGCCGTCGTCGAGGCCGACCTCGTCATCGGTGCCGTGCTCATTCCGGGCGCCAAGGCCCCGAAGCTGGTCACCAACGAGCTGGTGTCCCGGATGAAGCCCGGGAGTGTCCTTGTCGACATCGCGATCGACCAGGGCGGCTGCTTCGAGGACTCCCACCCGACCACCCACGCCGAGCCGACCTTCCCGGTGCACAACTCGGTCTTCTACTGCGTCGCCAACATGCCGGGCGCGGTGCCCAACACCTCCACCAACGCCCTCACCAACGCCACGCTGCCGTACATCGTCTCCCTCGCCAACAACGGCTGGGTCGAGGCGCTGCGCCGTGACCCCGCGCTCGCCAAGGGCCTCAACACCCACGACGGCCAGGTCGTTTACCGCGAGGTCGCCGAGGCCCACGGCCTGGCCCACCTGGAGCTGGACACGCTCCTCGGCTGACCCGCCAGGGCAAGTCGCCGTGCCGTAAAGGCGATACGTCAACATGCCGCGTCAAAGGCGCACCACCTGCCGGACCTTGCCCGACAAGGTCCGGCCCGATGTGTGTATGGTCACTTTGCGGCTCTCGGTCAACTCGCCGCGAACGTAACCCTTCGACCGATTCGCACGCCGGTGAAGCCTGCTGTGCGACGGTCGTACGCCCTTGACAGTGGGATGTTTCATTGTCGACACATCGAGTCGGGTACGGCGGATTGTGTTGCTGCGAACACCCGACACGCCATAGAGTCGCCAACCGTCGGCATGGTGCCACGCTGACCTTGTCTAGAAGTTTCCTGGTCACCAAGGAGGTAAGACGACTTGTGAATGAGTCGACATTTGCTCCCGGGGGTGGTCAACCAGGAATGCCTACGCGGAGTCAGGGCTCCACGGGGCTCGAGGCTGTCGGCTCCGTCGCTGTCCGAACCTTCGCAGCCCACCAGAGCCAGTCAAGCCCCCACACGGCTCTGCAAGCACACCAGAGCATGGATGGCCATCACGTGAACGCCATGGCCGGCGACGGAAGTGGCGCGCCCCGCAACCACTTCGCCGACTACGACGAACTGCCCGAAGGGCACTTCTACGACCCCGACGCCGAGTACGAGCCCGACCCCGAGTACGCGGCCACACTCGCGCCCGACGCTGCCCGCCAGCGCCGCGAGCGCATCGGCCCGACCGGTCGCCCGCTGCCGTACTTCCCGATCCCGGGACCGCTGACCAATCACGGTCCCGCGACGATCATCGCCATGTGCAACCAGAAGGGCGGCGTCGGCAAGACCACGTCGACCATCAACCTGGGTGCGGCGCTCGCGGAGTACGGACGCCGGGTACTGCTCGTGGACTTCGACCCGCAGGGCGCGCTGTCGGTCGGTCTGGGCGTCAACCCCATGGAGCTCGACCTCACGGTCTACAACCTGCTCATGGAGCGGGGCATGTCGGCCGACGAGGTGCTCCTGAAGACGGCGGTCCCCAACATGGACCTGCTGCCCAGCAACATCGACCTGTCCGCCGCCGAGGTCCAGCTGGTCTCCGAGGTCGCGCGCGAGTCGACGCTCCAGCGGGCGCTGAAGCCGCTGATGGACGACTACGACTACATCGTGATCGACTGTCAGCCCTCGCTCGGCCTGCTCACCGTCAACGCGCTCACCGCCGCCCACAAGGTGATAGTGCCGCTGGAGTGCGAGTTCTTCGCGCTGCGCGGTGTCGCCCTGCTGACGGAGACCATCGAGAAGGTCCAGGAGCGGCTCAACCCGGAGCTGGAGCTCGACGGGATCCTGGCGACCATGTACGACTCGCGCACGGTGCACAGCCGTGAGGTGCTCGCGCGGGTGGTCGAGGCCTTCGACGACCACGTCTACCACACGGTCATCGGACGCACGGTCCGCTTCCCGGAGACCACGGTCGCCGGTGAGCCGATCACCACCTACGCCTCCAACTCCGTCGGTGCCGCCGCCTATCGCCAGCTCGCCAGGGAGGTGCTCGCCCGGTGTCCCGCCGAGTGAGTCTGCCGGGGGCCGACGAACTCTTCCGTACGACAGGGGGAATGGCGCTCCAGCCGTCCGCACCCCGGCGTCCCGCCAACGGCGAGGTCCGGGTTCCCGCTCCGGCGGGGGACAGCGACGGTACGGCGCCCGGTTCCGCCGAGGACGCGCCGCACGCCGTGCCCGCCCAGGGCGGGGACGGCGGGGGCGCCGAACACGCGGCGGCCGGAGCCGAGCAGGGCGGCACCCGCGGCGCCGGGGAACGTTCCGGTCCGCGGCAGGGCACGCAGGAAGGTTCTGCCGCCCAGGCCGACGCCCAGTCGCGCAAGCGCGGACGGGCCCCCGCCCGCCGGCCCAGCGGCCGGGAGCGGCACGACGAGAAGATCACCGTGTACGTGTCCGCCGAGGAACTGATGGACCTGGAGCACGCCCGTCTGGTGCTCCGCGGCGAACACGGACTCGCGGTCGACCGCGGGCGCATCGTCCGCGAGGCGGTCGCCGTGGTCCTCGCCGACCTGGAGAGCCGCGGAGACGCCAGCATCCTCGTACGACGGCTTCGCGGGCGGTAGCGGTAGCCTGCGGAGGCCATGACCTCGAACGATCCCGCCCCGGCCCCCGGCGCACCGGCCGGCCGTCGGCGTGCGCTGGGGCGGGGGCCGGGCGCGGCACCCGCGGAACCGCAGGAGCGGCCCGGGGCGGTCGTACCGGAACCCGTTGCGGAGCCGGAGCCGGAACCCGTTGCGGAGCCGGAGCCGGAGCCCGTTGCGGAGCCGGAGCCGGAGCCCGTTGCGGAGCCGGAGCCGGTGCCGGTCGCTGATTCCGCGGGCAGCTCCCCGGAGCCGCCCGACGGCGTCTTCAAGGTCCGGCTCGCCAACTTCGAGGGCCCCTTCGACCTCCTGCTCCAGCTGATCTCCCGGCACAAGATGGACGTCACCGAGGTGGCGCTGTCCAAGGTCACCGACGAGTTCATGGCGCACATCCGGGCGATGGGACCCGACTGGGACCTGGACCAGACGACCGAGTTCCTCGTCGTCGCCGCGACGCTGCTCGATCTGAAGGCGGCCCGCCTGCTGCCCGCCGCGGAGGTCGAGGACGAGGCGGACCTGGCCCTCTTCGAGGCCCGTGACCTGCTCTTCGCCCGGCTGCTGCAGTACCGCGCGTACAAACGGATCGCCGACATCCTCCAGGAACGGCTGGAGGTGGAGGCCCGCCGCTATCCGCGCACCGTCGGCCTGGAACCGCACCACGCCGAGCTGCTGCCCGAGGTCGTCATCAGCATCGGCGCCGAGGGCTTCGCCCGGCTCGCGGTCAAGGCGATGCAGCCCAGGCCCAAGCCGCAGGTGTACGTCGACCACATCCACGCCCCGCTGGTCAGCGTGCAGGAACAGGCCGGGATCGTGGTCGCGCTGCTGCGCCGGCTCGGCGAGGTCAGTTTCCGCACGCTCGTCGAGGACACCGACGACACCCTCACCGTCGTAGCGCGGTTCCTGGCCCTGCTGGAGCTGTACCGGGAGAAGGCCGTCGCCCTCGACCAGGAGAGCGCCCTCGGGGAGCTGCTGGTGCGCTGGACGGGCGGGGACGGGGAGGACCAGCCCAGGGTGACCGACGAGTTCGACCGGCCGCCGGAGAGGACCGAGGAGGAGAAGAAGGCATGAGCGAGGACACCGCAGACGTCCCGGCCGGACCGCGTACCGCCGCGGGCCTCGATCTCAAGCCCGCCCTGGAGGCCGTCCTGATGGTCGTGGACGAGCCCGCGACCGAGGAACATCTCGCGAAGATCGTGGAGCGCCCGCGCCGCCAGGTCGGGGACGCCCTGCGCGAGCTGGCCGACGAGTACACCGTGCAGGGGCGCGGCTTCGAGCTGCGGTTCGTCGCGGGCGGCTGGCGTTTCTACACCCGCGGCGAGTACGCCGCGGCCGTCGAGCGGTACGTCCTGGACGGCCAGCAGGCCCGGCTCACCCAGGCGGCGCTGGAGACCCTCGCGGTGGTCGCCTACCGCCAGCCGGTCAGCCGCAGCAGGGTCTCCGCGGTGCGCGGAGTCAACTGTGACGGCGTGATGCGCACCCTCCTCCAGCGCGGTCTGGTCGAGGAGGCGGGCACGGAACCCGAAACAGGTGCGATCCTGTACAGGACGACGAACTACTTCCTGGAGCGGATGGGCCTGCGCGGTCTGGACGAGCTCCCGGAGCTCGCGCCCTTCCTCCCGGAGGCGGAGGCGATCGAGGCCGAGACCCAGGAAGCCGTACCGTCGTTCGATCCGGACGCCCCGGATGCGGACGACGGTCCCACGACGGACACGACGACGACGGAAATCTGATGCGAAGCAGCGGTAGCGGTAGCGGCAAGAGCGGTGGGCGCGGCAACCCCCGCGGCGCCGGCAACAACAGGGGCCAGAAGCCGGGCCAGGGCCGGGGTCAGGGGCAGGGCCAGGGCCGTGGCCAGGGCGGTCGCGGCGGCCAGGGCGGTCGCGGCGGCCAGGGCGAGGCTCAGGGCCGGCCCAGCAAGCCCCGCCCCGAGGAGCGCCGCTACGACGTGGGCCCCGGCGCGTCGCACGAGGGCCCGAAGGCGGGTCGCGGCGGCGCGGCCCGCGGCGGTGCCAAGGGCGGTCCGAAGAAGCCCCAGCAGCGCGGCCCTTCGGTCCCGGCGACCTCCCGCGAGTACGAGACGCGGGCCGAGGAACGCAACCGCGAGCGGTACGCGGACAAGAAGGACATCAAGCTGCCCAAGACCTTCCCGGGCGCCGAGCAGGAGGGCGAGCGGATCCAGAAGATCCTCGCGCGCGCCGGCTACGGCTCCCGTCGGGCCTGCGAGGAGCTGATCGAGCAGGCGCGGGTCGAGGTCAACGGCGAGATCGTCCTGGAGCAGGGCAAGCGGGTCGACCCGGAGAAGGACGAGGTCAAGGTCGACGGCCTGACCGTGGCGACGCAGTCGTACCAGTTCTTCTCGCTCAACAAGCCCGCCGGTGTCGTCTCCACGATGGAGGACAACGAGGGCCGGCAGTGCCTCGGCGACTACGTCACCAACCGTGAGACCCGGCTGTTCCACGTCGGCCGGCTCGACACCGAGACCGAGGGCGTCATCCTGCTCACCAACCACGGTGAGCTGGCACACCGGCTGACGCACCCCAAGTACGGCGTGAAGAAGGTCTACCTCGCGCACATCGTGGGCCCGATCCCGCGTGACCTGGGCAAGCGGCTCAAGGACGGCATCCAGCTGGAGGACGGGTACGCGAAGGCGGACCACTTCCGGGTCGTCGAGCAGACCGGCAAGAACTACCTCGTCGAGGTCACCCTCCACGAGGGCCGCAAGCACATCGTGCGCCGGATGCTCGCGGAGGCCGGTTTCCCGGTCGACAAGCTGGTGCGCACGGCCTTCGGCCCGATCACCCTGGGCGACCAGAAGTCGGGCTGGCTGCGGCGGCTGTCGAACACCGAGGTCGGCATGCTGATGCAGGAGGTCGACCTCTAGAGCGCTGCCTCTGGAGAGCTGCCTCTAGCGCGCTGCCTCTGGAGAGCTTTGTGAGAGCGGCCGGTTCCGGAGTTTCCGGGCCGGCCGCTTTCTTGTGCCCGGACACCGGCCAGGTTTATAGTCGGTACGACTATTAAAGGGGGTGGGTGGATGCCGGGCTACGACAAGTACGCCTTCGAACCCTTCGCCGTCACCGTGGACCTCGCCGTCCTCACCCTGCGCGCGGGCGCCCTGCACGTCCTGCTCGTCGAGCGCGGTCAGGAGCCGTACCTCGGCCACTGGGCGCTGCCCGGCGGGTTCGTCCTGCCGGACGAGTCCGCCGAGACCGCCGCGCGGCGCGAACTCGCCGAGGAGACCGGCCTCGCCGACGTCTCCGGACTCCACCTGGAACAGCTGCGCACCTACAGCGAACCCGGCCGCGACCCCCGGATGCGCGTCGTCTCCGTCGCCTTCGCCGCCCTGCTCCCCGACGCACCCGAACCACACGGCGGCGGCGACGCGGCCCAGGCGCGCTGGCTGCCGTACGACGGCACCGAGCCGCTCGCCTTCGACCACGACCGGATCCTGGCCGACGCCCACGACCGGGTCGGCGCCAAGCTCGAGTACACCTGCCTCGCCACGGCCTTCTGCCCGCCCGAGTTCACCCTCGGCGAGCTGCAGCAGGTCTACGAGACGGTCTGGGGCACCGGCCTGGACCGGCCCAACTTCCGCCGCAAGGTGCTCGCCACCCCCGGCTTCGTCGAGCCCGTCCCCGGCGGCGCCGCCCGGCTGACCGGCGGGCGCGGCAAACCGGCCGCCCTCTACCGCGCGGGCACCGCCACCACCCTGCACCCACCCCTGCTGCGACCGCCCCGGGAAGGACGTTCCGCATGACCACCACGACCGTCAGGAAGCGCGCCGCGACGGGGGCCCTGCTGGGCCTCGCCCTCGGGGACGCGCTCGGGTTTCCGACCGAGTTCAACGATGTCCCGTCCATCCTCGCCAAGTGCGGGCCCTGGCGGGAGATGGAACTGCCGAGGCGGGCCTTCGTCTCCGACGACACCCAGATGACGCTGGCCGTCGCGCGGGCCCTGCGCACGGCCATGGACCGCGGACTGCTCGTGCCGACCCGGCTGGAGCGGCCGCTGCGCGAGGAGTTCGTGGACTGGTACCAGTCGCCCGAGAACAACCGCGCCCCCGGCCGGACCTGCCTGACCGCCTGCGACCTGCTCAAGGACGACAGGCGGCTGTGGCAGGACGCCAGTCAGATCGGCTCCAAGGGCTGCGGCGCCAACATGCGCGTCGCGCCCCTCGGCCTGGCCCCCGGCCTCAGCGACGAGCAGCGGGCCGGCGCCGCCCAGCTCCAGTCCGGCCTCACCCACGGCCACCCCACCGCGCTCGCCGCCTCCGACCTGACCGCCCACGCCGTACGGCTGCTCGCACAGGGCGCCGAACCGGTGGGCCTGGTCGGGCTGCTGCGGTCGTACGCACTCGACAACCGCACCCGCTACCACCACCGCTGGCTCGGCGACCTGTGGACCCGCTCCCAGGACCCGACGCCCGAGCACTTCATCGCGCGGGGCTGGGACGACTGCCTGGGCGTCCTGGAGCGGCTCCAGGAGGCTCTGCGCAGCCCCTCACCGGAGACGGACCCGTGCCTGGCCACCGGGGACGGCTGGATCGCCGAGGAGGCGCTGGCGAGCGGCCTGCTGTGTTTCCTGCTCTTCCCCGACGAACCGGTCACCGCGCTGCGCCGGGCCGCCTGCTCCGCCGGCGACTCCGACTCCATCGCCTGCCTGGCCGGCGCCTTCGCGGGCGCGTACACCGGGGCCGACGCCTGGCCGACAGAGTGGGCGGACCGGATCGAGCACCAGAGCGAGCTCGTCACCCTCGGGGCGCTGTGGGACCACTGATCCCGCTCACGCCAGTGTGATGGCGTCGCCCTTCACCGTGATCTTCTGCGCGGGCAGCGGCTCGGTCGCCGGGCCGCCCGCCACCGCGCCGTCGGCGATCCCGAAGCTGCTCTTGTGGCAGGCGCAGTTGATGGTTCCGTCGGCGACCGTCGCGACGATGCAGCCCTGATGGGTGCAGACCGCCGAGAACGCCTTGAAGTCGCCCTGCGCAGGCTGCGTCACCACGACCTTCTCGTCCTTGAAGATCTTGCCGCCGCCGACCGGGATGTCGGCCGTCCTCGCCAGTTCCTGACCGGCGGAGACGGACGCGCCGGACGAGTCGCCGTCGGCGTCCTGATCGCCACAGCCGACGGCGAGCGCCGCCGCGCCCGTCGCGAGGAGAACCGTCCGGCGCGAGGCGGGGAGGGTCATGTCGTCACTCCGAAAGTGGGGAAGAAGCAGAGGATGCGTCCGAGGGACAGAGTGACACAGAACACCCGAGTCGTACCGGCGGCGGCCGGGCGCGCACGGGACGCGTCTCAGCGGGCGGGCGCCGTGTTCCGGGCCGGTCCGGGCTGACTACGCTGGACGGCGAAGACGGACAGAGAGAGTCGTCAGCCGAGTCAGCGAGGAGCAGCGCCGTGGCGGTACGAGCGGTCCGGGGGGCCGTCCAGCTGGACAGGGACGAAGCCGGACACATGGACGAGCAGGTCGGGGCGCTGCTCACCGCCGTGATGGAGCGCAACTCCCTCAGCGCGGACGACCTGATCAGCATCTGGTTCACGGCCACCCCCGACCTGCACAGCGACTTCCCGGCCGCCGCCGCGCGCAAGCTGGGCATCGTCGACGTGCCGCTGATCTGCGCCCAGGAACTCGACATCCAGGGCGCCCTGCCCAGGGTCGTCCGCGTCCTCGCGCACATCGAGTCCGACCGGCCCCGCTCGGAGATCAACCACGTCTACCTCGGCGCCGCCGCCGCCCTGCGCAAGGACATCGCCCAGTGAGGACCGCGCTCGTCATCGGAACCGGCCTCATCGGCACCTCCGCGGCCCTCGCCCTCGTCCAGCGGGGCGTCGTCGTCCACCTGGAGGACCACGACCCCGAGCAGGCCCGTACGGCGGCGGCGCTCGGCGCGGGCACCGACGAGGCCCCCGACGGCCCGGTCGACGTCGCCATAGTCGCCGCCCCGCCCGCCCACGTGGCCGCCGTCCTCGCCGACGCCATGCGCCGGGGTGTGGCCCGCGGCTACCTCGACGTGGCCAGCGTCAAGGGCGGACCACGCCGGGAGCTGGAGGCGCTCGGCCTGGACCTGTCGGCCTACCTCGGCACCCACCCGATGTCCGGCCGCGAGAAGTCCGGCCCGCTGGCCGCGACCGCCGACCTCTTCGAGGGCCGCCCCTGGGTGCTGACGCCGACCCGCGACACCGACACCGAGGTGCTCAACCTCGCCCTGGAACTGGTCTCGCACTGCCGTGCCGTCCCCGTGGTCATGGACGCCGACGCCCACGACCGGGCCGTGGCGCTCGTCTCCCACATGCCCCACCTGGTCTCCAGCCTGGTCGCCGCCCGCCTCCAGAACGCCGAGGAGGCCGCCGTACGGCTGTGCGGGCAGGGCATCCGGGACGTCACCCGGATCGCCGCCTCCGACCCCCGCATGTGGATCGACATCCTCTCCGCGAACCCCGGGCCGGTCGCCGACCTGCTCGGCGACGTCGCCTCCGACCTCGACGAGACGGTCCGGGCGCTGCGGGCCCTGGAGTCCTCCGACGAGGACAAGCGCCGCGAGGGCGCCGGCGACATCGAGGACGTCCTGCGGCGGGGGAACGCCGGCCAGGTCCGGGTCCCCGGCAAGCACGGGTCCGCCCCGCGGACGTACGAGGTCGTGGCGGTGCTCATCGACGACCAGCCGGGACAGCTGGCCCGCATCTTCGCCGATGCCGGGCGGGCGGGGGTCAACGTCGAGGACGTACGCATCGAGCACGCGACGGGGCAGCAGGCGGGCCTGGTGCAGTTGATGGTCGAACCCAAGGCGGTGGGTGTGCTGAGCGCCGCGCTGCGTGAGCGGGGATGGGCGCTGCGGCAGTAGGCGCCCGACGTCCGGGTGGGCGCCGCAGGGGGCCGCGGGCGGCGAGAAGGGCCCTCCGGACGGCCGTCGGCCGGATGAGTGACCCGCACACAGTAACCTTGTGCGGGGCGCATTCTCGTCCCGCAGCCCACCACCTCGCACCAGGAAGGTGTCCTCCCGTGGAAAACGGCGCCGCCCAGCCCGTGATTGTCGCCATCGACGGTCCCTCCGGCACGGGCAAGTCGAGCACGTCCAAGGCCGTGGCCGCCCAGCTCGGGCTGAGCTACCTGGACACCGGTGCGCAGTACCGGGCGATCACGTGGTGGATGGTCAGCAACGGGATCGACATCGAGGACCCCACGGCGATCGCCGCCGTCGCCGGGAAGCCCGAGATCGTCTCCGGCACCGACCCGGCCGACCCGACGATCACCGTCGACGGCACGGACGTGGCCGGCCCGATCCGCACCCAGGAGGTCACCTCCAAGGTCAGCGCGGTGAGCGCCGTCCCGGAGGTGCGGGCGCGGATCACCGAGCTGCAGCGGTCGCTGGCGGCCTCCGCCGAGCGGGGCATCGTCGTCGAGGGGCGTGACATCGGGACGACCGTGCTGCCCGACGCCGATCTGAAGATCTTCCTCACCGCCTCGCCCGAGGCCCGCGCGGCCCGCCGCAGCGGTGAGCTGAAGGGCGCGGACGTGCACAGCACCCGCGAGGCGCTGATCAAGCGGGACGCGGCCGACTCCTCGCGCAAGACCTCGCCGCTCGCCAAGGCGGACGACGCCGTGGAGGTGGACACCACCGAGCTGACGCTGGCCCAGGTCATCGAGTGTGTGGTCACCCTCGTCGGGGAGAAGCGGGCGGCGAAGTGAGAGAACTGCCCTCGGAGAGGGGCGCCGAGGTCGGGCGGCGCATCGGCGTCGGCCTGATGTACGGCTTCTGGAAGCCGCGGGTGCTGGGCGCCTGGAAGGTACCGGCGACCGGTCCCGTGATCTTCGCCGTCAACCACTCGCACAACATCGACGGGCCGATGGTCATGGGCGTGGCGCCCCGGCCGACGCACTTCCTGATCAAGAAGGAAGCGTTCATCGGTCCCCTGGACCCGTTCCTGACGGGCATCGGGCAGGTCAAGGTCGACCGGGACACCACCGACCGCAAGGCCATCACCCGCGCACTGGGTGTGCTGGCGGCCGGCGGCGTTCTCGGTATCTTTCCGGAGGGCACGCGGGGCGAGGGCGACTTCGCCTCGCTGCGCGCGGGGCTCGCCTATTTCGCGGTGCGCAGCGGGGCGGCGATCGTCCCCGTGGCCGTACTGGGAAGCACCGAGCGGCGCGGACGGTTGTTCAAGGGACTGCCCCCGCTGCGGTCCCGCGTCGACGTCGTCTTCGGCGACCCGTTCGAGGCGGGCGACGGCAGCGGGCGGCGTACGCGCAAGGCGCTGGACGAGGCCACCGAGCGGATCCAGAAGCAACTGGCCGCTCACCTGGAGCACGCCAGACGGCTCACCGGCCGGCCGGCGGACGCGGGCTAGCGGCACGAGGAACGAAAACGCCGGGCGTCCGGGCGGACGCTGGGCGACACTGAGTAGTGGATCAAACCGCCGAAAACGGGTGCTCCACCGATCACCACGAATGAACGCAGAGGTACGGACTTCATGAACGACCACATCCAGCCCGACGGCTCGGACTCCTTCGAGCACGACCACGGGGCACTCGGCGACGCCGAGTACGCGGAGTTCATGGAGCTCGCCGCGGTAGAGGGCTTCGACGTCGAGGACGTCGAGGGAGCGATCGAGGCCGCCGGGCACGGACCACTGCCGGTCCTCGCCGTCGTCGGCCGCCCCAATGTCGGCAAGTCGACCCTCGTCAACCGGATCATCGGGCGGCGCGAGGCGGTCGTCGAGGACAAGCCGGGCGTCACCCGTGACCGCGTGACCTACGAGGCCGAGTGGGCGGGCCGCCGCTTCAAGCTCGTCGACACCGGCGGCTGGGAGCAGGACGTCCTCGGCATCGACGCCTCCGTGGCCGCCCAGGCCGAGTACGCGATCGAGGCCGCCGACGCCGTCGTCTTCGTCGTCGACGCCAAGGTCGGCGCGACCGACACCGACGAGGCGGTCGTACGACTGCTGCGCAAGGCCGGCAAGCCCGTCGTGCTGGCCGCCAACAAGGTGGACGGACTCAGCGGCGAGGCGGACGCGTCCGCCCTGTGGTCCCTGGGCCTCGGCGAGCCGCACCCCGTCTCCGCGCTGCACGGCCGCGGCACCGGCGACATGCTCGACGCCGTCCTCGAGGCACTGCCGGAGGCGCCCGAGCAGACCTTCGGCACGGCGGTCGGCGGCCCGCGCCGCATCGCTCTCATCGGCCGCCCGAACGTCGGCAAGTCCTCACTGCTGAACAAGGTGGCCGGCGAGGAGCGTGTCGTCGTCAACGAGATCGCGGGCACCACCCGTGACCCGGTCGACGAACTGATCGAGCTGGGCGGTGTCATCTGGAAGTTCGTCGACACGGCCGGTATCCGCAAGCGGGTCCACCTCCAGCAGGGCGCCGACTACTACGCCTCGCTACGCACCGCGGCCGCGGTGGAGAAGGCCGAGGTGGCGGTCATCCTGATCGACGCCTCCGAGTCGATCTCCGTGCAGGACCAGCGGATCGTCACCATGGCGGTGGACGCGGGCCGCGCGATCGTCCTCGCCTTCAACAAGTGGGACACCCTCGACGAGGAGCGCCGCTACTACCTGGAGCGGGACATCGAGACCGAGCTGGCCCAGGTGGCGTGGGCGCCGCGGGTGAACGTCTCGGCGCGCACCGGACGGCACATGGAGAAGCTCGTCCCGGCGATCGAGACGGCCCTGGCCGGCTGGGAGACCCGCGTTCCCACGGGCCGGCTGAACGCCTTCCTCGGCGAGCTGGTCTCGGCCCACCCGCACCCGGTCCGGGGCGGCAAGCAGCCGCGCATCCTCTTCGGCACCCAGGCCGGCACCAAGCCGCCGCGGTTCGTACTGTTCGCCTCCGGCTTCATCGAGGCGGGCTACCGACGCTTCATCGAGCGCCGCCTGCGCGAGGAGTTCGCCTTCGAGGGCACGCCGATCCACATCTCGGTGCGGGTGCGCGAGAAGCGCGGCAAGAAGAAGTGACCTGAGGAGACGACACGGCCGGAGGGCGGCACCCATCGCGGGTGCCGCCCTCCGGCCGTGTCACGCCGTGTCCGTCCGCCTCGGCCCGTCCGGCGGCCTCAGCCGCTCCGCCGGGGTGCCGGGGGCAGCGCCGGGAGGTGATGCGTCCCGGTGGGCGTCTGCTGCTGCCCGGTCTGCGAGGTCTGCGGGGTCTGCCCGAGCGGTCCCACCCGCTGCCACTGCGGCGACTGCACCTGCACCTGCGACTGTCCCTGTGCCTGTCCCTGCGACGGCTGTCCGCCGAGCCGGGCGCTCTGCGCGCCCGCACTGTAGGCGCTGTACGAGCTGCTGAACGATCCCGGCCGCGGCACCGCGTACGACCCCGTGCTGTACGGGATGTTCCCGAAGGCGGTGAACCCCAGTTCCTCCTCGCCGCTGCGGTCACCCGGCAGCGAGCGGAACGACTTGACGTACTCGGCGTAGAGCGTGTCGTAGATCGGCGTGGCCGAAGGGCCGCCATGGGAGTCCTGGGCCGGTCGCGCGGACGGGATCGGGTAGGGCTGGCGGCGGGGAACGTCGTAGGTGTGCACGTATGTCCAAACGACGTGTGAGGTCAAGGGATGCGGCCGGTGACCGGCCTTCGGGGGCGCGGCGGTACGGCCGCGTCCCCGGCCGGCAGGGCCCAGGTGCTCAGGTCCCGGCGAGCGGCATGGCCGCCCCCACCAGCTTTCCGTTCGCCGCCGCCTTGTCCAGCGCGCCCCGCAGCAGGTCCTCACGGGGCTGGCGGCCGATCGAGCCCACCGGGGCCGCGAACATCAGCACCTGCTGGTGCTTGTTGGCGGCGGCCCGCCAGCCCTCCGTCACCTGCAACGGCTGGTGGGCCTGCCACCAGGCGACCGGCTGGCCGCCGTTGACCGAGGGCTGGAGCACCGCGTGCAGCTGCCCCATCGCCAGCAGCACGGACCAGCCGTGCTGCACGGGCGGTACCTCGGACAGCTCGGACAGCGGCATGAAGCCCTGCTCGATGAGCAGCGGAAGGAAGTCGTCGCCGATGTCGGTGGCTCCGGGCCGCACGATGGGCGCCGTCGGCTCCACGACCAGCGCCGGGTGCAACTCCCCGGCGATCAGGACGAGTCCGCTCGTCACACCGAGCACGGCCTGTTCGGGCACGACCTTGTCGGGGTCCAGGTCGACGGTGTCGCCGCTGATCGAGCGGACGGCGCCCTGGAGTTGCTCCTCGGTGACCTGGACGACCTGGGAGGGCAGGCAGGAGGAGTGGGCGAAGGCGAGGACGGCGGTCTCGTCCCCGATGAACAGGACGGTGCTGGTGCGCTCGTGCTCGGAGTCGCCCGGGGTGCGGCAGGACGTGCAGTCGTAACTGCCCGGGGCGTTCTCTCCGGCGAGCAGCCGGTCGGCTTCTTCGGCGCCGATCTCGGCGCGTACCTCGTCGCTGACGTCGAGCATGCGCGGCACGGGTGACTCCCTCGGATGCGGTGCGTGGGCGGGCCGGGTGGCTCCCCGGCTCATGCAGAAGACAACGGGCGAGCTGTGGCGGGGGTCACGCTGCCCGGCGAAGCGAATCGAACCGACCTGCGCGCAGGGTCACCTGACGTGCGGAATCGGCCACTCATCGTCAAGTAACGAGTGGGTTACGGAGGTTGGGCGCGTGAGGTGGGACACAGGGCAACCGGGAGGTTGGTCGACAAATACGGAAATCAGGGAATGAAATAGGTGTCCGGATCTGGACGATACCGGCGGTAACGCGGAACTGGCCTGCGGAGAAGGCCGGTTGATTGATGACGGGCCGTCGGGGACCTAGATTCCTCGGCTGTGTGCAGCGAGCACCGCTCGGGTACGTCCGCCGGCCGCGCAGAGCCAGACAGCGCGCAGCACCACCGCCGGCGGACGGGGCGGAGCACGACGACCGCGTTCCCGCGTGGACGGCGTGCTCCGCTCAGGGGGAGACCCGGGTTCGTAGAGAGGGATCTTCATGTCCGAATGTGCCGATAACACCCGCGCCGACGCTCGCGCCACCAAGGCGCGTACGACAGCGGTCCTCGCCGGGGCGGCGCTTCTCGCCCCCCTCGGACTGCTGGCCGCGGGAGGCAACGCCGCCGCGGCGGACGCCGGGGTGTGGGACCGCATCGCCCGGTGCGAGAGCGGCGGCAACTGGCACATCAACACCGGTAACGGCTACTACGGCGGACTCCAGTTCTCCGCGTCCACCTGGCGCGCCTTCGGCGGCACGGCCTACGCGCCGACCGCCGACCGGGCCACCAGGGCGCAGCAGATCGCGGTCGCCACCAAGGTCCAGCGCTCCCAGGGATGGGGCGCGTGGCCGACCTGCTCGACCCGGGCCGGGGCCTCCGGCGGCGCCCCCGCGGCCGAGAACGGATCGGCCGGGAGCGGGTCGTCGAAGGGCGGCTCGGCCCAGAACGGCCCGGCCGCGAACGGCTCGGCGAAGAGCGGCTCCTCGAAGGGCGGTTCGCCCACGAAGGGGTCGGCCACGAACGGCTCCTCGAAGGCGGCCGGCGCCGCCGAGCGTTCCACCGGGCACGGCTCCCGTGGCACGGCCCCCCGCGGCGGCGGCGACCACACCGTCCGCGCGGGCGACACGCTCAGCACGATCGCCGCGCTCCACGGAACCACCTGGCAGCGTGTCTACGCCGCGAACAGGACGGCCGTCGGCCCGAACCCCGACCTGATCATGCCGGGCCTGCGGCTGAACTTCTGACGCGGCCGACGGGCCCCGCCGGACCGGTCCGGCGGGGCCCGCTCACGAGCCCGCCTGGTGCTTCTTCGGCTCGGGCTGCGGGATCTCCGCCGCGAACTCGGGGTGGTGCAGGTCGAACGCAGGGGACTCCGAGCGGATCCGGGGCAGCGCGGTGAAGTTGTGCCGGGGCGGCGGGCAGGAGGTCGTCCACTCCAGGGAGCGGCCGAAGCCCCAGGGGTCGTCGACCTCGACCCTCTCGCCGTACCGGGCGGTCTTCCAGACGTTGTAGAGGAACGGCAGCGTCGACAGGCCGAGCAGGAACGCGCCGATCGTGGAGACCGTGTTGAGGGCGGTGAAGCCGTCCGCGGCCAGATAGTCCGGGTAGCGGCGCGGCATGCCCTCGGCGCCCAGCCAGTGCTGCACCAGGAACGTGGTGTGGAAGCCGACGAACAGCGTCCAGAACTGGATCTTGCCGAGCCGTTCGTCGAGCAGCTTGCCGGTGAACTTCGGCCACCAGAAGAAGAACCCGGCGAAGATCGCGAAGACCACCGTGCCGAAGACCACGTAGTGGAAGTGCGCGACGACGAAGTACGAGTCGGTGACGTGGAAGTCCAGCGGCGGCGACGCCAGGATGACCCCGGTCAGCCCGCCGAACAGGAACGTCACGAGGAAGCCGGTCGCCCACAGCATCGGCGTCTCGAAGGACACCGAGCCCTTCAGCATGGTCCCGGTCCAGTTGAAGAACTTCACGCCCGTCGGCACCGCGATCAGGAACGACATGAAGGAGAAGAACGGCAGCAGCACCGCCCCGGTGGCGAACATGTGGTGGGCCCACACGACGACCGAGAGCCCGGTGATCGCCATCGTCGCGCCGACCAGGGTCAGGTAGCCGAAGATCGGCTTGCGGCTGAAGACCGGGATGATCTCCGTGATGATCCCGAAGAACGGCAGCGCGATGATGTACACCTCGGGATGCCCGAAGAACCAGAACAGGTGCTGCCACAGCAGCGCCCCGCCGTTGGCCGCCTCGAACACCTGTGAGCCGAACCGCCGGTCCGCCTCCAGCACCAGCAGCGCCGCCGCCAGCACCGGGAAGGCCATCAGGATCAGGATCGACGTGAACAGGGTGTTCCAGGTGAAGATCGGCATCCGGAACATCGTCATGCCGGGCGCGCGCATCGCGATGATGGTGGTGACGAAGTTGACCGCGCCCAGGATCGTGCCGAAGCCCGCCAGCGCCAGCCCCATGATCCACAGGTCGGGGCCGATGCCGGGGGAGTACGTCGAGCTGTTGAGCGGCGCGTAGGCGAACCAGCCGAAGGCGGCCGGCCCGTCGGGCACCAGCAGTGAGCCCATCACGATGAGCCCGCCGAACAGGAAGAGCCAGTACGACAGCATGTTCAGCCGGGGGAAGGCCACGTCCGGGGCGCCGATCTGGAGCGGCATCAGCTCGTTGGCGAAGCCCGCGAAGGACGGGGTCGCGAACAGCAGCAGCATGATCGTGCCGTGCAGGGTGAACAACTGGTTGAACTGCTGGTTGTCCACGATCTGCAGCCCGGGGCGGGCCAGTTCGGCGCGCACGATCAGCGCCATGACCCCGCCGATCAGGAAGAACGCGAAGGACGTGATCAGGTAGAGGTGCCCGATCTTCTTGTGGTCGGTGGTGGTCAGCCAGTCGATCACGACCCGGCCCCGCCTCCCGCCCGCGGTGCGTACCGCCGCCGGTACGGTCTGCGTCCCCATCGCTCGCTCGCCCCTTCACTACTCGCGCCCCGGGCCTGCCTCGCCCGCGCCGCACGGGTGCCCGCGAGCTGTCGCCATGATGCTCGCGCCGCCACGCGCCCGACAGGGGGCGTACGGAGGATGTGTGGGGAAGCCGTGTATTTCCTATGAGTATTCGGCTCCCGCGAACCCTGCGGAATCGGAATGGAACGGAGTCCGGGAACGGGTCTCCGGGAACTCTCTGCCGGGCAATTGAAGGGGCCGGTACGACACGCGGAAATGACGATCGAATACCTGCGAAAGGCGTACGGAATCGCTCGTTCGTGTGACGGATGCGAACCGAAACGCGTGTCGTGGTCCTGTGACAGAAGTGTGACCGGAGTGATCCACATCTCCCGTTCGGGGTTCCCGGAACGGCGGCCCCGGCCTAGCGTTGCGGGTATGGCAACGATTCCCACTCCGCCTGCGGAGCCCCAGGACAGTCCGGACGGATATGTCGGCCTAGAGAGCGACCGGGCCGAGCGGCTCGCCCGGGAACGGGGATGGTCGACGGTGCGCTCGCTGGCCCCCGGAACGATCATCACCATGGAGTACCGGGTGGGGCGGCTGAACTTCGAGGTGCGTGAGGGCAGGGTGACGCGGGCCTGGAAGGGGTGAGGCGCGCGGGGCCGGGTCTGTGCGTACCGGTGGTCCCGCGCGAGCCGGTCAGCCGCCGGTCAGGGGACGGCCGGCCGGGGTGGTCGGCGTGTTCGGGCCGTGCGGAAGCCGGTCCGCGTGGGCCGGACGGCGACTGCCGACCGGGGTGATGGGGGCACGCTCCCCGCGGGCGGTGTGCGGACCGGGGGCGAGGTAGACCGGCGCCCTGGACGGACGCACCGTCGCCTCGCGGGCGGCGGTGGTCGCCTCGTCCTGCCGGCCGGCCGGGGAGCGCTGCTTGAGCGGTACGGCCACCGGGACCGGGACGGGGGTCGGGGCCGGCGTCGTACCGGCGCGGCGGGCGCGCCGGCGGTCGCGCAGCGTGAAGATCCAGGCCTCGGTGCGGGCGATCAACGGCTCGCACCAGGGCAGGGCCAGCAGGATGAGCAGGCCGGCGGCCCAGCCGAGGACCACGTCGCTCAGCCAGTGCGTACCGAGGTAGACCGTGGCGAGGCCGACACCGAGCGAGGTCACCGCGGAGAGTGCCGACAGCCAGCGGCGGGCTCGCGGGGTGGAGGCCAGATATGCCAGGATTCCCCAGGTCACGACCGCGTTGGCGGTGTGGCCGCTGGGAAATATATCGCCGCCGAGACCCATCTCGTTCGAGCCGATGGTGGTGGCGTAGTGAGGGCCGAGACGGCCCATGCCGATCTTCGCCGCGCCGACCGTGATGTTCAGCAGCAGCAGTGAGGCACCGAGCGTGAGCAGTGGCCGCAGGGTGTGCTGGCGCCAGGATCTCCAGCCGAGCCAGGCGCAGATCATGACGGCGGTGGGCCCGCGCTGGCCGAGGACCACGTAGTAGTCGACGAACCAGTGGATCTCGGACCACTGCTGGTACGGCCGGAAGAACATGACCTGCCAGTCGAGGCGGACCAGCCACGAGGTGGTCACCACGAGCCACACGATGGCCAGGTAGAAGGCCAGGGTCGCCGAGAACAGCGCGACCCGGTGCCTGCTCATCCGTGGCACGTCGATGTGGGCCGGCCGTTCCGGCTCACGGTCCAGCCTTGCGAACACCCGGTCCAGACGGGTGAGGTTTTGTTCGGTACGCACCCAATCGACGTTACAGCGGGTGAGCGCAGTTCCCCGCCGAATCCACGGCTTTGTGATGACGATGTGATGTGGGATTGCTCTCAGAAGTGCACTTATTCCGCTGGATTCCGTAATCCCCGAACGCTGCTCCGTTCAATTCTTTTGATCATTCCGGAGGGTGGTTTTGGCTAACTTATGAATGCGTTCGCCGAATGCATGGCCGCCATTCTCCGCCCGCTCGCTCGGCCGTCCCGGACGGTCAGGGCGGACCTGAGCCGTTCAGCCACCCCGCGCCGTACACCGCCGACGCCACCGCGACACCGCCCACGACCAGCGCCGATCGCCAGGGGCGCAGCCGGGCGAGGGCCAGGGCGAGGGGGAACAGGAGCGGGAAGGCGGGCAGCAGCAGGCGTGGTTTCGAGCCGAAGTAGCTCGAAGCGCACAGCGCGAGGGCGAGGACGATCCCCGTGTACACCAGCAGGGGGAGCGGTTGCCGTCCGCGCACACCGGCGACGTACAGCCGGATCAGCAGGGTGACGCCGATGATCAGGGCGAGACCGGCGAAGGCCGACGGAATTGACGTGAACTTGTCGATGATGAAGCGGGCGAAGGCGTAACCGCCGTCGAAACCGTTGCGCCAGCCCGCCTGCACGTCGAGATAGCCGAGAGGGCCCTTCCCGGTGCGGTGGCCGACCCAGAGGACGTAGCCGGCCGCGCCGAGGGGCGCGAGGAGGAGACCGAGGGCGCGCGGGGCGACGCGTGCGCCCCGCGCGTCCGCCGCACTCCGCTCTCGCCCGAACGAGACCACGCCCGCCACCCACACCGCGGCCACCACGGCGAGTCCCACCGGTCGGGTCAGGCCGGCCAGCGACGCCAGCAGACCGGCGGTCACCCAGCGGCCGGTGAGGACCGCGTACAGCGACCAGGCGGCCAGCGCGGTGAACAGTGACTCGCTGTACGCCATCGACTGCACGATCCCGACCGGCAGGACCGCCCACAGCAGGACCGCGCACACCCCGGCCCGGCGCCCGTACAGATGGTCGGCGACCGCGAAGATCCCCCAGGCCGCGGCGAGCGAGGCGAACAGGGAGACGGCGAAGCCCGCGTCGGCGTACGACAGCGGGGTCACCGCCGCGACCGCCCGCTCCAGCCAGGGTAGCAGCGGGAAGAACGCCAGGTTGGAGTGGACGTCACCGTTCGGCAGCCGCACCTCGTAGCCGTAGCCCAGCTCGGCGACGCGGGTGTACCACAGGGAGTCCCAGCGGGCCGTCAACAAGGTGTACGCGCTCTTGTCCCGCGCGGCGCTCCACACGGCGAGGGCGAGCAGCCCCAGGACGCGCACGGCCGCGTACCCCAGGAGGGCGGGGGCCGCCCGGCGCAGGGCCGCGGGGCCGGGCGGTGCCACGCGGGTCTCGAGATCGGTCACCGGCCGATTATCGGCGGAGCCCGGAAGCGGAGGGTGCGCCGGGGTGCGACGGGCCGTGAGGGGAGTGGCGTACGCCACATGGTTGTCCGGGAGCTGTGAGAGGTCCGCCACGTGGACGACGGACGAACTCGCGTACGCTGCGTGTCACTCGTCGTTCAGTGCGCGGGCCGGGGACCACCGCTCCTCTCCGGCCGAGCCCCGGGGAGTCCCCACCCCGCGAGCCCGCCGAACCCGAGGAAACTCTGGGAGGTACGTTCATGTCCGGGACGACCACGGCCGCCGTTCGGCTGCGCCGTCGGGCGGCCGGGGCCGGTGCCAACCGCTGGGTCGTACTGGTGGTGCTGTGCGTCAGCCTGCTCCTGGTCGCCGTCGATGCGACCGTGCTGCACGTGGCCGTGCCCGCCGTCACCGAGGACCTTCGGCCCGGCGGTATCGAACTGCTCTGGATCGTCGACACCTATCCCCTGGTCTGCGCCTCGCTGCTGATCCTCTTCGGCACGCTCGGCGACCGGGTCGGCCGAAGAAGGATCCTGCTGCTCGGCTACACGCTGTTCGGCGTGGCCTCCGCGATGGCGGCGTTCGCCGGCACGGCCGAGGTGCTCATCGTCGCGCGGGCGCTGCTCGGCGTCGGCGGCGCCATGATCATGCCCGCCACGCTGTCGATCCTGCGCCAGGTCTTCCCCGACCGGCGGGAGAGAGCGCTTGCGATCGGCATCTGGAGTGCGGTGGCCGCGGTCGGCGCGGCGGTCGGTCCGCTGCTCGGCGGCTTCCTGCTGGAGCACTTCTGGTGGGGCTCGGTCTTCCTCGTCAACATTCCCCTGATGCTGGTCAGCCTGCCGGTGGGGCGGCTGCTGCTGCCCGAGTCGAAGGGCTCGGGGGAGGGGCCGTGGGACGTGGTGGGCGCGCTGATGGCCGCCGCCGGACTGTTCGGAGCCGTCCTGGGCGTCAAGCGGCTGGGCAGCGGCGAACTCGGTCCCTCCACCCTGGCGCCGCTGGCGGCGGGCGCGCTGCTGATCGTGCTGTTCGTACGGCGTCAGCGACGGCGCAGGCATCCTCTGGTGGATCTGCGGATGTTCGCGCGGCCGGCGTTCAGCACGGCGGTGGGGTGCATCGTGCTGGCGATGCTGGCGCTGGTCGGTCTGGAACTGATCGCGGCGCAGTACCTCCAGCTGGTCCTGGACCTGTCCCCGCTGGAGACGGGCCTGCGGCTGCTGCCGCTGACCTTCGCCGCGATGTCCGCCGGGCTCGCCGGGGCGCGGCTGCTGCGGCGCTTCGGGCCACGGCGGATGGTGTGTGCCGGGTTCTGCCTCACGGCCGTCGCGGTCGTCCTGCTGACCTCGATGGGCGGGACGGACAACGCGGGGCTGATGCTGGCCGGGTTCCTGCTGCTGGGCTTCGGGCTGGAGACGACGCTGTTCGGGGCGTACGAGTCGATGCTGAGCGAGGCTCCGCCGGAGCAGGCCGGCGGGGCGGCGGCGATCGGCGAGACCTCCTACCAACTGGGCGCCGGGATCGGGATCGCGCTGCTGGGCAGTGTGATGAACGCGGCCTACGCGCCGGGGCTGTCCTCGGTGCCGGGCGTGCCGGCCGAGGCGTCGGCCGCCGCGGGGAACTCGCTGGGCGAGGCCTACGAGGTCGCCGGGCGGCTCGGGGGCCCGGCCGGGGAGGTGCTGCGGCAGACGGCGCGGGACTGCTTCGTGCACGGACTGCATGTGACGCTCGTGGTGAGCGCGGGGCTGCTGCTGCTCGGCGCGGTGATGGCGCTGCGGCTGCCGCGGGTGATGCAGTGCGAGGCACCCGCGGTGGAGCTGCCGTCGCCCCGGGAGGCCGTGCCGGTGCGGGCTTCGGCCTGACGGCCGTTTGTCTCCCACCCGCGCACGCCCGTGACTGTCGCTTGAGCCCGTGGGGGTTCGGCTACGTCGGCGGCTCTCCGTGCGTTGTGGGGGTGGGGGCTGGACGGGGTTCGCCGGGCGTCGTAACGTCGGGGGCGTTGACGTGACTAGCGCTGCTAGTTTTCTGGTTTCGGAGGGAAACATGTCGTCGTCCCTGCTGCCTCCTTTCGATCCGTCCGACCCCCTCGGGATCGACGATCTCCTGAGCGAGGAGGACCTCGCCGTACGGGACACCGTGCGCGGCTGGGCCGGTGACCGGGTTCTGCCGTATGTCGCCGAGTGGTACGAGAAGGGCGAGCTGCCGCAGCTCCGGGAGCTGGCACGGGAGCTGGGCGGGATCGGGGCGCTCGGGATGTCCCTCACGGGATACGGCTGCGCCGGGGCCAGCGCCGTGCAGTACGGGCTGGCCTGTCTGGAGCTGGAGGCCGCCGACTCCGGGATCCGCTCGCTCGTCTCCGTCCAGGGCTCCCTCGCGATGTACGCCATCCACCGGTTCGGCAGCGAGGAGCAGAAGCAGACCTGGCTGCCGCGCATGGCCGCCGGTGAGGTCATCGGCTGCTTCGGGCTGACCGAGCCCGACCACGGCTCCGACCCGGCCGGTATGCGGACCCGCGCCAAGAAGGACGGCTCCGACTGGGTCCTCGACGGACGCAAGATGTGGATCACCAACGGGTCCGTCGCGGGCGTCGCCGTGGTGTGGGCGCAGACGGAGGACGGCATCAGGGGCTTCGTCGTGCCCACCGACGCCCCCGGCTTCTCCGCCCCCGAGATCAAGCACAAGTGGTCCCTGCGGGCCAGCGTCACCAGCGAACTCGTGCTGGACGGCGTACGGCTGCCCGCCGACGCCGTACTGCCGGAGGTTGTCGGGCTCAAGGGGCCGCTCAGCTGTCTGTCGCACGCCCGGTACGGGATCGTGTGGGGTGCCATGGGGGCGGCACGGGCCTGTTTCGAGACGGCCGTCGACTACGCGAAGTCACGCGAGCAGTTCGGGCGGCCGATCGGTGGCTTCCAGCTCACCCAGGCCAAACTCGCCGACATGGCGGTGGAACTGCACAAGGGGATTCTGCTCGCCCACCATCTGGGGCGGCGCATGGACGCCGGCCGCCTGCGTCCCGAGCAGGTCAGTTTCGGCAAGCTGAACAACGTACGGGAGGCGATCGAGATCTGCCGTACGGCGCGGACGATCCTCGGGGCCAACGGGATCTCCCTCGAATACCCCGTCATGCGGCACGCGACCAACCTGGAGTCGGTGCTGACCTATGAGGGCACCGTCGAGATGCATCAGCTCGTGCTGGGCAAGGCGCTCACCGGACTCGACGCCTTCCGCTGACCCCGGGCGGGGGCAGGGCCGGCGAGCGGCCCTGCCTCAGCTCTGGTTGAAGAAGCCGTCCGCGCGGTGCGCGGCCGGGTCGCCGTTGACGATCTCGGTGTTGGCGGGGCTGAGCAGGAACACGCGGGTCGACACCCGCTCGATGGAACCACGCAGGCCGAAGATCAGCCCGGCCGCGAAGTCGACGACGCGCTTGGCGTCGCCGGCCTCCATGGCCGTGAGGTTCATGATGACCGGGACGCCGTCGCGGAACAGTTCTCCGATCGCCCGCGCGTCCCGGAAACTGTCCGGGGTCACGGTGCCGATCCGGCGGCCCTTCTGCTCGGCCGTGTCGCCCGCGACCTTGACCCGCGGGTCGGTGACCCAGGCGTCCCCGGAGTCGGTCCCCTCGGAATAGTCGTCGTCGTAGTAACGCTCGTCATCGTTGTTGTCGTCGACGAGGCCAAGCCAGGCACTCGCCTTGCGTACCGATCCCATGGACGCCTCCTCTCACAGCGGTCTTCTTGCTTTCCGCATTCCCCATGGTCGTCCATGATGCGGATGTCGCGCCAAGTGGATAGACGCCGCGCGGGGGGTTTGTGACGGTACTGGTGCACAGCCGATCCGTCGAGAGTCCAGGTGCCCCAAGGGTCGTGACCCACACGGCTGCTGACTGTGAGTGAAATATGATTCTTCGCGGCGTACGGGTGAGCGGCGGTGCGGACGGGTGAACGGGGTGGCCATTCCCACGTGACAATCGGTCGATACGATGCGGCAACCCATGGCGGTGTTCATGGCCGCCCGATGTCGTGGGCATCAACAAAAAATCACGGGGGATTCGGACATGTTCGGGATCGTGAGGCCGTGCCGGCACCGGCTCGGCGAAGGGCTCAAAACCCAGTGGATGGCGCACTTGTGCGGGCTCTGCCTAGCCCTGCGGCGCGACCACGGACAGTTCGCGCGGATCGTCACCAACTACGACGGCCTGCTCGTCTCGGTCCTGACGGAGGCTCAGGCCGAGCGGTCCGACGGATGGCGGCGTACGGCGGGGCCCTGTCCGCTGCGCGGGATGCGCTCCGCGTCCGTCGCCCAGGGCGAGGGCGCACGCCTCGCGGCGGCCGTCTCCCTGGTGCTGGCCGCCGCCAAGGTGCGTGACCATGTCGCCGACGGGGACGGGCTGCTGGCGCGCAGGCCGGTCGCCCTGGCCGCGCGCCGGGTGGCCACGAGCTGGGGACGGGCCGGTGCGCGCGGAGGGTCCGCCGTCGGATTCGACACGGCGGTGCTGGTGGACGCCGTGGACCGGCAGATCGGCATCGAGACCCTTGCCGGGCCCGGCACACCGCTGCTGACCGTCACCGAGCCGACCGAGACGGCCACCGCCGCGGCCTTCGCGCACACCGCGATCCTGGCCGGCCGGCCCGGCAACGCCCAGCCGCTCGCCGAGGCCGGACGCCTCTTCGGCCGGCTCGCCCATCTCCTCGACGCCGTGGAGGACCGGGAGACCGACGCCGTCTCGGGCGCCTGGAACCCGCTCACGGCCACCGGGACCTCCCTCGTCGAGGCCCGGCGGCTCGCGGACGACGCCATGCACGGCATCCGCCTGGCCTTGCGTGACGCCGAGTTCACGGACGCCAAGCTGGCGCATGTGCTGCTCGTGCACGAGCTGCGCACCTCGGTGGACCGGGCCTTCGGCACCGCCTCGTGCGGACACGCGCACGCGCCGGAACAGGGCGGGCCCGAGTCGTACGGGCCGCCACCGGGCAACCCCTACGCCCCGTCCGGTCCCGGCGGTACGCCGCCGCCCCCGCAGCCGCCGCACCGCAACCGGCGCGGCCTCCTCGCCGGCTGCCTGGTGTGGTCGGGCCTCGCCTGTACGTGCCAGATGTGCTGCGGCTCGTACGAGGACCCGTGGACCCGGGAGCCCAAGGAGGGGCTGTGCCAGCGCTGCGACTGCGACAGCTGCTGCGAGGGCTGTGACTGCTGCTCGAACTGCTGCGACGGCTGCTGTTGCGACGGCTGCGGCTGCGACTGCTAGTCCGGCCTTTCTCCGGTCGGCCTTTCTCCGGTCGGTCCTTCCGCGGTCGGTCCTTGCGTGGTCAGTCCTTCAGCTCGGGCGGGGAGATCTGTGACTTCTCGATCGCCGAGCCCGTAGTGCCCCACTTGTCGAGGATCCTGGCGTAGGTGCCGTCGGCGATGAGTCTGTCGACGGCCGCCCGGAAGGCGGGGGCCAGCTTCGTGCCCTTCTCGAAGGCGAAGCCGACGTCGAGACGGTGGAACTCGTTGAGGAACTTCAGGCCCTCCTGCTGGGCGACGGCGTAGCGCAGTCCGTTGATGGTGGACATCACGACGTCGCTGCGGCCCTGCTGCACCGACGACCAGATCGCGCCCTGCTCGCTGTACGTCTGCACCTCGTACGCCTTCTTCCCGGCGTCGGTGCAGACGTGCTTGTTGTCCTCCAGCGTGGCCTCGAACGTGGTGCCCGCGCCGGTGGCGATGTTCAGGCCGCACAGCTGCTTCAGGTCGGTCACCTTCGTCAGCTCGCTGTCCTCACGGGTGGCGAAGCCCTGGCCGTCGTTGATGTAGGTGACGAAGTCGATGGTTCTCAGGCGCTCGGTGGTGACGCCGAAGTTGCCGATGCCGACGTCGTACTTGCCGCTGTCGAGCGCGGGCAGGATCGCCTCGAAACTCGCCTGTTCGGTGCGGAGTCGGAGTCCCAGCACCTTGGCGACGGCCTGGGCGAAGTCGATGTCCTGGCCGGCCAGTGTCTTGCCGTCGTCGAGGTAGCTGGTGCCCGGCGGGGTGCCGCCGACGCTGACCGCGAGGGTCAGACCGCTCACCTCGGAGGGCAGCAGCGCAGCGGCCTTCGCGTCCTTCCGGACGGCGGAGACGACGTCCTCGGTGGGGATCTCGCCGGACGCGGCGGCGGCCTGGGCGGTGCCGGCGGACCCGCTGCCGTCCGGACCGGAGCCGCAGGCGGTGAGCAGCAGGGTCGCCGACATGATCAGGGCAAAGGGGATGAAAACGCGCCTGTGTGAGCGTGTGGACGTACGCATCGTGTGCGGTCTCCAAGACAGCGGAAAGGGAGGAGGAAAGCGCGAGCCGAGGGGAGGTGGCGCGGGTGAAGGCAGAGCTGGGGGAGGGCGGAACGCGAAACCGGGTGCCCTGGAATCAGGGCCCGCAGGGGGTCAGCTCAACAGGAAGAGGACCACACTCGACCGAAGTCGATGTGGGAGCGCGTGACCAGCCACTGCTGCGGATGCATGGGCCAAGTGGAACAGGCATCCGGTGGTGCGTCAACTGACGTGAGACGTACGGCTCACAGTGTGGACGGCCTTGACAGCGGGGGGAAACGCCGCCGTACTCTCGGCGGACGGCCCTGCTGAGGGGCTCGGCCGTACGGCGCCGTTCTGTGGCGCATCGGTGTGAAGGCACCCACCCGTGTTCGACTCGAAGTCACGGAGCCTTCGCATGTCTTCCGACACCCTCGCCAAAGCCTCCGCCGCACCGGACGCACCGGAGCACGAGGACATCCCGCGGATCGTCCCGCACCGCCGTCCCGGTCAGTGGACGGCCGCCGTCGCCGTCCTGGTCCTGCTCGGCCTCGCCGTCAACTCCGTCCTGCGCAACGAGGCGTTCCGATGGGACCTCGTCGCGGACTACTTCACCTCCGACTCCGTGCTGCGCGGGCTGTGGCTCACGCTCTGGCTGACGGCGGTGGTGATGGTGCTCGGATTCGCGCTGGGCACCCTGCTCGCCGCGGGCCGGCTGTCCGCCAACCCCGTCCTGAGCTCGGTGAGTTGGGGGTACGTCTGGCTGTTCCGGTCGATCCCGATCCTCGTGCAGCTGCTGCTGTGGTTCAACATCGGGGCGCTGTACCCGCAGGTGTTCGGGGTGAAGACGGTGAACCTGTTCACCCCGGTCGCCGTCGCGATCATCGGACTCACCCTGCACGAGGCCGCGTACGCCGCCGAGGTGGTGCGCGGCGGGATCCTCTCCGTCGACCGGGGGCAGATCGAGGCCGCGCAGGCGCTCGGGCTCGGCCGGTGGCGCCGCTGGTGGCGGATCGTGCTGCCGCAGGCCATGCGCTCCATCGTGCCGCCGGCCGGGAACATGCTGATCGGCACCCTCAAGGGCACCTCCATCGTCAGCGTCATCGCCGTCCAGGACCTGCTGTTCTCGGTGCAGCTCGTCTACCACCGCACCTATCAGGTGATCCCGCTGCTGATGGTGGCCACCGTCTGGTACACGGTCGTCACCTCGCTGCTCGGGGTCGGCCAGCACTATGTGGAGAAGTACTACGCGCGCGGTGCGGGGCACACCCGATGAGACACTCCCTGGTGATCGTCGGGGCCGGACCGCGGGGGACCGGTCTCATCGAGCGGATCGCCGCCAACGCACCTGAGCTGTACGCAGGTCAGGGCCCCGCCGAGGGCCTCGACATCCATCTCGTGGACCCGCATCCGCCGGGCGCCGGACGCATCTGGCGGGCCGCGCAGTCACCGCTGCTGTGGATGAACTCGCACGCCGAGGACGTCACCATGTTCACCGACGACACGGTGGACATGGCCGGACCCGTCCGGGAGGGGCCCACCCTGCACGAGTGGGCCGGTATCGACGGCCGTACCTTCGCCGACCGGCAGCTCCAGGGCGGCTATCTGCGCTGGGTGCACGAGCGGGCGGTGGCCGCGCTGCCCCCGTCCGTCACCGTCCACCACCACCCGCGCCGCGCCCTGCGCGTCGGCGGACCGCGCGGCGGCCGTCAGCAGGTGTGGCTGGAGGACCGTCCCCGGCCGCTCCCGGCCGACCTCGTCGTCCTCGCCCTCGGCCATCTCGACGCCGAACTCGACGAGGAACAACGCACGTTGACGGCGTACGCGGACGAGCACGGGCTGGTGCACCTCCCGCCGGACTTCACCGCCGACAGCGACCTGTCCGCACTGCGGCCCGGCGAACCCGTCCTGGTCCGCGGCTTCGGCCTCGCCTTCGTCGACCTGATGGTGCTGCTGACCGAGGGCCGCGGCGGCCGGTACGAGGGCGACACCTACGTCCCCTCGGGGCGGGAGCCGGTGCTGTACGTCGGCTCGCGGCGCGGAGTGCCGTACCACGCGAAGATCGGGTACGACTGGAGCGGGGAACGGCCGCCGCTGCCGAGGTTCTTCGGCCCCGCCGAGACCGCGGAACTGCTGGCCCGGCCCCAGGGGTTCGACTTCCGCCAGGACGTGTGGCCGCTGGTGGAGAAGGAGTTGGGGTTCGCCCACTACCACCGGCTGTTCGCCGTCCACCCCGAGCGTACGGCGATCGCCTGGACCGACTTCGAGGAGAAGTACGCCGCGGCCGGGGACGCCGCCGAGCGCGAGACGCTCGTGGCGTCAGCCGTGCCCGACGCGGGCGACCGGCTCGACCTGGCCGCACTCGACAGGCCGCTGGACGGGGTGCGCTACGGGTCCGCCGAGGAGTTCCAGGACGGGCTGCGGGCGTACGTCGAGGCCGACCTGAGCCGTCGGCATGATCCCGATCACAGCCCTGACCTGGCCGTGTTCCTCGGTCTGCTCTCGGTCTACGGGCAGCTCGTGCGGCTCGGCGAGATCGGGTCCTCGTGGCACGGGTTCTTCAGCTATCTGGCCTCCGGCCCGCCCGGACCCCGGCTGCGGCAACTCCTCGCCCTGTCCCGGGCGGGGGTGCTGAACTTCGTCGGCGCGGACATGGCCGTACGCGCCGAGGACGGGGTGTTCCGGGCGTCCAGTCCCACCGTGCCCGGAGTCACGGTCGAGACGCGGGCGCTGGTCGAGGCCCGGCTGCCCGAGCCGACGGTCCGGCGCGCCCGCGACCCACTGCTGCGCGCCTTGCACCGGGAGGGCGTCGCCGAGACCCCGGACGGGCTGCTGCGGGTGGACCGCCTCGACGGGCGGATCCTGGACCGCGGCGGCGAGCCGCATCCCCGGCGCTTCGCGCTCGGGCCGGGCACCGACGGGCGGACGCCCGGCGCGTTCACCCGGCCGCGCACGGGCGGGCCCGCGTTCCGGCAGAACGACGCCACCGCGCGGGCCGTCCTGGTCTTCCTGCGTGACCTGGGAAGTCCCGCCGCCGGCTGACCCACCCCCGCCGCCAACTCACCTTTCACGCGAAGGAACTACGCCATGACCGTCATGGTCGACATCAGGAAAGTCCACAAGAGTTTCGGCACGCTGGAGGTCCTCAAGGGCATCGACCTGTCGGTGCGCGCCGGAGAGGTCACCGTCGTCCTCGGCCCCTCCGGCTCCGGCAAGTCGACACTGCTGCGCACCATCAACCACCTGGAGAAGGTGGACCGGGGCACGATCAGCGTGGACGGCGCACTGGTCGGCTACCGGCGGTCCGGCGACCGGCTGTACGAGCTGCCCGAGCGGGAGGTGCTGCGCCGGCGCACCCGGATCGGGTTCGTCTTCCAGAACTTCAACCTGTTCCCGCACCTCACCGTCCTCGACAACGTCATCGAGGCGCCGGTGTCCGCGCTGAAACGGCCGCGCAAGGAGGCGGTGGATTCGGCGCGCCGGCTGCTGGAGCGGGTCGGGCTCGCCGACAAGGCCGACGCCTACCCGAGGCAGTTGTCCGGCGGTCAGCAGCAGCGGGTCGCCATCGCGCGGGCGCTCGCACTGGAACCCAAGCTGCTGCTGTTCGACGAGCCGACGTCCGCGCTCGATCCGGAGCTGGTGGGTGAAGTCCTCGACGTGATCCGGGGCTTGGCGGACCAGGGCACGACGATGATCGTCGTCACGCACGAGATCGGCTTCGCCCGCGAGGTCGCCGACACGGTCGTGTTCATGGACGACGGGCGGATCGTCGAGCAGGGGCCGCCGGCGGAGGTGCTGGAGCGGCCGGGGGAGGAGCGGACGCGACTGTTCCTCTCCAAGGTGCTGTGAGGCGAGGTCCGATGAGCCGGAGTTGCGGGGGTCGGGGGTCTGTGTGCCGGGGTTCTGCGTGCCCAGGTCCTGTGTGCCCGGGGTCTGCGTGCCGGATGAGGGGGGGTACGCCGATGACGTCATCGTCCCGACGGGGGCTGCCGCATCTGGCCGCCGCCGTCGATCTGCCGGGGGAGTACGACGTCGGCGCACACGTCGAGCTGATCCGGCTCGCCGAGCGCGGCGGGCTCGACTTCGTCACCCTGGCCGACACGTCCGCCGGGGCCGGACCCGGACCTGGAGTTGGACCTGGAGCCGGAGTCGGCCCCGGACCCGGTCTCGACGCGGTGGCCGTGCTGTCGCGGGCCGTGGCCGCCACGCGTCGCGTCGGCCTGGTGCCCATGGTCACCGGCCCGCACGCCGGTTCCGCCGACGGCGAGGCCGCGGTCGCCCACCTGGACCGGGTCAGCCGGGGGCGGGCCGGCCGGCGGATCGACGTGTCGGGCGGCGAGCCGTCGGGTCTCGCCGCCCTCACCGGTCCCTCCCCGCAGGGGCACACCGTGCGGGTGGCCGACGCCACCGACGGGCCCGCCCGCCTCGCCGCGGCCCGGTACGCCGACGTCGTACTGGCGCGGGTGACGAGTCGTGCCCAGGCCCGGTCGGTGCGGGATCAACTGCGGGCCGACGCCGCGGAGTCCGGACGGGAGCCGGATTCCCTGCGGGTGCTGGCGGCCCTGTCGATCGACCTCGGCGACGGCGAGCACGCAGCCGAGCCCGGCCATGGCGGCGGCGGTCCCCGGCGAAGCGCGCGGGGCCCCCTCTACCGGGGCGGCCCCGTCGACCTCGCCGACCTGATCGCCTCCTGGCACCGGGACGGTGCCGTCGACGGCTTCCACCTGATCCCCGTCGAACCGCGCCGCGACCTGGAGCGACTGGTCAACGGCACGGTGGCGCTGCTCCAGCACCGGGGACTGTTCCGCACCTTCTATCCGGGCGGCACCCTGCGGGAGCACCTGGGCCTGGCCCGGCCGGTCGGGCAGATCGCGGGAGGGCGGACGTGAGCGGACGTGAGCGGACGTGAGGTTCCGGAGGGGCGACTTCCGGACATCCCGAGGCCGGGCTGGCCGAAGGTGCGGGGGTGAGGTCCGAGGCGCCGGGACCGGGGTGCGGACGCCACTGCGTACGGCTCGACTTGGTCCGTACCGGGGTGCTTTCCGCTGTGCGGCACACCATGTTCGCGGCAGGCCGGCGGTGCCCGGCTCGGTCGGTTGATTCAAAGCTGGACGGCCGAAAGGCGCCCTTGCGCCGACCGGCCGTTCGGCCGAATACTCCCCCTCAGCGCTTGTCAGGAGCATGGCGTGTCCGGAATCCGGAGGAAACCCCGAACGGAATCCGGACCGCCGATGCCTCCCGACTGCGCCTCACGGGCCCCGACCCCACGCGGGCCCGCCGAATTCCCCTGGGAGGGAACGAAACGTGAGGATCAAGCGCACCACCACCAGCGGCATCACGAGACGCACCCGGCTGATCGCCGTCTCCACCGGCCTCGTGGCCGCCGCCGCCATCGCCATCCCCCACGCGAACGCCGCGGACACCACCCCCTTCAGCGCCGCGGAACTCAAGAGCGCAGGCAACTCGGTGCTCAAGGCCGACGTGCCGGGCACCGCCTGGGCGGTCGACAGCAAGACCAACCGGCTCGTCGTCACCGTCGACAGCACGGTGTCGCAGGCCGAGATCGCGAAGATCAAGAAGGAGGCCGGCGGTGACGCCGACGCTCTGACGATCAAGCGCACCGAGGGCACGTTCCAGAAGTACATCCAAGGCGGCGACGCCATCTATGCGAGTAGCTGGCGCTGCTCCCTCGGCTTCAACGTCCGTGACAGCGCGGGCAACAACTACTTCCTGACCGCCGGTCACTGCACCGACGGCGCCGGCACGTGGTGGTCCAACTCGTCCCACACCACGACGCTCGGCACCACGGCCGGCTCCAGCTTCCCGACGAACGACTACGGCATCGTCCGGTACACCAACACCTCGGTCACCAAGTCGGGCACCGCCGGGGGCGTGGACATCACCCGCGCGGCCAACCCGACCGTGGGCACCACCGTCTACCGTGACGGCTCGACCACCGGCACCCACAGCGGACGGGTCACCGCGCTCAACGCGACCGTCAACTACGGTGGCGGCGACGTCGTCTACGGCATGATCCAGACCAACGTCTGCGCCGAGGGCGGCGACTCCGGCGGCTCGCTCTACGGCAGCAACGGCGTGGCCTACGGTCTGACCTCCGGCGGCAGCGGCAACTGCAGTTCCGGCGGTACGACGTTCTTCCAGCCCGTCGTCGAGGCACTGAACGCGTACGGCGTCAGCGTGTTCTAGCCCGTCACGGCCTGTTCCGTCTCGCAGGAGAGCCCCCGCACGCGACCGGCGTGCGGGGGCTCTCGCGTGCCCGCCGCGCGGGCCCATGTGACGCGCGTAGTATTTGCAAACTGAACTACCGGTGATTTACACCGTGTTGGCCCCGGGGGTGGTGAAGGTGTGGAGGGCGCGGGGTGCTCACCCTGTGCGCGTCCTCCGTTCGACCTTGTGTGCGCCCTGTGCGGTTCGGAAGAGTTAACGCCCGTCAACCCAGCCTTCCGGGCCGCGACGGCCCCCATAGCCGTCCGGTCCGTCCCCCCACAGGAGGACCCGAGTTGAAGCACCGACGCATACCCAGGCGACGGGCCGTCATGACGGGAGCGGGCATCACCGCTCTCGTAGCCGCGGGCGTCACCTTCCAGACTGCGAACGCCAGCGAACCGGCCACCCCCGAGCCCCGGCTCCTCTCCGCTCTCGCCGCCGGAAAGCTCGGCTCGACGCTCGGCGAGGACCTCGGCGCCGACGCGGCAGGCATCTACTACGACGCGCAGAGCAAGAGCCTCGTGGTGAACGTGCTCGACGAGGCGGCCGCGAAGACCGTCGAGGCGGCCGGCGCCGAGGCCAGACTCGTTCAGAACTCCCTCGCCGAGCTGACGAGCGCCCGTACGACGCTCAAGAAGGACGCGACCATTCCGGGCACCGCCTGGGTGACGGACCCGACCACCAACAAGGTCGTCGTCACCGCCGACCGCACGGTCTCCGCCGCCGAGTGGGCCAAGCTCACCAAGGTCGTCGAGGGCCTCGGCGCCAAGGCCGAACTCCAGCGCAGCAAGGGGGAGTTCAAGCCCCTCGTGGCGGGCGGCGACGCGATCACCGGTGGCGGCGGGCGCTGCTCGCTCGGCTTCAACGTGGTCAAGGGCGGCGAGCCGTACTTCCTGACCGCCGGTCACTGCACCGAGTCGATCTCGACCTGGTCGGACTCCTCCGGCGCCGAGATCGGCACCAACGAGACCTCCAGCTTCCCCGGCGACGACTACGGCCTGGTCAAGTACACGGCCGAGGTCGCACACCCGAGCGAGGTGAACCTCTACAACGGCTCCACCCAGGCGATCACCGGCGCCGCCGAGGCCACCGTCGGCATGAAGGTCACCCGCAGCGGCTCGACGACCCAGGTGCACGACGGCACGGTCACCGGCCTGGACGCCACCGTGAACTACGGCAACGGCGACATCGTCAACGGGCTCATCCAGACCGATGTGTGCGCCGAGCCCGGCGACAGCGGCGGCTCCCTCTTCTCGGGCGGCAGCGCGATCGGCCTCACCTCGGGCGGCAGCGGCGACTGCACCTCGGGCGGGGAGACGTTCTTCCAGCCGGTGACGGAGGCGCTGTCGGCGACGGGCACCCAGATCGGCTGACGTACCGGCCCTCGGCCCTCAGGAGTCCCGCCCCGCGCGCGAGGGGCGGGACTTCCGCGTCGGTGGAGGTGGACGGAACGGCTGGGGTCTTTCGTTTGGATCCGGTCTGATCCGAACGAGAGGCCCTAGGTGGCGGCCCGCCGTGTGCGCCATGCCGTGGCCAGCAGGGTGATCGCGGTTCCGGCGACCGCCCATGCCGACAGGACCAGCAGGGCGGCCGTGACGGCGTTGCCCTCGAAGTAGGCGATCGACCGCGCGGCCCAGGTTCCCGCGCCGGGCGGCAGTGCCGGGCCGATCGCCTTCCAGAAGGGCGGGAGCAGCGGGGGCGGGAGGGCGCCGCCCGCGCTCGGGTTGCCCAGGATCACCACGATCAGGATGACCAGGCCGATGCCGGCGAGCCCGAAGAGGGCCTGGCAGGCGAGGGTGGCCGCGCCGACGGCGAAGATGATCAGGGCGCCGAGCCCCCAGAGGGCGGGGAAGCTGCCGGGCAGCGCACCCAGGACCGGTCCGACGATCAGGGCGCCGCCGAGTCCGCCGACCAGCGCGACGAGGGCCATGGCGACGAGCCGGATCACCGCCCGTCTCGGCGTGGACCGGGCGGCGCCCGCGCTGATCGTCATGATCGACGCGCAGAGGTAGCCGCCCACGCACCAGCCCACGGTCACGTAGAAGGACGACAGGCCGTTGGCGTCGCCGGTGTCGGCCGGGGCCACGTCGACGGTCCGTACCGTGCGGCCCTCGGATTTCTCCACGCGGGCGGTGAGCGCCTCCAGGGTGGTGGCCAGGACCCGGCCGCCGCCGGTGGCGACCAGGAGGGTGTCGGTGGTGCCGGCCGGGTCGACGACCAGTGCGCCGTCGATCTTCCTCTCCAGGATCTGTTTCCGGGCCGTCGCCCGGTCGGCCACCGTGCGCGGATCCAGCGGCGCGCCCGGGAGCCGCTCCAGCCGGGTGACCGTCCGCTCGGCCGCGCCCCCTGCCGCGACGACCCCGAAGGGCACGTCCTTGGGCTTGGGGTCGTGCAGCGCGCCCACGTAGGAGGCGATGAAGAGCAGGTGGAGGGCGAGCACGCCGATGACCAGCAGGGTGGCGCGCGGAGTGACCGCGTCCTTCACCTCCGCGAGGAAGGAACGGTCGGGTCCGCCGACGGCCTGTGACATGTCCCCACCGTCCGGTGCCGGGGACGTTTGCGCAGGTGGGAGGCGGCCGAACGGATGTCGTACACACGTTCGGGATTTGGTCTATGGTGGGGGTGAGAGAGTTGGGAACAAACGTTCGAGAGCTTGTTTCCGGGACCTGGCACCCGGACCCGGCGGGCTCGTTCGGACTCACGAGTGCGGGAGGTGCGTGTGCCGGGTTTCACGCATCTGCACACCGTCTCCGGGTTCTCCCTGCGCTACGGCGCCTCCCACCCGGAGCGGCTCGCCGAGCGTGCCTTCGAGCGAGGCATGGACGCCCTCGCCCTCACCGACCGCGACACCCTCGCCGGTACGGTCCGTTTCGCCAAGGCCTGCGCGAAGGCGGGCGTACGTCCGCTGTTCGGGGTGGACCTGGCGGTGGCCGCCCCCGAGCCGGTACGCAAGGAGAGGCGCCGCACCCCGGTCCGCGGAGGTGCCTTCATCGACGAGTCGGCACCCCGTGTCACCTTCCTCGCCCGCGATGGCGCCCGGGGCTGGGCCGACCTGTGCCGCATCGTCACCGCCGCCCACACCGCCCCGGACACCCCCCTGCTCCCCTGGGAGGACAACCGCGGCGA
>NZ_MUBA01000131.1 GCF_002154575.1 Streptomyces bobili
CATCCGTCACGTGCCGGCCGCCGTCGACGCCGCCGGTGAGGTTCCAGATGAGCCAGGAGTCGATCGTCCCGAAGGCGATCTCGCCGCGCTCGGCGCGGTCCCTCAGGCCCGGCACGTTGTCGAGCAGCCAGGCCGCCTTGGGCCCGGAGAAGTAGCTCGCCAGAGGCAGTCCGGTCTGCTCGCGGAAGCGGTCCTGGCCGTCGGTGCCGCCCAGTTCGTTGCAGAGCGCGGCGGTCCGGGTGTCCTGCCACACGATCGCGTTGTGCACGGGCTTGCCCGTGGCCCGGTCCCACAGCACGGTCGTCTCACGCTGGTTGGTGATGCCGAGCGCGCTGATCCGGTCCGCGCGCAGGCCGGCCTTGGCGATCGCTCCGGCGACGACCGCCTGCACCTTGGACCAGATCTCGGTGGCGTCGTGCTCCACCCAGCCGGGCTTGGGGAAGATCTGGCGGTGTTCCCGCTGGTCGACGGCGACGATGGCGCCGTTCCGGTCGAAGATGATGCAGCGGCTGGAGGTGGTGCCCTGGTCGATCGCGGCGACGTACTTCTCGGCGTTGTCCGTCATGGCTACCCCTTGGGCTGGGTTCAGAAGGCGACGTTGTAGAGGAGGCCCGCGAGCACTCCGCCGATCAGCGGACCGACAACGGGGATCCACGCGTAACCCCAGTCGGAGGTGCCCTTGTTCGGGATGGGCAGGAAGGTGTGCACGATGCGTGGACCGAGGTCGCGTGCCGGGTTGATGGCATAGCCGGTCGGTCCGCCGAGCGAGAGGCCGATCCCGACGACGAGCAGGGACACGATCAGCACGAGAGTGCCGGACTCCCCGAGCCCTTTCGTCAGACCGAAGGCGAGAATCGGCAGGACGAGCGCGACCGTCGCGATGATCTCGGTGATCAGGTTCGCGACCGGATTACGGATCTCGGGAATGGTCGAGAAGATGCCGAGCGTCGGTGTCGGCTCCTCGGCCGTCCCCTCCGTGGTGCCGGTCTGCCGTACGTTCGCCTGGAACTGTGCCAGATAGACCAGGTAGGCGAGGACGGCGCCGATCATCGCGCCGAGCAACTGGCCGAGCAGGTAGACCCAGACCTTGCCCCATACGCCGGTGTCCACCGCGATCCCGAGGGTGACGGCCGGATTGAGGTGCCCGCCGGACAGCGGCGCGGCGGTGTAGGCCCCCGCCAGGACGGCGAACCCCCAGCCGAAGGCGATCACCACCCAGCCCGAGGCCCGCGCCTTGGAGTGTCTGAGGGTGACGGCGGCGCAGACGCCCGCGCCGAACAGGATGAGAATGGCGGTACCGATGGTCTCGCCGACGAATATGTCTGCGTTGCTCATGGCGGCTCCTAGGCCGGCCCGGGTGATGATCCCCGGCGCTCCGTGCAGGGTGCGGTTCCCGTGGCTGCTTCAGCCAGGGCAGGGAGGTCCCGCGCCCCGCCCGGCGTCCGTGACGAGCGTGCCGTCGAAGCCGAATCGCCCTTGGGGAAGGGGCCATGAGGGCATGGAGCCCTTGTGGCGCAACGCCTGGATACGCCGAGAATGTACGGCGATGTCGGCTGACAACGGGAAGTGTTCACCGGCGCCCAGGGAGCGTCAAGGAGGCCGACGGCAACGGTTGGGAAGCACGGGTACCGCGGGCCGGTACGACGGCCGGGATTCCGCCGGACTCCGCGAGCACGACGTCACGGGAGCCCGCCACCGTCATGCGAGGCGCGGAGCAGGCTCTGTACGGCGGCCCCCAGGGTTGGCGATGTCCTTTGCCGGGCGCTCTGCGTCAGACGTGCCTGAGGGCTTTGGTGGGTTCCTTCGGCCTGGTCAGGAGGTCACTTGAGGCGGGCACGCAGGGCGCCCGGCGGCCCCTCGCCCCCAAGGACGCTCAGCCCACCCCCGGTTCGGCTCCCAACGGCCCTGCGACCGACTCCGGCCCTGTCCCCGGCGGCCCTGACGGCGCCTCTGCCGCCACGACCGGCGTCACCCCTCGCCGGATCTCGTACCCGGGCAGCCCCGCGTGACCCAGCACCCAACTGGCCCCGCGCAGCGCCTTCGCGGCCTTCTTGAGCGGCGCGAGACAGGCCGCCGCCTCACGGTGATCCGTCACTCCGCCAGGCATGCACAGGACCGTGGCCAGTGACAGCGCGACCGGGAGCCCGCCCGCCGACCAGGGCGCGTCCAGCACGGAGGCGGCCAGCGGAGCCAGGCTCTCCGGATCGGCCAGCACGAGGAAGTCGTCCCCGCCGATGTGCCCCACGCGCGTGTTGCCGGATGCCGCGAACTGCAGCGCCCGGCCCACCGCGCGGATCAACTCGTCGCCCGCGGCGAACCCGGCGCCGTCATTGACCTGTTTGAAATGGTCGACGTCCAGCCAGCTCAGCGCGAAGGACCGGCCGTCCGCGATCCGCCGGTCCACCTCGCCGGTGATCGCGTCCGAACCCGGCAGCCGCGTCAGCGGGTTCAGCCCCGCCGCCTCCTCGACCCAGGACTCGGCCAGCGCCCGCACGAGGTCGGCGAGCCGGACGACGCCCACACACCGCCCGTGGCGGTCGACCGCGGCGACATCGTCGGAGGTACGGTCCCGGTCGCCGTCCGCGACCACGTCCAGAACCTCCCAGGCCGTGGCGTCGATGCCGACCGTTCGCGGCGGATCACCGAGCTTGGCAGCGGGCCGGTCGGCGTACAGGGCGTGTCCGTAGCGTGCCGACATCGACAGCAGGAAGCGCGAGCGGTGCAGTGAGCGGACGGGCACCCCCGTGCGGTCCACGAGCAGCACCCCGGACACGTCGGGCGAGCCTGTCAGCAGTGCCCGTACCCGGCCCGCGGAGGCGGTTGCGGGCAGGAGCGCGGCCGGCCGCAGGAACTCCCGCACCGATGGGCCCGAGCGGGGCGCCCAGGCGCCGTCGGGGGAGCGCGGCGGCAGGTACACGTCCGCCGCGGGCAGCCGGGCCGGAGGTGCGAACAGCTCACCCTGGGCGAGCTGCGCGCCGGCCGCCAGGGCAGTCGCGCACTGCAGTTCGGTCTCCACCCCCTCGACCGTCAGCAACGCTCCCAGCTCGTCGCACAGCGTCCGCATCGCCCGTACCGCCGCCGGCCGGGTCAGCAGGGACGCGTCGAGTTTCACCAGGTCAGGTGCGATGTCCGTCAGGAGCCGCAGCGGAAGGTCCCCGTCGCCGACGCCGTCCGCGCTGATCCGGAACCCCTGCTCCCGCAGTCCGCCGAGTGTCTCCAGCAGCGCGGGCTGGGGCACGTGCGTGTACGGCGGCACGACGTCCAGCGTCACCTCCCACGGCAGCCGGCCGGCCTCGCGCACGGCGTCGTACAACGGGGTGAGACCACCGAGATCGGCCAGAGTGCCGGCGAACACGTTCACATGCAGCGGCAGCAGCGTCTCCCTGCGCGCCGCGGCCCGGATCGCCAACACGGCGACCCTGCTGTCGATTTCCGGGTCCCGCCGGGCCTGAGCCAGGATGTCGCCACTCTCCGGGCGGGCGAGTATCTCCAGACCTGCCACCGCTCCGGTGGCCAGATTGACCACAGGCTGGAAGGCGAAGCGGAGAGTATCCGTCCAGGAGCGCACGGCAGCATGATGGCGCTCCCGACGCCTGCCCAGGCCCAGTTCATAAGACGTTCACGCAGGCTTCCGGCCTGGTCACGCAGCGTACGACCCGGACGAGGCACATGGGTACGGCGCCAGCCGCCCCTTCCTGGTTCGCTCACCGTCCATGGGCGGTGAACGGCTGCCCCCTCACCGCACCGCGACCACCGCCGAACCGTGCCCGAACAGCCCCTGGTTCGCGGTGATGCCCACGCGCGCGTCAGTCACCTGACGTCCGCCCGCCTGACCTCTCAACTGCCAGGTCACCTCGCAGACCTGCGCGAGCGCCTGCGCCGGAACCGCCTCCCCGAACGAGGCCAGCCCCCCGCTCACGTTCACCGGTATACGACCGCCCAGTGCGGTGGCGCCGTCCCGCAGCAGCTTGGTTCCCTCACCCTCGGCGCACAGTGCGAGATCCTCGTACCACTGCAACTCCAAAGCGGTCGACAGGTCGTAGACCTCGGCCAGGGACAGGTCCTCCGGCCCGATGCCGGCCTCCTCGTAGGCCGCCGCGGCGATCGACGCCCGGAAGGCCCGCCCGGCCGGCTCCACCGCCGCCGCGGAGTCGGTGGCGATGTCCGGCAGATCCAGCACGGCGTGCGGATAACGCGGCGTGACCGTGGACACCGCACGGATCCGCACCGGGTCCGCCGCCCCGTGCCGCCGCGCGAACTCCAGGCTGGACAGCACCAGGGCCGCCCCGCCGTCCGAGGTCGCGCAGATGTCGAGCAGCCGCAGCGGGTCGGAGACCACGGGGGAGGCGGCGACCTCCTCGGCGGTGACCCGCTTGCGGTAACGCGCGTACGGATTCAAGGCTCCCGCCGCGGAGTTCTTCACCTTGACCCGGGCGAAATCGTCGGCCGTGTCCCCGTGCACCGCCATGCGCCGACGCGCGTACAGCCCGAAATACGTCGGATTGGTCGCGCCGAGTACGCGGAACCGCAGCCAGTCCGGGTCGTCCGGCCGGTCGCCGCCCGCGGGCCGGAAGAACCCCTTGGGCGCGGCATCGGCCCCCACGACGAGCACGACCTCCGCCAGACCGGCGAGGATCTGCGCGCGTGCCGCGTCGATCGCCTGGGCGCCGGAGGCGCACGCCGCGTACACGCTCGTCACCCTGGCGCCCTGCCATCCCAGGGCCTTGGCGAACGTCCCCCCGGCGACATATCCGGGGTAGCCGCCACGCACCGTGTCCGCGCCCACGATCGAGCCGACGTCCCGCCAGTCCAGGCCGGCGTCGGCGAGTGCCGCGCGCGCCGCCACCACCCCGTACTCGACGAAGCCGCGCCCCCACTTGCCCCAGGGGTGCATGCCCACGCCGAGCACCGCCACCTCCGCCGTCATGCCCGCACCTCCTTCGGCCGCCAGTACCAGGTCGTCCAGGTCGTCTCCGCGTCCTCGCCGAGCACGCCGGGGACGACCTCCACCTCCATGCCCACCGCCAGATCGGCGACGGTGACACCTGGAACAGCCTGTCCCAGTACCACCATGCGCTCGGACTCCAGCTCCACAGCGATCAACGCGTATGGCTCCCAAGGAAGTTCCGCATCGGTCACATAGGGTGACGGTGGCCGGTAACGGCTGTCCGTGTAGGACCAGACGCGTCCGTGCCGCGACAGGGGGAACTCCCGCAACTCGCCGCCCGCGCAGCCCGGATTGCGGCAGTGGGTGTCCTCACGGGGGAAGAAGACCGAGGCGCACCGCGCGCAGCGCGTCCCGATCAGGCCGAAGTCGTCACCGTCGCCGCCGAACCACCCCGCGACCACAGGCGTGCGTGTACGTGACACAGTCCCTCCCGGCAGGTGAGCTGACGGAACGTCAGGAGTGTGGCACGCTCACCGGGAAAAGTGCAGAGCGCGCGGCTTCCGCGGACGAACCGCAGCGATCGTCTTCCCGAGCGGGACCGAACCTGATAGGTGCAGGGAACATGACACGACTTTCCGGCGCGGTACGCGGCGTCGTCACCACACTCGCCACCCTGCTCGCCGTGACCACCGCGTCGGCCACGGCCCGCGCGGACACCGGACCCAAGGCCCCGGCCGACTTCGTCGCCCTGCGAACCGTGGACCGGACGATCCTCCAGGAGATGCGCTACTTCACCCCGCACAACTTCGTCGGCGAACGCATCGACGGCTACCAGGGACCGCTGTGCATCCTCACCCGGCCCGCCGCCCAGGCCCTGCACAAGGCCCAGACGAAGCTCCTGCGCCGGGGCTACACGCTCAAGGTGTACGACTGCTACCGGCCCCAGCGCGCGGTGAACCACTTCGTCCGCTGGGCAGAGGACCTCGACGACCAGGCGATGAAGCGGGAGTTCTACCCGAACGTCGACAAGACCCGCCTGTTCGAGGACGGTTACATCGCCGAGAAATCCGGCCACAGCCGCGGCTCGACCCTGGACGTCACGCTCGTCGGACTGCCGGCCCGACCGACCAGGCCCTACGTACCCGGCGAACCCCTCGCGCCCTGCTTCGCGCCACAACAACAGCGCTTCCCGGACAACTCCGTCGACATGGGCACCGGATACGACTGCTTCGACACCCTCAGCCACACCCTCGACCCGCGTATCCAGGACGAACAGCGGGCCAACCGGCTCCTTCTGAAGAGCACGCTGGAGGAACTGGGCTTCGTCAACCTCGCCGAGGAGTGGTGGCACTACACCTTCAAACCCGAACCCCACCCGGACACCTACTTCGACTTTCCCGTCTCCGCCAAGTCCCTCACCAGGACCCCTGAGCCACGCGCGCACAACGCCCGCCCTTGATCGGATACAGTCCGCGCGTGTCCGAAACTCAGCACTCCACTTCCAACTCCGTGCCCGACTCCCACTGTTCGGGATGCGGAGCGCCTTATGGAGAGGGCGTCACCGGCTGGCCCCGCACCTGCCCGGCCTGCGCCACCGTCGCCTACCGCAACCCCCTGCCGGTCGCGATCGCTCTCCAGCCCGTGTACGACACGAAGGGCACCGCCCTCGTCGTCATCACCCGAACCATCGCCCCCGCGCGCGGAGGCATCGCCCTGCCCGGCGGCTACATAGACCACCGTGAGGAGTGGAAGCAGGCCGTCGTCCGGGAACTCCAGGAGGAGACAGGCATCGAGGCCGCGAGCCGTGACGTGCGCCTCGCCGACGCGATGAGTTCGCCCGACGGCCACCTTTTGCTGTTCGGTCTCCTCCCGGAGCGCCCCGCGGACCGTCTGCCGACGTCGGCCGCCACCGACGAGACCGAAGGCTGGCACCTCCTGCACAGGCCGGAGGAACTGGCCTTCCCGCTGCACACCATCGCCGTCCGCGCGTTCTTCGAGGGCCGCTACATCTGAGCCGATCCACCGAGCCCGCGTACGCGCACGGGGTAGGACGGCTCACGCACGCCGTCCTCACCCTCCAGCTCCACGACGACCCCCCGATCGCCGTCCCAGCGGGCGACGTACCGTTCGATCTCGGACTCCTCCCAGCCGTCGCCCGCGTCCCGCACCACCATCCCGCCCCCCGCCATGCCCCGGGCAGGCTCCCACACCTCCAGCTCCAGACCGCCGTCCGCCCCGCGCACCGGCACCACCGCACCTGCGCGCGCCAGCACCGGTATCCGCCCCGGAGGCGCGTCGACGAGCACCCGCCCCGGCCCCTCGAACGGCAGCCCTGTCGCCGTGTCGTACCAGCGCCCCCGCGGCAACCTCACCGCCCGTCGGTCCACTCCCGCGTCGAGCACCGGTGCCACAAGAAGCGAGTCACCGAGCAGGAACGCGTCCTCACAGTCGCGCAGCGCCCGGTCCTCCGGAGCGCCCCACCACAGCGGCCGCACGTAGGGAGCCCCCGTCCGCCGGGCCAGATGCGCCAGCGTCACGAAGTACGGCAGCAGCCGCCGACGCTCGACCAGCGCCACGCGCGCGTGCTCCAGAACCTCGGGCCCGAACTCCCACGGCTCCCCGCGCCCCGCCCGGGGACCGGCGTGCGTACGGAACAGCGGCAGGTAGGCGCCCAGCTGGAGCCACCGCAGATACAGCTCCGGAGAGTAGTCGCCGGCGGAACCTCCCATGCCCGACCCCGAGTACGGCACCCCGCAC
>NZ_MUBA01000132.1 GCF_002154575.1 Streptomyces bobili
GGATGGGGGAGAGGGGTACTACGGGGTGAGGCACTACAGGTGCGGGGCAGCGCGGAGTCACTACGGGACCGCGGTGGCGGTGCCCCGTTCGAGCGGGGCGACTACCGCTGCGGCTCGGGAAGGACGTCCAGGGCCTTCGCGGCCCGTTCGGTGATCTCCTCGGGCGTCCCGGTCACATCGACCGCCACGCCCGTCTCGTCCGCTTCGAGCGGCTGGAGCGTGGCGAACTGGGAGTCCAGCAGCGCGGTCGGCATGAAGTGACCCTGCCGGTGCGCCATCCGGTCCTCGATCAGCGCCCGGTCACCCGCGAGGTGCACGAACACGATCCCGGGTGCGGCGGCCCTGAGCCGGTCGCGGTACGACCGCTTCAGCGCCGAGCAGCTGACGACCCCGCCCAGCCCGGCCCGCTCGTGCGCCCAGGTGCCGATGGCGTCGAGCCACGGCCACCTGTCGTCGTCGTCGAGCGGGGTGCCCGCCGACATCTTGGCGATGTTGGCCTGCGGGTGGAAGTCGTCGCCCTCGGCGTAGGGAACGCCGAGTCGGGCGGCGAGCAGGGGACCGATCGTGGTCTTGCCCGTGCCGGCGACGCCCATCACCGCGACGACGTGGGGGGTTCGCATCTCTGCCTCGCTGTCTTCCTCGACACCTGATGTGGACGACACTGAAACCCATTAGGTACGACGAATTCAAGTGTCTGTGACAAATAAGTCTGACTTATTGGTTCCGTGATCCACCCCGTACGCTGAGTGCATGACCACTCCGGGCCGGGGTCTGCACGGCCATGTACTCGACACCCTCGGCCCCGCCATCACCGCGGGCGAGTACCCGCCGGGCAGCGTCCTGCGCACCGACGAACTGGCCCAGCGCTTCGACGTCTCCCGCTCCGTCATGCGCGAGGCGGTCCGCGTCCTGGAGTCGATGCACCTGGTCGAGTCCCGCCGCCGGGTCGGCGTGACGGTACGCCCCAAGGCCGAGTGGAACGTCTACGACCCGCAGGTCATCCGCTGGCGGCTGGCCGGCGCCGACCGTCCCCACCAGCTGCGCTCGCTCACCGTCCTGCGCTCGGCGATCGAACCGGTCGCGGCGCGCCTGGCCGCACGCAACGCCACGGCGCAGCAGTGCGCCGAGCTGACCGAGTGCGCGCTCGGCATGGTGGCCAACTCGCGAGGCCACCAGCTGGAGGGCTACCTCATCCACGACGTGGCCTTCCACCGGGTGATCCTCACGGCCTCAGGCAACGAGATGTTCGCCCGCCTCGGCGACGTCGTCGCGGAGGTCCTCGCGGGCCGCACCCATCACGAGGTCATGTTCGAGGACCCCGACCCGACGGCCGTCACGCTGCACGTGCAGGTGGCGGAGGCGGTCCGCGAGGGCGACGCCGACCGCGCCGAGAAGCTGACCCGCGAGATCACCGTCGGCGCCCTGGAGGAACTGGACATCCTCGCGCCGTAGCCCGCACCTCGTAGTCCGCGCCTCGCTGCCTCGCTACCGCTCCGGGAACTCCCCGTCCACGTACACCCAGGCCCCCTCCATCCGCTCGAAGCGGCTGCGCTCCCGCAGCTCCCCGCCCCGGTAGGAGGCCCGGAACTCCACGACCCCGGTGGCGTGGAACGCCGACCCGTCGACCGTGTCGAGGATCTCCAGCCCCGTCCACCGCATCCCCGGATCCAGCTCCAGCCGCCCCGGCCGGGTCCGCGGATGCCAGGTCCGCAGCAGATACTTTGCGTCGCCCTTCACGAAGGCGCTGTACCGCGACCGCATCAGCGCCTCGGCGGTCGCGGCGGCGGCGCTCCCGGAGTGAAGCCGGCCGCAGCACGCCTCGTACGGCGAGGGCAGCCCACAGGGACAGGATCGGGTCGTCATGCCCGCCATTGTCCTAGACGGCCGCCCGCGTCTCGGCCGACGGCAGCGGCGGCAGCGCCGTCCCGTACAGCCACGCGTCGAACAGGTCGTCCAGCGGCTCGGCCGCGAACCGCGCCGCGTGAGCCGTGAAGACGGACGTCGTGACGGCGCCGCCACGGTGCAGGCCCAGCCAGGCGCGCAGCATCCGGAAGAACGCGTCGTCACCCAGCGCGCAGCGCAACGCGTGCACGGTGAGCCCGCCCCGCTCGTAGAGCCGGTCGTCGAACATCGACTTGCGGCCGGGATCCGCCAGCTTCAGATCCTGCGGCAGCGTCGACAGCAACCGGTGCGCGACAGCGGCCAGTTGCTGCGCCGTACGGCCGCCCGAACGCTCGGACCACAGCCACTCCGCGTACTTGGCGAAGCCCTCGTTCAGCCAGATGTGCCGCCAGTCCGCGATGGACACGCTGTTGCCGAACCACTGATGCGCCAGCTCGTGCGCCACCAGCCTTTCCGAACCCCGCGCCCCGTCCACGTGGTTGGCGCCGAACAGCGACAACCCCTGCGCCTCGACGGGCACATCGAGTTCCTCCTCCGTCACCACGACCGCGTACTCGTCGAACGGGTAGGGCCCGAAGAGCTGTTGGAAGAGGTGCATCATGCCCGGCTGACGCGCGAAGTCCCGCGAGAACTCGGGCAGCAGGTCCGCCGGGATGTGCCCGTGCTGCGGCACCCCGCCGAGCCCCGGATCGCCCAGCAGCACCGTCTGGTACTTGCCGATCGACAGCCCGACCAGATAGCTCGACGTCGGCGCGGACTGCTCGTACACCCAGGTCGTCGTCGACGCCTTCGTCGTCCGCGTCAGCAGCCGGCCGCCCGCCACCACCGAGTACGCCGACGGCGTCGTGACCGAGATCTGGTACGACGCCTTGTCGGCGTACTCGGTGGTGGC
>NZ_MUBA01000133.1 GCF_002154575.1 Streptomyces bobili
ACGGGCTCGACGGGCTCGACGGGCTCGACGGGCTCAAGGGGCTGAACGGGCCCAAAGGGCTCAAGGGCCTCCGCGCCTTCGTGACCGGTCGTCGTCATGCCGCGAGCCCCCGTCCGATCGCGGTCAGCGGATGGCCCGCGACCTCGCGGATGCCGCCTCGTCCGTCCAGCAGCCCGATCGACTCCAGCCATGCCTCGAACTCCGGCGCCGGACGCAGGCCGAGCACCTCGCGCAGGTACAACGCGTCGTGGTACGAGGCCGATTGGTAGTTGAGCATGATGTCGTCGCCGCCCGGTGTGCAGATCACGAAGGAGGCGCCGGCCACGCCGAGCATGGTCAGCATCGTGGCGATGTCGTCGTCGTCCGCGTCCGCGTGGTTGGTGTAGCAGATGTCCAGGCCCATCGGCAGGCCGAGGAGCTTGCCGCAGAAGTGGTCCTCCAGGGCGGCCCGCAGGATCTGCCGGCCGTCGTAGAGGTACTCGGGGCCGATGAAGCCGACCACGGTGTTCACCAGCAGCGGGTCGTACCTGCGGGCCACGGCGTACGCCCGTGCCTCGACCGTCTGCTGGTCGACGCCGTGGTGGGCGCCGGCGGAGAGGGCGCTGCCCTGGCCGGTCTCGAAGTACATGACGTGGTTGCCGACGGTGCCCCGGCCCAGCGCCCGTGCTGCCTGGTGCGCCTCGTCGAGGAGGCCGAGGGTGACGCCGAAGGAGGCGTTGGCGGCCTGGGTGCCCGCGATCGACTGGAAGACGAGGTCGACGGGGGCACCGGAAGCCATCAGGTCGATGCTCGTGGTGACGTGGCAGAGCACGCAGGACTGGGTGGGGATGGCGTAGCGCCGGATCACCCCGTCGAGGAGGTCGAGCAGGTCCCGTACCGCCTTGGGGCTGTCGGTGGCCGGGTTGATGCCGATCACGGCGTCCCCGGAGCCGAGGAGCAGGCCGTCGAGGAGGGCGGCGGCGACGCCCGCGGGGTCGTCGGTCGGGTGGTTGGGCTGGAGGCGGGTCGCCAGGCGTCCGGGCAGGCCGATCGTGGAGCGGAACGCCGTGACGACCCGGACCTTGCGGGCGACCGCGACGAGGTCGGCGTTGCCCATCAGCTTGGAGACGGCGGCGGTCATCTCGGGCGTGAGGCCGGGCGCGAGCGCGGCGAGCGCCGGGGCGTCGGCGGCCTCGGACAGCAGCCATTCCCGGAACTCGCCCACGGTCAGTGCGGCGACCGGCGCGAACGCGGCCCGGTCGTGCGTGTCCAGGATCAGCCGGGTGACGTCGTCGCTCTCGTACGGGATCAGCGGCTCGGTGAGGAAGGCGGCCAGCGGGACCTCGGCCAGGGCCCAGCGGGCGGCGACGCGCTGACGGGCGTCGTCCGCGGCAAGGCCGGCGAGGCGGTCGCCGGAGCGTTCGGGGCTGGCGGAGGCGAGGAGGCGGGCGAGGGAGGCGAAGCGGTACCGCTCGCCGCCGAGGGTGGCGGTGTGAACGCTCATGTCGGCGACCGTACGAGGGGTCCCGGCCGGGGTCCATGCTCTCGCGCAGAGTTAACAAGAGCGTTCGACCGGCCCACCCTCCAAAGGTCTGGTTGACAAATATTTAACCGGCCCAGCCCCCTTGTCGACTCATCCGCACTACAGCATCCTCCTTCAGCAGGACATCCGGCAGGAGATCCGTGAAGTCAGGAAGGGGCCACCCGATGGCAGTGGACGAGGGCATCGCCCCGGCGGCGAGAACGAGCGACCCGGGGACCGTGCACCGGCTAAAACCCAACGCTGTGGGCCTGCTGGGCGTGGTCTTCATGGCGGTGGCGACGGCCGCGCCGATCACCGCCATGACAGGCAACGTGCCCTTCATGGTGTCGTCCGGCAACGGCATCGGCGCCCCGGCGAGCTACCTCGTCGCAATGGTCGTCCTGGCAATCTTTTCCGTCGGATTCACCTCGATGGCGAAGCACATCACCGCCACCGGCGCCTTCTACGGCTTCATCTCCCACGGCCTCGGCCGCAGCGCCGGTCTCGCCTCCGGACTCCTCGCGACCTTCGCGTACGTCGTGTTCGAGCCGGCGCTGATCGGCATCTTCTCGACGTTCGCCACGACGACCCTGAAGGACCAGAGCGGGCTCGACGTGCCGTGGTGGGCGTTCGCGATGCTGATGCTCGCGGTCAACACGATGGGCACCTGGTTCGGCGTCTCGGTCGCCGAGAAGCTGCTCGTCGTCCTGCTGGCGACCGAGGTGACGATCCTGGCGGCGATGGCGATCTCGGTCGCCCTGCACGGCGGCGGCCCCGACGGCTTCACCTTCGGCCCGGTCAACCCGGTCAACGCCTTCCAGGGCACGAGCGCCGGCCTCGGTCTCTTCTTCGCCTTCTGGTCATGGGTCGGCTTCGAGTCGACGGCGATGTACGGCGAGGAGTCCCGCGACCCCAAGAAGATCATCCCCAAGGCGACGATGATCTCGGTCCTCGGCGTCGGCGTCTTCTACGTCCTGGTCTCCTGGATGGCCATCACCGGCAACGGCGAGAAAGAGGCCGTCGCGGCCGCCTCCTCCACGAACCCCCTCGCCCTGTTCTTCGACCCGACGGAGCAGTACGTCGGCCACTGGGCGGTCGTCGTCATGCAGTGGCTGATGATCACCGGCTCGCTGGCCTGCGGCATGGCCTTCCACAACTGCGCCGCCCGCTACATGTACGCCCTCGGCCGCGAGGGCGTCCTGCCCTCCCTGAAGAACACCGTCGGCCGCACGCACGCCCGGCACGGCTCCCCGCACATCGCGGGCCTGGTCCAGTCACTGATCAGCGCTGTCCTGCTCGGCGCCTTCTGGCTGGCCGGCAAGGACCCGTACACGGGGACGTACGTCCTCCTCGCCATCCTGGGGACCATGGCGATCCTCGTCGTGCAGGCCGTCTGCTCGTTCGCGGTGCTGGCGTACTTCCGCTCGCACCACCCCGAGAGCCGGCACTGGTTCAAGACGTTCACCGCGCCGCTCCTCGGAGGGGTCGCGATGCTCGCGGTGGTCGCGCTGCTGGTGTCCAACATGAGCGTGGCGGCCGGACCCGAGTCGGACTCGGTGGTCCTGAAGGCGACCCCGTGGATCGTCGGCCTGATCGCGGTGGCGGGCTTCGGCTACGCCCAGTACCTCAAACGGCGCTCGCCGGAGCGGTACGCGCTGCTGGGCCGGACGGTACTGGAGGAGACGAAGGAGCGCTGAGCGGCTCCGCCCACGGCTGGCCCTGGCCCGGCTCCGCCTAGGGCTGGCCCTGGCCCGGCTCCGCCTAGGGCTGGTCCCGGCCGGCTCCGCCTACGGCCGGCCCTGGCCCTTGCCGAAGACCTGCTCGCGGTGGACCCGCCACCGCTCCATCATGGCCGCGATCTCGCCCTCGACGAACTCGAAGAAGGCGAGCGTCTCGGCCATCCGGCTGCCCGCGGGGGTGTCGGCGCCGAGGCTGGCGACGCCCTCGCGCAGGGCGCCCTCCCACCGCTTGAGGACCGTCTCGCGATTGGTGAGGGCCTCGTACCACTGATCGCTGTGCACCCGGTAACGCTCCCGGCGTGAACCGGGTTCCCGCTCGCGGGCCACCATGTGCTGCTGCGACAGATACCGGACGGCACCGGAGACGGCCGCCGGGCTGATCCGCAGCTGCTCCCCCAGCTCGGTCGAGGTCATCGCGCCCGAGTCGGAGGACAGGAGCGCGGCGAAGACCCGCGCGGCCATGCGCTGCATGCCCGCCTCGACCAGCTGCGCGGCGAAGGACTCGACGAACCTCGACACGGCCTCCGCGTCCCGCCCGCCCTCGGTACGGGCCCCGGCACCGACTGCTTCGCTCATGGTCACACCTTATCGACCCTTCCCAGCCTTCCTTAACTTCACAAATTTCTGAAGTAAGCGTACGTTCTGAAGCATGACGAAGGCCATCACCGTGTCCGGACTGCACAAGTCCTTCGGCCGCACGCACGCCCTCGACGGACTCGACCTGGAGGTCGAGACGGGCGAGGTGCACGGCTTCCTCGGACCCAACGGCTCCGGCAAGTCCACCACCATCCGCGTCCTCCTCGGCCTGCTGCGCGCCGACTCCGGCGCCGCGCAGCTCCTGGGCCGCGACCCCTGGCGGGACGCGGTCGAGGTACACCGCCGCATCGCGTACGTCCCCGGCGACGTGACCCTGTGGCGGAACCTGACCGGCGGCGAGGTCATCGACCTCTTCGGCCGGCTGCGTGACGGGGGCCTGGACACACGGCGCCGCGCCGAACTGATCGAACGCTTCGAACTCGACCCCACCAAGAAGGGCCGCACCTACTCCAAGGGCAACCGGCAGAAGGTCGCCCTGGTCGCCGCGTTCGCTTCGGACGTCGACCTGCTCATCCTGGACGAGCCGACCTCGGGCCTGGACCCGCTGATGGAAGGGGTCTTCCAGCGGTGCGTGGAGGAGGAGCGCGACCGGGGCCGCACCGTCCTGCTCTCCTCGCACATCCTCAGCGAGGTCGAGGAACTCTGCGACCGGGTCAGCATCATCCGCCAGGGCCGCACGGTCGAGACCGGCTCACTGGCCGACCTGCGCCACCTCACCCGCACCAGCGTCACCGCCGAACTCGCCGGTGAACCCGACGGGCTGGCCCGACTGCCCGGCGTCCACGACCTCGACGTACAGGGCCGCCGGGTCCGTCTCCAGGTCGACGCCGACGGGCTCGACGCCGTCCTGCGGTCGCTGAGCGAGACGGGCGTGCGGTCGCTGACGTCGACGCCGCCCACGCTGGAGGAACTGTTCCTGCGCCACTACCAGGCCGAGCCGGTGGAGGTGACGGCCCGATGAGCACCCTCGCACCCCAACTCGCGGGAACCGGCACGCTGGTGCGGTTCGCGCTGCGCCGCGACCGGGTCATGATCCCGCTCTGGGTGGGCGTCAACGCCCTGATGGTCCTCTCCATGCCGAACACCCTGAAGGGGCTGTACGGCACACCCGGCGAACGCGCCGACCTGATGGAGCAGATGGCGGCCAACTCCTCGCTGCGCGCCCTCGTCGGCCCCGTCTTCGACGACTCCCTGGGCGCCCTCACCGCCTGGCGCGTCGGCGTCTACGCCGGTGCCCTCGCGGCCGTGACCAGCATCCTGATCGTCGTACGGCACACCCGTGACGAGGAGGAGAGCGGCCGTCAGGAGCTGATCGCGTCCGGCATGGTGGGGCGGCGCGCCTCGCTGACGTCGGCCCTGCTGACGGCGGCGGTCGCCGACGCGGTCCTGGCCCTGCTGGTCACCGCCGGACTGGCCGGACGGGGGGTGGCCGGGGCGCTGGCTCTCGGGCTGGGCCTCGCGGCCGTGGGCATGCTCTTCGCGACCATGGCGGCGATCGTCGCGCAGCTCACCGAGAGCGCGCGGCTCGCCCGCGGTCTGACCTCGGGCGTGCTGGGCGCCGCGTTCGTGCTGCGCGCGGCGGGCGACTCGGCGACGGACGACGGCTCCTCCGCCCTGACCTGGCTGTCGCCGCTGGGCTGGCTGGAGAACCTGCGGCCCTTCGCGGACGAACGCTGGTGGGTGCTGGCCCTGTTCGCGGCGGCGATCGCCGTACAGGGCGTGGCCGCGTACGTGCTGGCGGGCCGCCGGG
>NZ_MUBA01000134.1 GCF_002154575.1 Streptomyces bobili
GTGGGCGCGGCCGGCGCCGGCGCGGTCGGGGCATCGGCCGGACTCGCCACGGGCTGGCTCGCGTACCGGCTCGGCCGGGCGCTCCTGCGCGACCGGTCGGGTGCGGCTCCGCGCGACGTCGATCTGATCGGGGTCCCGGGATCCGTGGTCACGGCGATTCCCGCCGACGGCTATGGCGAGGTGCTGGTCCACCTGGCCGGGCAGCCGGTGAAGCTGGCCGCGAAGAGCGTGGCGCCGGTGGCCCGGGGGGCCGAGGTCTGGGTGGAGGCGACGCTGTCACAGACGGCGGTGTCCGTACGTCCCGTGGACCGCTGACCGGGCCGCGACCCCACCGACCCGTCCACGCCGGTGTCCGTGTCGCACATCAAACCGTTTCGATCTGCCGTCCTCTGGGAGGGCTGAGGGGGAATTCGCATGAGTCCAGTTGTTCTCGCCGTGCTGGGAGTCGTCGTACTCCTCGTGGTGCTCGGCCTGGTCGTCGTCACCCGGTACAAGGTGGCGGGCCCCAGTGAGGCGTTCATCGTCACCGGCCGGCGCGGGAAGCAGGCCACCGACCCGGAGACCGGCCGGGTCTTCACCGACAACAGCGGCCAGAAGGTCGTGGTGGGCGGCGGGGTCTTCGTCGTGCCGTTCGTGCAGCAGAAGTTCACCCTCGACCTCTCGTCCCGGCACATCCCCGTCGCGGTCCGCGGCGCGGTCACGCTGCGCGGCGTGAAGGTGCATCTGGAGGGTGTCGCGATCGTCAAGGTCGGCGGCACCGAGGATTCGATCCGGGCCGCCGCCCAGCGCTTCCTGATGCAGCAGGACGGCATCGTCGGCTTCACCCAGGAAGTGCTCTCCGGTGCGCTGCGGGCCATCGTCGGGCGGATGTCGGTGGAGGACATCATCCGCGACCGGGCCGCGTTCGCCGGGCAGGTCGCCGAGGAGGCCGAGGCCAGCCTGTCCGGGCAGGGACTGGTCCTGGACGCCTTCCAGATCCAGGACATCTCCACCGAGGGCTCCTACCTGGAGGACCTCGGCCGTCCCGAGGCCGCCCGCGCCAAGCAGGAGGCCGACATCGCCGAGGCCGTCGCCCGGCGCGCCGCCGAGCAGGCCAGGCTCAAGGCCGAGGAGGAGATCGCCATCGCGCAGCGCACCTTCGCGCTGAAGCAGGCAGAGATCAAGGCCGAGACCGACGAGGCCGCCGCCCGCGCCGACGCTGCCGGTCCGCTGGCCGAGGCCGCCCGCCGCCAGGAGGTGCTGATCGAGCAGGAGAAGGTCGCCGAGCGGCAGGCCGCGCTGACCGACCGTGAGCTGGACACCAAGGTCCGCAAGCCCGCCGACGCCGCCCGCTACCGGGCCGAGCAGGAGGCCGAGGCCCGCCGTATCGCGCTGGTCAAGGAGGCCGAGGCGGACGCCCAGCGGTCCCGGCTGACGGGTGAGGGCGAGAAGGCGCATCGCGCCGCGCTCGCGGACGCGGTCCGTATCGAGGGTGAGGCCGAGGCCGCCGCGATCGGTGCGAAGGGCGCCGCCGAGGCCGAGGCGATGCGGAAGAAGGCGGATGCCTTCGCCCGGTACGGCGACGCCGCCGTGCTCCAGATGCTCGTCGAGGTCCTGCCGCAGGTCGTGGCCAAGGCGTCCGAGCCGCTCAGCGCCATCGACAAGATGACCGTCATCTCCACGGACGGCGCCTCGCAGCTCTCCCGCACCGTCGCCGACAATGTCGCCCAGGGCGTCGAACTCCTCAGCTCCACCACCGGAGTCGACCTCGCCGAGCTGCTGAAGAACATCACGCGGCGAGACGGCGCCTCGCAGCCGGAGCCGTCGGCGTCCGCCGAGGCGAACGGCAAGATCGAGATCACCGGCTGACCCCGGTACGGACGGTGTGAACGAGCCCGCGCGGCAGCGAACCGCGCGGGCTCGTTCGGCATGGATGACGGCATCGCCGGGCTGCGTCGGGCGAGTTGGGTCCGGATGCGGGGGACGCGGATCGGCGTCCGGGTGGAGGTCACGGTGGGCGGCCCCATTTTACGAGGCGGGGAGCTTCGGCCCGGTGGCTGTGGCGTCGGCGCGGGTGCGAGGCCTGCCTGACGACGAGTCACGTGACGCCTGTGCCGGTGGAGGGCTTCTGAGGGCTCCTGTTGTGGCGGTGTGTGCCGTATCACGCCCATAAAAGGCGCCCAAGTTGTCTGCATCACAGCGGAAATGTCCACTTGGCGTCCATGCTCGACGGAGACAGCGACTCCCGAAGCACGGAGACAGCGACTCCCGAAGCGGAGCCCGACGGTATGGGCGCGAAGTTCCGAAGTGGCCCATGGCGCAGCCCTCTTGATTTCCTCCTCGTTCCCCTCGAAAGGTGCCCCACCATGGCCGCATACCTCTGTCCCCCTGCCGTGATACACGGTGAGCACGCCGTGCGGACCAGCCAGATCGTGGCGGAGGTGCGCGACCGGCACCCGCACGCGACGTGGGCGCCGCGCATCGACGGCATCGCGGCCAGTACGGGCATAGAAACCCGCGGATGGATGCTGCCGCTGGAGACCGCCGTCGCGCCCGGCGACGGCGGAGGCCTGCGGAGTGTCGGCATCGAATCCGCCCGACAGGCGCTGGCACGCGACGGGTTCACCCAGCAGGACGTGGACCGCGCGGTCGCCGCCCTGGAGGCGATACCCGTGCCGCAGACGGTCCAGGAGCGCACCGCGCCGGCCTGGAAGGCCGTGCGGTCCTACGGGGAGCGCGCGGCGCGAGGTGCCCTGCAGATCGCCGGGCTGGACGTCGCGGACGTCGACTGCCTGATCACCAGTCACTCCACCACCCCGGCGCTGCCGGGTCTGGACATCGCCCTGTCCAACAGGCTTTCGCTCCGCGACGACGTGATGCTGCTGCCGGCCACGCAGTGGGCCTGCGTGGCGGGGACCCGTTCCCTCGCCCTGGCGGCGGACCTCGTGGCCGCGGATCCCGATCGGGTGGTGCTGGTCGTGATAGCGGAGGCGCTGAGCACGACGTACCAGCCCGCGGACGACACCCTGGAGTCCCTGATCGTCCGTTTGCTGTTCGCGGACACCGCGGTCGCCGCGGTGGTCACGGGCCGTCCGAGGCGCGAGTCCGTGCTGCGACTGGACGCCGCCTGGCACCACACCCTGCCCGGCACCAACGACCTCCACCGCCTGGAGACCCGCGAGGACGGCACCCACTTCGTCATGGACCGGCGCGGGCCGCGCGCCGTACAGGAGACGGTGACCGCCATGTGGGAGTGGCTGCGCGTCCGCTACCAGGACGACCCCGACTCCTGGCACCCCGACGTGCTGCTCGCTCACCCCGGCGGCACCCGCGTGCTGGAGTACATGGAGCAGACGATGCCCGACGCATGGCCGTCGGGGCTGCTGGAGTACAGCCGGGACAGTTACACCAGCGGCAACCGCGGTGGCGCCGCCGTGTTCGACATCCTGAGGCGGGCGTACGACGCCGGGCAGAAGCCGGGCAACCGTGCCGTTCTGTACGCGGCGGCACCGGGCCTCACCGCCACCGCCCTGGAAGGGGAGTGGCTGTAGCGAAGGCGCGGGCCACCCGTACCCGCGAACGGGCCGTCCGCGGCACCGGTCACGCCACCGGTGCCGCTGAGGGCGCCGTCACCTGGCGACGTCCGCCCAGACGACCTTGCCGGTGTCCGTCCACCGCACGCCCCACCGGGTGGTGAGCCGGTGCAGGACGTGCAGCCCACGCCCACCGTCGTCGAGGAGGCCGCCCCTGCTCAGACGTGGTCTGCCGTTGCCGGTGTCGCCCACCTCGCACAGCAGGCCGTGACCGGTCCTGATCAGCCGCACCGTGATGGGACCGGCGGCGAAGCGCACCGCGTTCGTGACCAGCTCGCTGACCAGCAGCGGCACATCGTCCAGGGCGCGGCCCGTGGTGTGCCACCGCCGCAGCAGCGCGGAGGCGTGCGCGCGGGCACGGGCGGGCGCGTCGTCGCGGGCGGGCAGCCGCCAGGTCGCGGTGTCCTCCTTGCGGTAGCCGATCAGGCGCGCGAGCAGCAGGGTCACGTCGTCGCGCTGGCGGCCGGGGGCCAGCTCGGAGACGACGTGCCGGGCGGCCTGGTGCAGGGCGTCCCAGGGGTGCACCGTGGACACGGCATCCGCCAGCCTGCTGATGCCCACGTCGATGGAGAGGTTCCGGTCCTCGACCAGGCCATCGGTGTAGAGCGCGAGCAGGGAGCCCGGAGGCGCGTCGAAGGTGCGTACGTCGAACGGTTCCCGCAGGGCGAACTCGGCGCCCAGGCCGGGGTGAGGACGGACCGCGAGCAGGCCCGCGTTCCCGTCCGGAAGCACCAGGACAGGGGGGAGATGACCGGCGCTGGAGAGCGTCAGGTCGTGGCTGACCGGGTCGTAGAGGGCGACGCAGCAGGTGGAGCCGAGGGCGCTGTAGCCGGCCGCCAGCCCGGACTCCGCGTCGTCGAGCAGCGTCACGGTCTCGTCCAGGTGCTCCAGCACCTCGTCGGGGGCCAGCCCCGCGGACAGCAGCGCGCGGGCCTCCATGCTCAGTTGGCCCATCGCCGCCGCGGCTCCCAGCCCGTGCCCGACGACGTCACCGACCACCAGCGCGGTACGGCCGTCCGGCAGCGGAAAGCTGTTGACCCAGTCGCCGCCGACGCCGGCGCTGTCGGGCGTGGCGGGCTGGTAGACGCTGGCGATCTCCAGGGTGTCGCCGCCACTGCGGGGCAGCAGTCTGCGCTGCAACGTCAGCACCTGCGTGTGCTCGCGCTGGTGCTGACGGGCCAGGTCGACGTGATGGGCGGTCCTGGCCACCAGTTCCTGGAGGTCGAACAGTTCGCTGTCGCGGAAAGGGCGGTCCGCCCGCCGCCAGACCTCCGCCACGCCCAGAACGACGGGTGGCGGGCCGTCCAGCACCAGCGGTATGCACGCCACACTCGCCGACCGGTCACCGGGCACCAGGGCCCGGATCACTCGCGGACTCCCGAGCAGCCGCTCGACCGTCTCCCGGTCGGGGACGACGATGGCCTGCGGGGCGTCGTCCCGCCGTACGGCCTGCGCCAGCAGGCGGCTCGCGTCGCTCGGTAGGTCGTCGCCCGGAGTCACATAGCCCTCGGGCCAGGCCCGGTCCGGCACCAGGGCCGCCCGCCGCAGCCGGATGCGCCCCGGCGCCTGCTCGGTGACTCCCTCGCCCGTCCACACGGCGAAGTCGAGGTCGACGGCGGCCACGTCTCCCCAGGCCAGTAGCGACTCGGCCAACGACTGCGCGGTCTCGCCGATGTCCAGGGAGGTGCCGATCGCGGTCTCGGCGGCGTACAGGTGCAGCCTCCTGGCCATGGCGATGAGGGATACGGTGAGGCCCTCCTGCGGCGCCGCGGCGGGCAGGATGCTCATCGAGACGACCAGCTCCGATCCGTCGTCGCGGTGCAGGCGCTGGATCCTGGCGACGTGCGCCTCACCGCTCTCCAGAACCATCCGCAACCGCCGGGTGACCGTCGGTACGTCGCCGGGGGGCAGGAGGTCGGCGAAGGCACTCCCCGTCGGGGCCTCCAGACCCGTGAATACGGGGGCGTCCAGATTGCTGTGGGTGACGCGCAGGTCGCCGTCCAGGCCGACCACGCCGAGAATCTGATCCTGGCGGTCGGCCGCCGGGTCGTCGGGTGTGCGCCGACGGGCCGCGCGGTCGCCCTCAGCGTCGGCCGGACGTGCGCCCGCCGCCGCTCCGCCGCGCGGGCCGTAGCGCCCCAGAGCGCTGCTGACCAGATCGAACGGCGATGAGGACGAGGGGGTGGGCGTGGAGTCCATGCGGCTCTCTCGGCAGTCCCCGGCGCAGCGCCGGGGCCGTACTCGGACCCGTGCGACGGGGCCCCGAGCTCCCTGACCGCACACCCCATTGAATAACACCGGGGCTCGCTTCGCCCACACCAGCGGATCGCGCGGTGAACGCGGACCGTGAGGAGGCGCCCCGCGGGCGGCCGGCCGTGCCCACCCGGCCGGGGGCGTCACCCGACCGCGGCCCGACGACACGGGAACGTCCGGACCGCTCGCAACACGGAGGTGACCTCACCGGCGACTTTCTGTCAAAGGTGAGCCGGGCAGGTGCCTCCCGGTTGCGGGGGCGAGGACCTTGGGTAGGGCATGGCGGTGTTGTCCTTACCTGAGTGCACACGCGCCGTACGGGACCGTTTCGCCACCGACGGATACCTGCCGCTGCCTTCGCTGATTCCCTCCGGGACGCTGCCCGTGCTGGCACGGGAGGTACGGCGGCTGGAGGGACTGGCCCTGCGGCGCGACTTCGTCATGGCGTCCATGGACTCCTCGCCCCGCCACATGACCACCCTCGGCGGCCACGTCATCGCCCGTACGTCGCATCTCGTTCCCGAGCTGTACCACGGGCGGCGGCTGCTCTCGTGGATCGGCGAGGTCTCCGGCCTGCCCGCCGCCTGGGTGGCGGACCCCCTGGAGCGGCACGTGATCAACATCCTGCACCAGGAGGGCGACACCCATGGCGCGCACACGGACGACTACCCCCTGGCCCTGGTCCTGTTCACCGAAGCACCCGGCGACCCCGCCGACGGCGGCCTGCTGCAGTTCACTCCTCACGCCCACGACCTGAGTGGCCTGGAGACCGCCGCCGCGCGCCACGCGCACCACCGGCCGGGCGACGGATACCTCCTGCGCGCGGACACCACGGCCCATCGGGTCACCCCGCTGCGCCGGCCCGGTCTGCGCCGCACCGTCATGAACCTCGCCTACACCACCCCGGACCGACAGCAGGCCCGTACCCCCTCCGCGGGTCAGCTGTACTGACGGACCACGGGTGACCGTCCCTGTCCGGCTGAGCACCGCCCCGACCCAGGAGCCGCTGCCGATGGTCGACGCGGACAAGGGCCTGCTGGAACGGTGCCGAGTCGGAGCTGGATGTCGACCACCGGGTGTTCGATGACGGCCCGGGACAGGTCGAGGCGCACCCTTCCGAACGCGGACTCGACCTTGAGGATCCGCGGCACCCGCCAGCTGCCACCCCGCCGGATCCGTCCACCGGCGGCGGCGATCGTGGACGTGGATCCCGGCTTCTCCGCCGGAAGCGAGTCGAGGACCGACACCAGCTCGCCGCGCCCCTCGGCGGTGAGCACCCGGTCGAGTCCCTCGTCCATGTGCTCGTGCGAGATGTGCCCTTCGGCGTACGCCTCCTGTAGGCGGCGCACGGCCGCGTCGCGGTCGTCTTCGCCGATCGGCGACGGCGGTTCTTCCGACAGAGAGGTCACCGCTTCGATGTAGTGCCGCGCCGACGGCGAGAGCACGGGAACGAGCGGCTTCGCCGGTGGACGGTGCGCCGGCTCGCCCAGCGCTCCGCGATCGGTGTCGGCCCATCACCGGCCGGGCATGCAACGAGAGGCGACGCGGCGATCACGAGGGGGCGACCGATGATGTCGAAGCTCGGAGGGGGAGCCCTCGCGCTGTTCTGCTACGTCGATGTCATCACGTGCCTCGCGATCGGCGACTGGATATCGGATGTCGGTCCCCCTCTCCTCTACGGCGCCCCGACCGCCTTCGTCACCGGATCCGTCGCCGCGGCCGTGCAGGGCGCCCACCTGCGGAAAGCAGAGCGTGACGCGGGCCGATAGGCGCCCTTGGGCCCGGCTCACGGCGCGCCGCGTGCCGTGCCGAGGGTGCAGACCCCGTCCGCGCACCGGCGCTCCAGACGGCCGCGGGAGATGGTCTGGGCCAGGCCGACCATCCAGCAGGTGGGGCAGCCGCGGAAGGCGATCAGGGCCAACGGTGCCGCCAGCAGGGTGGCCGGGCCGGCGACGGGCACCAGGGCGACCGAGCCGATGATCAGCCCGAACCCGAGGGCTCCGCGCGCCAGATGGCGCGGGACGGACCTGCTGGCGAAGTCCTTCGTGCCGGGCGCAGTGGAGTGTGCCGAGGCCGAGACATCCTCCGGGGGCTGCGCGGGCTTCACCGGGCCCACGCCGTTCAGGGTCTTCACGGTGTTCACGGTCGAAGGTCCCTTCCGTCCGGGGCGTCGAGTGCGTGGTCAGGTGATGTGCCGGGTGCTGCCAGTGCGTGACGCAGTGCCGCGCGCGCTCGGTGCAGCCGCGACTTCATGGCGGCGTTGCTCAGACCGAGCGAACGGGCGACGGTCCTGCCGGGCAGGCCCTGTATGTCCCGCATGATCAGGACGTCCCGTTGGTCACGGGGGAGAGCGCCGATCGCGGTGGCGATCCGCTCCACCTCCAGCCTGTGCAGCGCCGCCTCCTCGGCGGACCGTTCGGCGGATGCCTCCGGCGTGGCCGACGCCTCGTCGCCGCGTGGGACGAGCAGCCGTACCTGCCGGAGGCATTCGTTGCGCACGATCCGGAACATCCATGAGGCGAGCGCGCCGGTGGCCCGCAAGGTGCCGATCTTCCGGTAGAGGATGATCAGCGCCTCCTGCGCCGCGTCCTCCGCGTCCTGCCGCGAGGCGCACAGCGACAGGGCGAACTTGCGTACGTGCGGCTGCGATTCGGTGACGACGGCGGTGAGCGAGGTGACGTCACCGTCCTGGGCGGACCTGATCAGCCGCTCGTCCGGCCAGGGGGCCCGTCGGTTCATGTGCTGCCCATCTCCTGAAGGCGCCCCGCCGGCGCCGCTCAGCCTCGGCTCCTGTATCGCCGCGTCAGATGCCAGCCGCACGCGCCCACGAGCAGGGCTCCGATCACTATGACTGCGGCGACCATCATGGGTGACTCCTCCCGGTTCCGCCGGCCCTGTTCGGCCGGTACACGGATAAGAGGCGGCGGGGTCCGGGAAGGATTCACCTCCGGCCGAGGATTCTTCGAGCAGTGCGGGCGGGGCGATACGGCGCGTGCGTCCCTGTACCGGCCCAGGGGCGGTGGTTACCTCCTGAGGTCCCAGTCCTGTGAGCCGTCCGCGGCCGCCTCCTGGAGCGTGAGCGGCGCGTCGGTGGTCGCGCCGGTCAGGTAGAGGCTCGGGTTCTTGACCGACTGGAGTCGGTAGGAGCCGTCGTCGTTCCTGACCAGGTTCCAGCTGCCGGTGGCGCTGTCGTCGACCCACTGGCCGATCCGCCGGCCTGCCGTCGCGTTGCCGGTCCAGACGGCCGCCGCGCGACCGCCCGACTTGTTCAGCAGGGTCGCACCGCCGTTCGGCTTCGTGACCACGTGCCAGTACTGGGTGTCCTTGTCCGCGGTCGCGCCGGGCGCCTCCAGGCGGACGTCCGGCACGTCCGCGTTGCCGATGTTGGCGTCGTTGGTGCGTCCGCCGGTGCCGATCACCTGGCCCGTCCTGCGGTTCACGAGCCGGTGGTAGGCGCCGTCCGAGTGGCCGAGATCGACCTCGGCGTAGGCGATCTGCGAGACGCCCTGGTTGTTGAGGATCGAGATGCGGCCGGTGCCCTCGACGTACTGGAGGTTGCGGCTGTATCCGGCCCGCGAGGTCGTCTGGTACTCCTTCCAGACGCCGTCGCTGCGACCGCTCTCGTTGACCCATACGTTGCCGCTGCCGGCGGCGTTGTAGACCAGCCGCCCGTCCGGGAGGCGGATGACGACCGGGCTGCCTCCCGTCGCGAGGGGACGTGATCCGGTGTCGACCGGCAGGGAGGTGACGGCCTCGCCGGTGGGGGAGCCGCGGTAGAACGTCAGCGGGTCGTCGGCCATGACGTACCGGGTGTTGACGCCGCCGCCCCAGTACTCGAAGGGGAGCAGCCACTTGCCGTCCGTCGTGCGGACGACGTTCGTCATGCCCGGCCGCCCGCCGCCGATCTCCGTCTTTCCGCCTCCCATGTCCTGGACCGACCCGGCGACGTCGACGACGGGGGCGCTCCAGCGGGCGGCGCGCCCGTCCCAGGTCCGGTGGGCGAGGATCTGCCCGTGCGAGTCCGGGGCGGTGTCGTTCGCGGGGTCGAGCCGCGGGACGCCGGTGGCCGGGTCGAAGCCGACGTAGTCGTTCTCGTCGGAGTAGAAACAGACCAGCCGGCCCTTGTGGACCATCAGGTACGGCTCCCAGAGGGGGTCCACCTGCCGGTGGGTGTTGGCCGCCGCGATGTTCTGGCCGACCGCGCCCGCGCTGCCGCCCTGCCAGCCACCGGTCGCGATGACGTTGACGACCTTCCAGGTGCGGCCGTCGTCGGTGCTGGAGTACAGGGCGATCGCCATGTCCGCGCGGTCGCCGTCGTTGGACGGCGTCCAGTCGGGGTCGGCGGCCTTGTGCTCCGTGTAGTAGGCGTCGTCCCCCGACACGACGCTCGCCAGCAGCAGCGTGCCGGCCTTCAACTTCCCGACCTGCTGCGGAAGGACGTAGAGGTAGGGGTTCGTCCAGTTGCTCGTGTACGTCGCGTACCGCGGGTCGCTGGACAGGTACGCCGGTGCCGCGACCTCCGACAGCGGCTGCCAGGTCGTCCCGTGGTCGTCGCTCTTGTACACCGGGAGGGTCTGGCCGTCCGCGCTGCCCGTCCCCGGCACGACCGTGGACCTCTCGAACGAGGCGACCAGGCGCCCGCTCGGCAGCTGCGCCGACTTCGGGTAGACCGCGCAGTTGCCCCGCCCCTTCAGACACGGCTCGTCGCCGAGCTGGTAGACGGTCCCGCCCGTCGGGGCGTACGCCTGCGCCGTGCCCATGGGCAGCGCCAGCAATGCGGACGCCGCGACGAACGTGCCCAGTGCCTGCCCTGTTCTTCTCTTGCTCTTCATAGCTCCTCCTCGGGGGTGGCCGGATGATGACGAACGGTCAGGAGACGAGTACGCGTACGTCCCAGGCGCCGAGTTCCAGTGGTGTGCCCGCGGGGACGGAGGTGCCGTCGAGGACGTCGGAGAGGTCCACCGGGGCCTGGACGCGGGCCGGTTCCCAGCTCCAGTTGTGGACGATGTGCACGCGCCTGCCGTCGGGGGAGGTGCCGGTCGTAGCGGTGACGGAGGCCGGGAGGTCCCGCCAGGGGCTGCGCGGGGCCGGTGCCATCCAGTCGGCCAGCGCGCGGGCGAGGTCACGGCCGGGGACGGTGCCGACGCAGGTGACGCGGCCCGCGCCGTGCGGGCGGGTGGTGACCGCGGGCCAGCGGCCGAAGTGCGGGTGGTCGTACGACACCAGCACGTCGGCGTCGGTGACGGTCAGGCTGTCCGCCCAGAGTCTCGCCGTCGCGCCCTCGGGGAGGTCGAGCGGTCCGCCCGGCGCCGACCGCACCGGGATCTCCCGGCGCAGGTTGCTGAACTCGTCGTAGGAGACGCCCGCCGCCTCGGTGAGGCGTCCGGGGGCCGCCTCCTGGCGGGCGCGCGCCTCGTGGTCGGCGTACCCGGTGCGCGGGCCGACGACCAGGTGGCCGCCCGCCTCGGCGTACGCGGCGAGCCAGTCGAGGGTGGCGTCGGCGGCGAGGTACAGCGCCGGGACGACGAGGACGGGATGGCGGCGGACGGCCTCCTGCGGCGTCAGGCCCTCCCTCTCCCCGCGCGGGTCGTGCAGCTGGCGGGCGTGCACGATGCGCACCTGGCGTCCCGTCTCGAAGGCGCCGCGGTAGAAGGGGTCGAAGACGCGGTGGTAGGAGGCCGGGTCAGGTGCCCCGTCCGGCTCGGCGAGCGGCGGATACTTCTCCATGAGCCACTTGCTGGGCGTCGAGTACACCATCGTGATGTCGGCGTCCGGTTCCAGCCCCGCGACGAGCGCCCCGGCCGACTCGAACTCGGCGCCAAGACGCGCCACTTCGGCATACGCGCGGCCCGGCCGCCCGGTGTGCGGCAGGACGCCGCCCCAGTACGTCTCCGCGCCGAAGTGCAGCGTGTTCCAGTGCCAGTACTCGATCATGCGGGCGCCGCGGGCGACCAGCGCCCAGGCGGCCTGCCGCCACTGTCCGTCGTACGCGGGACGGTTGTCCCAGGGGAAGCCGATCGAGCCCGCGTTGGTCTCGGTGACCAGGAACGGCTCCTGGCGCGAGGAGAACATCCAGTCGGCGGTCTGGTACAGCGCGGGGACGCCGGTGGTCTGCCAGATCTGGCGGTGGGCGTCCGGCGTGGGGTCGGGCAGCAGCAGACCGTCCTGCATGCCGTAGTACGGGTTGCCGGAGGCGATGTCGAGGCGGTCGGTCAGCTCGTCGTCCTCCACGGCCGGCCGGGTGTAGGAGATGCAGGTGGTCACGAACTGCTCGGGACGGACGTACTCCCGGACGATGTCGGCCTGCCAGCCGATGAACTCGGTGACCTGACGGGCCTGGAACGCGCGCCAGGCGACGTCGTACTGCGGCTGCGCGTTGCCGTCGGGTGTCCACAGGTCGGCCCAGGTCGACAGCCGGTGCGACCAGTAGACCAGCCCCCACTCGCGGTTGAGGGTCTCGACATCGCCGTAGGTCTCGCGCAACTCGTCGACGAAGCGCTGGAACACGCCGTGGTTGTGCAGGAGTTCGTTGCCCGGCTCGTTGTCGACCTGGAAGCCGATCACCGCGGGGTGGCCGGCGTACCGGGCGACGACCTTGCGGATGACCCGCTCGGCGTGGAAGCGGAACGCAGGGTGGGTGAAGTCGACCTCCTGCCGGGCACCCCAGCCGATGCGCTCACCGGTGCGCCGCTCGCCCGTGATCTCCGGGTACTGACGGGCCAGCCACGGCGGCACGGCGTACGTCGGTGTCCCGAGGACGACGGAGATGCCGCGCTCGTGGGCGCCGTCGAGCACGGGCTGGAGCCAGTCGAGGTCGAACCGCCCGCTGGAGGGCTCCCAGGTCGACCACACCGACTCCCCGACCCGGATGACGGTGACATGAGCGTCGGCCATCAGGTCGAGGTCGGTCTTGAGGCGTTCGTCGGGGCGCTCGGGGCCGTACGGCGGCCGGTACTCGTGGTAGTACGCGGCACCGAAGAGGACGCGGGCGGGCAGATCCGCCATGAAGGAAACCTCCGGAGGGAAGAACGTGAGGGGAAGCGACGGGAAATGGGGGGAAAGGCAGGGGCGTCACTGCTTGACGCCGCCCGCGGCGAGCCCGCTCTGCCAGTACCGCTGGAGCAGCAGGAACGCCACGACGAGCGGGACGATCGACAGCATGGAGCCGGTCACCACCAGCGCGAGCATGTCGCTGCTGGAGCCGGCCCCGCCGTTCTGCGCCTGCGCGGCCCAGGACGACAGGCCGACGGTGACCGGGTACAGGTCCGGGTCGTTCAGCATGATCAGCGGCAGGAAGTAGTTGTTCCAGGT
>NZ_MUBA01000135.1 GCF_002154575.1 Streptomyces bobili
GGTGGCGGGTGGCTGACCGTGTCCGGGTGGCCGCCCGGTGGTGCTCGTGGCTGGTCACTGTCGGTGGCGATCGGGAGCGTCGGGAAAGTCGGGGTGCGTGAGGGCCGGCCGACGGTCCCGGGTGGGGGTGGGGCCGGCTCGGTCGCCTTGAGGGTGCCGCGTCGCCTCGTGCGGGCTGGTGGAGCCCCGTGCGCGCCGGCTCGCACCCGCGGCGAGGTGCCGTGCCCTGTGCGCCGCCCAGGGCGCCTTCGGTGGACGAAAGGGCTGGTGGCTGCCTCACGTGGCGCCTTGCCGCCGGAGTCACTGCAGGGCACCCCGGCGGGCCCGTGGGGGCTGAACGCGCAGCGCCGCTCGCGTCCGCCGTGGGTGGAGGGGCCGGGCCGACCGCACTGTGTGATGCCCCGCCGACGTGTCTGGCCTCATGGTGAGCTGGGGCGATGGTCGGCCCGCGCGGTCGGCGGTGAGCGGGACGCCGTAGGCCCGTGCCCGGCGACGTGGGGAGCCGGTCGTGGTCGCCGTCCGGCCGGGTCGCGCGTTGTGCGCCGTAGGTCGGCGTAGAGGGGCGCTGCCGCATCAGAGCCGTGCGACCGGCGGGATCGTGCCCGTGTCGGGCGACGGGGTCGGTCGCGGCCGCACCGCCAGCCGGCCGAGGCGGCTGAACGGCCGTTCGCCCGTACCCCTGGTCGATCCTGTCGCGCCGACGCGTCGCGCCCCGCATCGAGATCCGTACCCGTCCGACGCGGGCAGGGCTGCCCTCCGGCCGATTCCAGCCGCACGCCTTCAGCCCCCAACTTTCGTCCGGCCCGCCGAACCTCTGCCTCCCACCTGCGCTTCGACCCGTCGAACGGCCGCCTTGCACCCGCAACCCGCACCCCGTTCGGGCACCCCCTTCGCAAGAAATTCCTGTCCGAATCATTGACGCTCCACGAACCCCCTCGTACCTTGTGCCAGCAAGCGCTTTCTTGAAACGATTCATGCAAGCGGCAATGACGCTGCGGGAGGGGCCCGACTGTGCGAACCAGCAGGAATGTTGAGAGGCGAACGATCCTCAAGGCCGCGGGGGCGACGGCGGCCACACTGGGCCTGGCCGCGACCACCGGGTGTGGGGGAGACAGCGGGACCTCCTCGGACGGAACGGTGACGATCCGTTACGCGTGGTGGGGTGGCGAGCCGCGCACCATCGCCATGAAGAAGTCGATCGCGCTCTTCGAGAAGAAGTACCCGAAGATCAAGATCAAGCCCGAATTCACCGACTATCTTGCGTTCTGGGAGAAGTTCCAGACCCAGGCCTCCGGCGGGAATCCGCCGGACGTTTTCCAGAATGCGGTCACCTTCCTGCGCAAGTACGACAAGCGCGGTGTTCTGATGGATCTCAAGACGCAGGCGGACGCCGGGAATCTGAACCTGGAGAACTTCCGCAACGGCGTTCTGGCGAACGGTCAGGTCGACGGCAAGCAGATCGGCATACCCGTCGGTGCCAACACCATGGCGCTCGTCATCGACCTCAACGCCTTCAAGAAGGCGGGCGTCGAGGCGAAGTTCGGCTGGACCTGGGACGAGTACTTCGCCGCACTGCAGACGATCCAGGACAAGCTGAAGATCGCCGGTGACACCGGTTACTTCACCATCATGTACCTGTACGACCTGTACCTGCGGCAGAACGGCAAGGCGTTCTTCACCGACAGCGATCTCGGCTTCACCGAGGACGATCTGACGCAGTGGTGGGAGGACGGCTACAAGCGGGTGAAGTCCGGCCTGGTCACCGACCCCAAGAAGATCGAGCAGGTCTCGCCCAAGTCCGGTCTCTCGGCGGGTCTCGCCGCGTCCGAGTTCACCTGGGACAACTTCTCCATCCGCTACCAGGGCGAGGGTGAGTCGGACTACGGGCTCGCGCCGATCCCCACCACCAACGGCAAGGACACCGGTCAGTATCTCGGTTCGCTGATGCTGAGCGCCTTCTCGGGGACCAAGCATCCCAAGGAAGTGGCCCAGTTCATCGACTTCATGGTCCACGACGCCGAGGTCGGCAAGATCATGGGGTACGACCGCGGCATCCTGCCCACCACCGAGCAGTTCGACGCCTTCAAGCCGACCGACCCCAACAACAAGGGCGTCGCGGCCTACGAGGACGAGGTCGCCAAGGCCGGTGTCCTCGGGAAGATCACCCCGCACCCGTCCGGCGCGGACGTCATCGAAGCGGCCTTCCTGCGGATCGGTGGTGAGGTCGCCCAGGGCAAGACCAAGCCGGCCGACGCCGCGAAGGCGCTGTTCGGCGAGGCCAAGGCCGCGTTCGCGGGCTGAGGGGACGTACCACCATGACGCTCGTCAAGGAAGCGCCCGCGCGCCCGGCGAAGGAGCGGTCCGCCGCTCCTGACGCCGGGCGGCGCGGGCGGCGCCGCGAGAACCTCGCCGGCTATCTCTTCATGTCGCCGTGGATCGCGGGGTTCGTGTTCCTCACGGCGGGGCCGATGATCGCGTCGCTGTACTACGCGTTCACCAGCTACAACCTGTTCACACCACCCCGGTGGGTGGGGCTCGACAACTTCACGACGATGTTCCAGGACCCGCGCTGGCAGAAGTCGGTCGAGGTCACGCTCAAATACGTCGTCGTGGCCACACCGCTGAAGCTGCTCCTCGCGCTCGGCGTGGCGCTCCTGCTCGCGCAGAAGCGGCGCGGACAGGCCCTGTACCGGGCCGCGTTCTACATGCCGTCGCTCATCGGCGCCAGTGTCTCCGTGGGCTTCGTGTGGCGGGCGCTGTTCTCCGACGACGCCGTCGTGGACCGTACGCAGAAGATCTTCGGGGCAGATGTCGGCGGCTGGATCGGCAACCCCGACTACGTCCTGTACTCCCTGGTGGCGCTGAGCATCTGGCAGTTCGGTGCGCCGATGGTCATCTTCCTGGCCGGCCTCAAGCAGGTGCCGCAGGAACTGTACGAGGCCGCCGAGATGGACGGGGCCGGCCCCTTCCGGCGGTTCTGGAACATCACGCTGCCGATGATTTCCCCCGTGCTGTTCTTCAACGTGCTGCTGGAGTCGATCCACGCGTTCCAGGTGTTCGGTTCGGCGTACGTCGTCTCCGACAGCCGGTGCGGACCGGCCGACGCCACCCTCGTCTACACCTGTTACCTGTATCAGAAGGGCTTCAAGGAATCCCAGATGGGCTTCGCCTCCGCGATGGCCTGGACACTGGTGATCGCGGTGGCGCTCGTCACGGCGGTCCTGTTCTGGTCGCAGAAGAAGTGGGTGCACTACGAGGAGGCCGCCAAGTGACCAGTGCCACCACCCCTGCCGTGCGCAGCGGGAACGAGCGGCGGCGGACCGGATCCCTCGCCTGGCACGTCGGCGCGCTGCTGCTGCTCGCGGTCGTCCTCTACCCGGTGATCTGGGTGCTCGGCGCCTCGTTCAAGCCGAGCAAGGACATCATCGCCAGCATCGACCTGCTGCCCACCGAGCCGGTCTGGGCGAACTTCTCCGGGCTGGCCGACGGCATCTCCGGCATCTCCATCGGCAGCTTCTTCAGCAACTCGCTGATGTACGCGGGCCTGGCCGTGGTCGGTGTGGTGATCTCCAGCTCGCTGACGGCCTACGCCTTCGCCAAGATCCGGTTCGCCGGGCGGAACCTGCTGTTCACCCTGATGATCGGCACCCTGCTGCTGCCGTACCACGTGCTGCTCATCCCGCAGTACGTGCTGTTCCGCAACCTCGGCTACATCGACACCCTCGTCCCGCTCGTCGCGGGCAAGTACCTGGCCACGGAGGCGTTCTTCGTCTTCCTGATGGTGCAGTTCATGCGCGGCCTGCCGCGTGAGCTGGACGAGGCCGCCAAGCTCGACGGCTGCGGGCACCTGAGGACCTACTGGTCCATCGTGCTGCCGCTGAGCCGCCCCGCCATCATCACCAGCGCCATCTTCACCTTCATCAACGCGTGGAACGACTTCATGGGTCCGTTGATCTACCTCAACACCCCCGAGAAGTACACCGTTTCGCTCGGCCTGATGATGTTCCGCGACCAGGAGGGCATCTCCAACTACGGCAGCATGATCGCGATGTCGCTGGTGGCACTGGTACCGGTCATCGCCTTCTTCATGGCCTTCCAGCGCTATCTCATCGACGGCATGGCGACCTCCGGACTGAAGGGCTGAGGCGCTCACCATGGCGCAAGCAGGAGTGAAGGACCGTGTGCAGGACCGCCGCCGGCGCAGGGAGTCCATGTTCGGCGAGCGCTTCTCGGTCTTCGCGGAGTGTCTGCTCACCGGAGTGTGGATCGCCGTGGCCTGTCTCGGGGTCGTCACCTACCCCGCGGCCTTCGCCGCCGGCGCACGGCACCTGCGGCGTCGTACGACGCATCAGGTCAGCGGCTTGCGGGAGTTCGTCGTGGACTTCCGGGCAGCCGTGCGCGGCGGGTGGGCCGTCGGGCTCGCCGGCTGGGCCGCCGCCGCCGCGGTCTGGGTGGACGTCCTGGCCGCGCGGGCCGGTCTTCCCGGTGGACCGTTCGTCGGGGCCGTCGGCATCCTCGCGCTGATCGGCCTCGCCGTGGCCCTGCTGCGTGCGGCCGCCCTGTGGACACCGGAATCCACCTGGCGGGCGCTGCTCGCGGATGCCGGGCGGCGGACCGTGCTCGATCCCGCCGGGTCCCTCCTCGTCGTCTGCGGGCTGGCCGTCGTCGCCCTGTCCGCCCTGTTCCTCGCGCCGCTGGCGGTACCGGTCCTCGGGGCCGTCGCCGCAGCAGCGGTCGCTGTGGAGGAGCGCCACCGGCGCCGCTGACGGGCGGCCCTCCCTCTCGCCAGGTCGGCGCTCCGGCGCCGCACCTCGCTCTGTCATGCCCTGACCACACTGCTACCCGCACGGAAAGGAATGGCCATGTCCCCCATCCCCCGCAGGTCCCTTCTCAAGGCGGCGGCCGTCGCCGGAGCCGCCGCCCAGTTCAGCTGGGCGCTAGGGGCGAAGGACGCCGAAGCCGCCCCCAGAACGGCGCCCGCCGACGCCGACCCGGTCACCCTCGACTGGCTGGAGGACGGCGGCCTCGGTGCCGCCCCCGGCTCCACGCTCGGCGTGCCCTGGCCGATGGGCACCTACCAGGAGGACCAGACCTTCGCGCTGACGGACGCCGGCGGCAAGGACGTCCCCGTGCAGTCCTGGCCGATCGCCTACTGGCCCGACGGATCCCTCAAGTGGACCGCCCACGCCGTGAGTTCGGGCGAGGGCAAGCTCACCCTCGCCGCCGGGGCGCCCGCCGCTCCCGCCAAGAAGGTCACCGTCGACAAGAGCGGCGGCACCATCGACGTATCGACCGGTGTCATCACCGCGCGGATCGGCAAGTCCGGTGCCACCCTCATCAAGTCGGTCACCCGCGGCTCCACCGAGATCGCCAAGAACGGCCGTCTGGTGCTGATCCGCCAGCCCGAGATCGAGGACGGGGACCAGGGCGCGGTCAAGACCGAACGCTTCGACGGGGCCATCGACGCCGTCACCGTCGAGCAGGAGGGCCCGGTCCGCGCGGTCGTCCGCATCGACGGCAAGCACCGCAAGGGCAGCCGCAGTTGGCTGCCGTTCTCGATCCGCCTCTACTTCTACGCGGGCGCCGACTCCTTCCGCATGGTGCACACCATCACCTTCGACGGCACGCAGGAGCCCGGCAAGGCCAGCGGCGACTTCATCCGCGGCCTCGGCGTGCGCTTCACCGTCCCGATGCGCGACCAGTCCTATGACCGTCACATCCGCATCGGCGGCGAGGGCACCGGCCTGCTGCGCGAAGCCGTCAAGGGCATCACCGGCCTGCGCCGGGACCCGGGTGCCGCTGTCCAGGCGGCCCAGTACGCGGGCGAGAAACTGCCCGACCCGGCCACCTGGGACCAGCGGGTCACCACCCGGCTGCAGTACATCCCCGAGTGGGGCGACTACACCCTTTCCCAGCTGTCCGCCGACGGCTTCACCGTGCGCAAGCGCACCAAGAAGGGCCACGGCTGGATCGGCGCCGGCGGCGGCAAGCGCGCCTCCGGCTTCGGATACGTCGGCGGCGTGAGCGGCGGATTCTCCTTCGGCCTGCGGGACTTCTGGGAGAAGCACCCCGCCCAGCTCGACATCCGTGACGCCCAGACCGAGGAGGCCGAGGTCACCCTCTGGCTGTGGTCGCCCGAGGCGCAACCCATGGACCTGCGCTTCTACCACGACGGCATGGGGCAGGACACCTTCCCCGAGCAGCTCGAGGGCCTCAACATCACCTACGAGGACTACGAGCCCGGCTTCGGCACTCCCTACGGCATCGCCCGTACCTCCGAACTCCTCTTCTGGGCCAACGAGTCGACGCCCACGCCCGCGGTCCTCGCTGAACAGGTCGAGGCCGTCCGGGTGCTGCCCCAGCTCGCCGCCCCGCCCAAGCAGCTCATCAAGGCGCAGGTCTTCGGCCCCGGCCTGTACTCCGAGCCGGACCGCTCCACCCCCGCCAAGGCCAAGATCGAGGACCACCTCGACTTCCTCTTCACCTACTACAAGGACCAGGTGGAGCAGCGCCGTTGGTACGGCTTCTGGGACTACGGCGACATCATGCACACGTACGACACCGTGCGGCACCAGTGGCGCTACGACATCGGTGGCTACGCCTGGGACAACTCCGAGCTGTCGCCGGACCTCTGGCTCTGGTTCGCCTACCTGCGCAGCGGCCGGTCGGACATCTTCCGCTTCGCCGAGGCGATGACCCGGCACACCGGTGAGGTGGACGTCTACCACCTCGGCCAGTGGGCCGGCCTCGGCACCCGGCACGGCATCCAGCACTACGCCGACAGTGCCAAGCAGCAGCGCATCGCCAACACGACGTACCGCCGCTACTACTACTTCCTCACCGCGGACGAGCGGGTCGGCGACCTCATGCACGCCAACGTCGACTCCGACGAGACGTTCCTCGTCCTCGACCCGATCCGCAAGATCCGCACCGCGCCGTACACCCCCGACCGGCACGCCCTGTCGATCGGCTTCGGCACGGACTGGAGCGGGCTGGTGTCGGCCTGGCTCACGGAGTGGGAGCGCAAGGGCCCCAAGTGGGAGAAGGCCAAGGCGCGGGTGCTCTCCACGATGGAGACGATCGCCGCCCAGCCCAACGGGTTCGTGCAGGGCACCGGCCTCTACGACCTGGACACGGGGAAGTTCGCGGTCGCCGACAAGCCGGCCGTCGGTGTCTCGCACCTTTCGGCGGTTTTCGGCCTCAACGAGCTGTGCGCCGAGCTGATCCACCTCGTCGACATGCCGAAGTTCAACGAGGCCTACTTCGACTACTGCCGCTACTTCAACGCCACCAAGGCCGAGCAGGCGGCACGCTACGGCTCCAACTTCGGCACCCTGCTGCTGTTCCAGGGCCACTCGCGCCTCGACGCGTACGCGGCCGTCAAGACCGGCGACGAGAAGCTCGCCAAGCGGGCCTGGGAGAAGTTCTACAACTCGGACGGCTACAAGGAGTCCGCGCCCTGGAGGACGGAGCCGCTGACCGGCCCCGTCACCCTGGTGCCGGGCAGCGAGGCAGCCTGGATCGCCACCAACGACACCTCGCTCTACGGCCTCGCCGCCATCGAGAACCTGGCCCTCCTCGGCCACAAGATGCCGTCGTAGGGGGCAGGTTCACCGAGGGCTAGGTCATCCTCCCCAGGACCTCCCGCACATGCCGGACGTCCCGGATCCGGCGCTCGTACGTCGCACCCACGGCGAGCAGCAGGACTCCGGCGAGTGCGGGGGGTACCCAGCGGGGGAGCGCGTCGGCCGCCTGCACCAGATAGGGGGCCAGTTCGTGCAGGGCGTCCAGCACCAGCACCGAGCCGCCGAGGACCAGCGGGGCCCGCAGCCGGTGCCGGGCGCCCAGCAGCGTGACCAGCAGGGCGGCCGCGCCCAGCAGCAGCGGGCGCGTCCAATCCGGGTCATTCCAGGCCGCGGTCAGGCTCGGCAGCAGGGCCGCCGCCAGTCCGGGGCCGTACGCCGTCCAGGACGCGGTCAGGGGGTCGCGGTGCCGCCGCCAGGCGCCGACGAGCAGCGCGCAGACGGCCACGGGGAGGGTGTACGCCTCCGGGGTGGTGACCTCCCAGGCGGCGAGCCTCACCCAGGTGGCCAGCAGGAACAGGACGGCGGCCGGGTAGCCGGCCCGGCGGCGCTCCGGCCGGGCCGCCGTGCCAGCGGCGATCACACCGCAGGCCGCCAGCACCATGGCCAGCATCGGCGGGTCGGTCACCGCGAGGCCCAGCGCGAGCAGCGCGGCGGCGGTTCCGGCCGCCTCGACCGGCGGGGTCGCCGGTGAGCTGCCGAGCCGGCCGGCGGCCAGGGCCGCGGCCACGGGCACGCACAGGACGAGCAGCGCCGTGTGCGACGGCTGCCACTCCGCCGCGGCACCCGTCGCACAGGCCAGCGCCGTGGCGTACCCGAGGGCGGCCGGCGCCGCGACCGGGGTGAGGCGCGGCCGGCGGGACGCCGTCGCGCCCAGCACGGTCAGTGCCGACAGGACGGTCAGGGTCGCCGACCGGGTGGCCAGGGACAGGAACGCGAAGTGCAGCGAGGTGGCCAGGGCGAGCCACGGTGTCGGCAGGAAGGCCGCCGCCACCGTCACGCCACCCACCAGCAACAGGCCTGCTGCGTAGGGCAGTTCGAGCACCGCCGGGAGGGCCAGGCAGGCCGCCCAGGTCAGCAGCAGCGCTCCGGTCCGTGCCTGCGGGCGCCAGGTCTCGTGCCGAACCGCCAGGACGGCCAGGACGCCGGCGACGGCCACCAGGACGAGGAGCGCCTGTCCCGCGTACGGCGGCCACGGCGTGTGTACGGTGACCGCGGCGCGGGCGTCCGCCGGCCCGCCCGACCAGAGGCGATCGGCCCAGCCGAGCGGGCCCGCCAGCGTGACGGCGACCAGCGGCACGGCCCACAGCAGTGCCAGCGCCTGCACCGCGGCGGAGGCCCGGAGCAGACCCTGCCGCACGGGCTCGGCGAGCCGGTGCGCACGCACCGCCGCCAACAGCGCGACGCCGAAGGCCAGATGGACCGGCACCGCCCAGCCGGCGGACAGCGGCACTCGGAGCGGGCCGCCGCCCGCCGCCACCAGCAGCAGGCCTCCGGCGACCGCCGTGCCCGTCGCGACGGCCCGCTCCGGCAGCCGCGCGGCGGCCACCAGGGCGATCACCGCCGCGAAGGCGAGGAGCGCCGCCGCACGGGCGGCGGCGCTCGGGCCGGTGGCCGTCCAGGACAGCCAGCCGGCCGTCAGAACCCCCCAGCCGCCCAGGCCGTACGCGCCGGCCGTGACCGTGACCCGGACGGCGCCGGCCGCCACCCCGAAGGCCAGCACCGCGTCGAGGCCGGCCGTCACCAGCATCGCCGTCGCGACACCGTACGGGTCCGGGCCCGCCGCGACCGCCCAGAGGACCAGGGGGAGTTGGGCCGCCACCAGTCCGGCGGGCACCGGCAGCCGCAGGGCGCCCAGACCGCGGCCGTACGCCGTCCAGAGCGCGGCGAGCACCGCCGCGGCGACCGCCGCGTAGCCCGTGCCGTCGGTGCCGGGGAGGGCCGCCTCGTGCAGGGCGTAGGCGTCCAGCACCGTCAGCGCCAGGCCCAGACCGGCCACCGACTCCGCCGTCGAGCGCAGCCCGCGCCGCAGCAGTGGTACCGGCGCGGCGAGCACCGCCAGCGTGACCGTGCCCAGTACCAGGGCGCGCCCGGTGATCCCGAGATGACCCCAGCTGACCAGGGTGAACGCGATCGCCGCGACGGTGAGCAGCATCCCGCCGAGCAGCAGGAGCACGTTCTGGACCCGCGGGGCGCTCGCCTCGGGGCGGGGCGCGGCCGGGGGCAGCGCGGGCCGGACCGGGCGTACCGACTGGAGCGAGGCGACCAGCCAGGCGCGGCGTGCGAGCAACTGGGCCCGGCGGGTGTCCAGTTGCCACAGCTCCGCGTCGAGGAGCCGCAGTTCCTCGGCCGGGGGCGGAATGTGCGTCATGGAACGGAGTGTGGCCCGCGTCACGGCGTCCGGCATGAGCGCGGCTACTCAGGGCGTACTCAGATCCCGCCCCCGTACCGGCACACTCGGTACATGGACCGGAACCGCTACCGCTTTCTCAGCCGGTGGCCGCTGCCCGCGCCGCCCGCCGCCGTCTACACGGCGCTGGAGCGGGCCGAGGACTATCCCCGCTGGTGGCCGCAGGTCCGCGAGGTGACCCGGCTCGACGACACCACCGGCCTCGTCACCGTCCGTTCGCTCCTGCCGTACGCCCTCACCTTCACCGCGCGCGAGGTGCGGCGGGATCCGGCGGCCGGCGTGCTGGAGATCGCGATGACCGGGGACATCGAGGGCTGGGCGCGCTGGACGGTCACCGCGCACGGCACCGGCAGCCTCGCCCGCTACGAGCAGGTTGTCGACGTGACCAAGCCGCTGCTCAGGAGGTTCGCCGTGCCCGGACGTCCGCTGTTCCGCGCCAACCACCGGCTGATGATGCGGGCAGGGCGGCGCGGGCTGCTCCGGTATCTCGAAGCGGTTTGAAGGAAACCCGAGGGGACCTGTATTGTTCAGTCCGTTCCCGGGCGATTAGCTCAGTGGAAGAGCGCTTCGTTCACACCGAAGAGGTCACTGGTTCGAACCCAGTATCGCCCACCGGGAAAGGCCGGTCCGCAGCACGCGGACCGGCTTTTTGCATGCGCTTCTCGTCGTCGCCGCCGTACTCCTCACGCCGCCGCCGACAGCGCCGGGCGCAGCGGCCACGACGTGTCGACCGTCTCCGGGGTGCCGCTGCGCGCGAACCACGCCTGGAGCCCGCGGGCCTGCGCCGCGTGCCAGGTCGCCTGCAGCGTGTGCAACTCGGCGGGGGACAGCCGCTCCAGCCGGGCCGCGAACCGCCGCCCCACCGCCCGTACGACCTCCAGCGCGGCCACCGCGTCCGCCGCCGCGTCGTGCGCGTCGGCCAGCGTCACGTCGTAGTGCCCGCACAGGTCGGTGAGCGTGCGGCGGCCCTTGCGGTAGCGGTCCAGGTGCTTGTCCAGGACTCGTGGGTCCAGCACCCGCAACGGCGCCGGCTCCAGCCAGTGCCCCAGCGAGGACGCGCGGTGCCGGCGCAGCTCGCGGTCGAGCAGCGTCAGATCGAACGGCGCGTTCATCACCACCAACGGCCGCCCGGCAGCCGCCTGTTCGCCGAGCAGCTCGGCTATCTCGTACATCACCGGCGCGGGCCAGCGGCCGTTGCGCTGCAGGTGCTCGTCCGTCAGGCCGTGTATCGCCGTCGCCCCTTCGGGCACCGGCACGCCCGGATTCACCAGCCACCGGCTCACCCGGGGCCGCAGGCCCGGCCCGTCCTGCACGACCAGCGCGGCCGACACGATCCGGTCGGTCTCGACGTCGACGCCCGTCGTCTCCGTGTCGAAGGCCGCCAGCGGCCCCTCGTACCAACACGTCATACCACCACAACCCCTCGTTCACCCACGGCAGCTGACGCGCCGTCTTCTGCCGTTCTGGTGATACCCGGGCTGTTTGCGCCGTACGCCGCTAGGAGACAACAGGAGTACGGGTCTTGCCAGTTCAGGGGCTCGACGCGGAAATCCTCCCAGCCCCCGACGCGGGGCTCCCCTCTGCTCGGAAGGCTGTCCGGTCATGGCGATAGCGCAGCCCGAGCGTGGCGGGCTGCTGCCCGAACGCACGGGCCCCCTCCGCGGCTCACTCGCCACCACGGCGTGCATGGAGACACTCCAGGTCGGCTATCTCCACGCGGTCGCGGCGGCCGCGGGCTGTTCGCTGTCCCAGCCGTTCCCCGACAACGGCATCGACTGGCACGTGAGCCACAGCGCCCCCGGTCACACCGTCGACGACGAGGTGACCATCAAGGTGCAGCTGAAGGCCACGTACCAGCTCCCGCCCCACCCTCCGGGGCGCTCCTTCTCCTTCACGCTCGACAACGACCACCTACGCAAGCTCGCCCGCACCCCGGTCTCGGTGCACAAGATCCTCGTCGTGATGATCGTCCCGCGGTCGCAGGACCAGTGGCTGCGCGCCGGCCACGACCGGCTCGACCTGCGGCACTGCTGCTACTGGGTCAACCTGGCCGGGCATCCGGTCACCGGCCGGACCCGCACCACCGTGCGGATCCCGACCGCACGGATCTTCGACGACCGGGCGCTGTGCGAGATCATGACGCGGGTCGGGACGGGAGGCAGACCATGACCCACCGCCCACCGGACGAGCCCCTGAGGCCGGTACGGCCGCACCCCGTCGACCCCGCCTGGGACCGGCCGCCGGAGGCCGCCGAGGTCGACCCGGCCGTCCTCGGCGCCCTGCTGCGCCGGCACGGCTGGCAGCGCCGCGGGGGCGCCGCCGGACGCTACGGCCGCTGGACCCCGCCCGGACCGGGCGGCGGCGGCACCAGCCTCCTCGTACCGGTGAACCGCGCCTTCCCCGACAGCGACGACCTGCTCGGCGAGGCGCTGCTGGCGCTGGCCCGCAGCCAGACGCCCGCCGCCCGCGAGGTGCTGGTCGCCCTCGCCGTACCGAGCGACGAGATCCGCTGGTGGCGGGACTCCCCGGCCGGGCCCGCCGAAGCGGTGGGGGCCGTCTCCTGGGCGGTCGAGGAACAGCTGCGCGGCGCCGCCCGGCAGATGCTCCTCGCCGGCGCGCTCGCCACCCGCGCGCGGGCCGGTTACCACGGCGCCCGGCACCGGCGGTCGGCCGGCGCGCTGCTGGAGAGCGTCCTCGTCGGCACCGCCGCAGAAGGCCGCGGCCTGACCGCCTTCGTACCCGTGACCCCGGCCCGCCCCCTCGCCGTACGCCTCCACCAGGCGCTGTACGCCGTCCGCGAGGCCATCGACTACCGGCGCGCCACCGGTGGCATGGACGCCTTCGACAGCGCCGTCGAGGCCGGCGCCAGCCGCGAACTGACCGAGTCGCTCGTCAGCCTCGTCCGCGGCACCGAGGGAGCCAGGGTCGCCGTCGCCTGGGCGCCCGCCGCCGGCGTCCCCGAGGACTGCGCCGCCACCGCCGAGCCCGTCGAGTTCTCCCCCGGAGACCTGCCCGCCCTGCGCGAGGCGGGCGCCCGCTATGTGCGCGAGGAACCCTCCGTGCCCGTACGGATCACCGGCACGGTCGTCCGGCTGCGCCGGTCCGGGCCGCGCGGCGAGGGCGGCGTACGGCTGCGGGTGATCGCCGGCGCCGACGTCCCGCACGTCCGGCTCACCCTCGACGAGGACGACTACCGCATCGCCGGCCAGGCCCACCTCGTCGGACTGCCCGTGCGGGTGCAGGGCCGGCTGGAGCGCCGGGGCGGCTTCCGCAGGCTCACCGGCGCCCGCGGCGTGGTCCCCGTACAGGTGGACGACGCCGAACGGGACCGGCTGATGAAGTCCCTCCAGGAGACCGCGGAGATCACGGCCGTGTTCGAGGAGGCGTGCGGAGGGGACTGATTTCGCGGAGGGCGGTGCCGGGTCGGTACGATCGCCTATTGCGCGGCGATGGAATCAGGTCCGCGCATCCGCCTTCAGTCAGGAGAGACCGGTGTCAGACGTCCGTGTGATCATCCAACGCGATTCCGAGCGGGAAGAGCGCACGGTGACGACGGGCAGCACGGCCGCCGACCTCTTCGCCGGTGAGCGCTCGATCGTCGCCGCACGCGTGGACGGCGAGCTGAGGGACCTCGCCCATGAACTGCGCGACGGCGTGACCGTGGAGGGCGTCGAGATCTCCTCCGAGGACGGCCTCAACATCCTGCGCCACTCCACCGCGCACGTCATGGCGCAGGCCGTGCAGGAGATCTTCCCCGAGGCCAAGCTGGGCATCGGCCCGCCCGTCAAGGACGGCTTCTACTACGACTTCGACGTCGAGAGGCCGTTCACGCCCGAGGACCTCAAGGCCGTCGAGAAGAAGATGCAGGAGATCCAGAAGCGCGGGCAGCGGTTCTCCCGCCGCGTCGTGACCGACGACGCCGCCCGCGAGGAGCTGGCCGACGAGCCGTACAAGCTGGAGCTGATCGGCCTCAAGGGCTCCGCCTCGCACGACGACGGCGCGGACGTCGAGGTCGGCGCCGGCGAGCTGACCATCTACGACAACCTGGACGCCAAGACCGGCGAGCTGTGCTGGAAGGACCTCTGCCGCGGTCCCCACCTGCCCACCACCCGCCTCATCCCGGCCTTCAAGCTGATGCGCAACGCCGCCGCCTACTGGCGCGGCAGCGAGAAGAACCCGATGCTCCAGCGCATCTACGGCACCGCCTGGCCGTCCAAGGACGAGCTGAAGGCGCACCTCGATTTCCTCGCCGAGGCCGAGAAGCGCGACCACCGCAAGCTGGGCAGCGAGCTGGACCTGTTCTCCATCCCCGAGCAGATCGGCTCCGGCCTCGCCGTCTTCCACCCCAAGGGCGGCGTCGTCCGCCGGGTCATGGAGGACTACTCGCGCCGCCGCCACGAGGAGGAGGGCTACGAGTTCGTCTACACCCCGCACGCGACGAAGGGGAAGCTTTTCGAGACCTCGGGCCACCTGGACTGGTACGCCGACGGCATGTACCCGCCCATGCAGCTCGACGAGGGCGTGGACTACTACCTCAAGCCCATGAACTGCCCGATGCACAACCTGATCTTCGACGCGCGCGGCCGCTCCTACCGTGAACTGCCGTTGCGCCTCTTCGAGTTCGGCACCGTGTACCGGTACGAGAAGTCGGGAGTCGTGCACGGCCTGACCCGCGCCCGCGGCTTCACCCAGGACGACGCGCACATCTACTGCACGCGCGAGCAGATGTCGGAGGAGCTCGACAAGACGCTCACCTTCGTCCTCGGCCTGTTGCGCGACTACGGCCTCACCGACTTCTACCTGGAGCTGTCCACCAAGGACCCGGAGAAGTTCGTCGGCTCGGACGAGGTCTGGGAGGAGGCAACCGAGACGCTGCGCGAGGTCGCCGAGAAGCAGGGCCTCCCGCTCGTCCCCGACCCGGGCGGCGCCGCCTTCTACGGTCCGAAGATCTCCGTCCAGACCAAGGACGCGATCGGCCGCACCTGGCAGATGTCGACCATCCAGCTCGACTTCAACCTGCCGGAGCGCTTCGACCTCGAATACACCGGCCCGGACGGCTCCAAGCAGCGCCCGGTCATGATCCACCGCGCGCTGTTCGGCTCCATCGAGCGGTTCTTCGCCGTGCTCCTGGAGCACTACGCGGGCGCCTTCCCGGCGTGGCTGGCCCCGGTCCAGGCGGTCGGCATCCCGATCGGCGACGCGCACGTGGAGTACCTGGAGAAGTTCGCCGCGGCCGCGAAGAAGCAGGGGCTGCGGGTCGACGTCGACTCCTCCTCCGACCGGATGCAGAAGAAGATCCGCAACGCCCAGAAGCAGAAGGTGCCCTTCATGGTCATCGCGGGCGACGAGGACATGTCGAACGGCTCGGTGTCCTTCCGCTACCGCGACGGTTCCCAGGAGAACGGCATCCCGCTCGACGAGGCCATCGCGAAGATCGCGAAGGTCGTCGAGGAACGCACGCAGGTCTGATCGGTTCGCAGCGGGACGCGGGGCCCTCGGGGAGTCAGCTCTCCGGGGGCCCCGTCCCGTCTCCGGCCCCGGGTGCGCCCGCCCGCTCGTCCTCACCGGAGAAGATCTGGATCAGCCAGGACGAGAAGGACCCGGTGACCGCGCCCAGCAGGGCCAGGCCGCACGCCATCAGGCCGACCGCGATGAACCGGCCCGTCGGAGTGACCGGCGTCACGTCGCCGTAGCCCACGGTGGACAGGGTGGAGCACGCCCACCACACGGCGTCCCCGAACGTGTGCATCTCCGTGCCCGGCGCCCCGCGTTCCTGGTCGTAGACGGCGAGCGCCCCCGCGAAGCCGAGCAGCAGCGTCGACACCCCGGCGTAGACGATCACGCGCGCGTGCAGCGACAGCCGCGGCTCCCCGCGCCGGCGCAGTACGGCCTCGTAGAGCCGTACGATCCGCAGCGGGCGCAGCAGCGGCAGCAGCACCACCAGGGTGTCCAGCCAGTGCTGCCGGACGAAGCGCGGACCCTGTCCGCTGAGCCGCCAGCGCACCGCGTAGTCCACGGCGAACAGCGCCCACGCCGCGAACAGCACCGACAGGCTCAGATCCCGCCAGGCGTCGGGCAGGCCGGTGGCGAGGACGTGGACGGCGTACCCGGCGAGGAAGGCCAGCGAGGTGAGGGCGAGGGGCAGCTCGGTGCGCCGTTCCCAGCGGATCAGGCGGCTGTCTGCGGTCATCGGCCCAGCTTGGCCCGCGAGCCTTTCGCGCTCACCCCGCCGACACGCCGCGAACGGGCGAAGCCATATGCTGCTTGGCATGACGAGTGAGCCGGAACAGCAGATCGGAGTGGGGACGCAGGACGCGTTCCAGCGCCTGTGGACCCCGCACCGGATGGCCTACATCCAGGGCGAGAACAAGCCCACGGGCCCCGGAGCCGACGACGGCTGTCCGTTCTGCGCGATCCCGGCGAAGTCCGACGAGGACGGCCTGGTGGTCCGGCGGGGCGAGCATGTGTACGCCGTGCTGAACCTCTACCCGTACAACGGCGGCCACCTGATGACCGTCCCCTACCGGCACGTGGCCGACTACACCGGCCTGACCGGGCCGGAGACGGCGGAGCTGGGCGAACTGACCAAGCAGGCGATGACGGCCCTGCGCACGGCGTCCGGCGCCCAGGGCTTCAACATCGGCATGAACCAGGGGGCGGTGGCGGGCGCGGGCATCGCCGCGCACCTGCACCAGCACATCGTGCCCCGCTGGGGCGGCGACACGAACTTCATGCCGGTGGTCGGCCACACGCGCGTGCTGCCGCAACTGCTGGCGGACACCCGGAAGATGCTGGCGGAGGCCTGGCCGACCGCGTGAGGTGTTCCTGCGGCCCGTCCGGGGGAGCTTGAGGAGGACGCCGTCCCATGCCGAAGCGGGGACCCGGGGGCGGCAGCCCCCGGCACGCCGGCCACAACGGACCCGCGTGAGTGACCCCGCCGCACCGCCGGAGGCCTACGCGTCGTAGGTGTCCGCCTTCTTCGGTGTCAGGTCCTGGACCGCCCCGCTGAGGGCCGACGAGCGTGAGCTGAACTTCTCGGTGTCCACGTCGTGCTCCTTGAGCACCCGCAGTGCGGCCGAGTGCACCACCCGCAGCACCGGTGTCGCCGCGCGCAGCGCGTCGTCGGCCATGAAGCGGTGCCGCCACGGCTGGTCGGCCCAGGAGTGCCGCAGGCCGAAGGGCTCGGGGAGGCCGATGGAGCCGCCGAGCCAGTTCAGCAGCGGCGGGTACCAGCTGATCGTGGCGCGCGCGGCCACCCGTACCACCTCGTCGGTGGTGACCAGGGGCAGGCTGATCTTGCGGGTCTCCCAGAACCGGACGGTCTTGGCGACCTCCTTGGTGGGGGCCTCGGGCTTGCTGGTGAACAGGGAGTTCACCGGGCCCAGCGCATGGCCGGTGACCTCGATGCGCAGCGTCTCGTGCAGCACGGTCACGGTGATCAGCATGGTGATGATCAACTGGCCGTCCCACAGCGGCCACTGGACGCCGAGGTAGTGCCGGTCGCCGCCGCCGAACTGCTGGTTGTTGCAGATGTCCTCCACGGCCCGCGGCTTGACCTGGTACGCCTCCACGTCGGTGCCCTCAGGCCGGGCCACCGCCTTGGCGTTCTCGCCGACCGGCGTGACGATCCAGTGCCGTACCGAAGGAGGCGGGAAACCGCCGGTCTTCAGGCTCTGCCGGTGCAGTAGCTGGAGCTGGTCGTGGATGGCCCGTACGACGGTCCAGCTGCGGAACTCGTGGACGCCCTTGACGGGGTCGATCGGGGTCAGTTCCTCCGCGAGGTGCCAGGCGCCCCAGCGGGTGCCCATGCCGAGTATCCCCTTCGGGCCGGCGTAGAAGACGGAGTTGGACTGCTGTTCGGCGCTGAGCCGGGCCAGCGACTGGCGCAGCTGCTCGGCCGCCGTCTGGCTGGGGCTGGTCGGCACCGCCTCGGGGACCTTGGCGCCGACGCTGGTGCCGGACAGCAGGCTGTCCCAGCGCTCGCGCAGGTCCTTCGCCGTGCCCTCGCAGATCCGCTTGGCCAGGAACCAGCCGGCCACCGGGGCGACGACCGCACCGCGCGCGTACCACCCGGCCGGGCCGGAGAACGGCATGCGGAGCAGGAAGAGCGCGGCGAGGGCGCCGACGGCCACGAGCAGACCGGTGGCCAGTCCGGAGACCCGCTTGTTGTCCGCCTTGACCATGGTGGCCCGGAGCTGGAAGACCAGCAGCCACACCAGGAGGCCCGGCAGGAACAGCACACCGCACAGCACCATGACGCCGGTGAGCTTCCGGTCGCGCTCGCGGCGGATCCGGTTGGCGGCCAGGCAGTGCTCGACGACCGCCTGCGGGTCGCTGCCGAACGACTGGATGAGCGGCTTGCGGCCGACGCCCAGCATGCGGTCGATCACCGCCTGGGAGAACGCCTCGCCGAGGTTGGGCCGGAAGATCTTGGCCCAGCCGCGGCCGGTGTCGACCGTCGACTGATGCCATTCGTTGTCGGCCTTCTTGATGTCCTCGACGGGGTTGTCCCGGTAGGCGGCCGAGGCCAGCGCGACGGTCGGCGTCTGCCCGCCGTCGCCCTGCTGGGGCACCTGTGGTCCGAAGAAGTCCGCGTAACCGCTGCCCACGGTCATTCCCGCCCCCGATCGCCGCCACTGTCGCTTCTGCGGCCTTCCCGACTTCCGTACTCCGCACACCTGTTGATCAGGTCATCAGCGTATATCCAGGCACGGACATCCGTCGGCGGACGGCCGAAGCCGCCCGCCGGATCGGAGGCACACGTTCCACACCGGCCACTTGAGGGTGTCCGCTCCCCAATCCCTAGCCGTCCCGCTCCTGTTGGCGGATCCGTTCGGCCACCTGTGCCGGCATCGGTTCGTGCCGGGCGTACGCGCGGTGGAAGCGGGCCGTGCCGTGCGAGAGGGAACGCAGGTCGACCGCGTACCGGCCGATCTCGATCTCGGGCACCTCGGCGCGCACCAGCGTGCGACCGCCGCTCGTCTGCTCGGTGCCCAGCACCCGGCCGCGCCGGCCCGACAGGTCGCTCATCACGGCGCCCACGTACTCGTCGCCGACCAGCACGCTCACCTCGGCCACCGGCTCCAGCAGATGGATCCTCGCGTCCGCGGCGGCCTCTCGCAGGGCGAGCGCTCCGGCCGTCTGGAACGCGGCGTCGGAGGAGTCCACCGAGTGCGCCTTGCCGTCGAGGAGGGTCACGCGGACGTCGACGAGGGGATGACCGGCGGCGACGCCCTTGGCGGCCTGCGCCCGTACGCCCTTCTCGACGGAGGGGATGAACTGGCGCGGCACCGCGCCGCCCACGACCTTGTCCACGAACTCGATGCCCGAACCGCCCGGCAGGGGCTCCACCTCGATCTCGCAGATGGCGAACTGACCGTGCCCGCCCGACTGTTTGACGTGCCGCCCGCGCCCGGACGACCTCGCGGCGAACGTCTCCCGCAGGGAGACCTTGTGCGGGACGACGTCGACCTGCACGCCGTAACGCGTGCGCAGCCGCTCCAGGGCGACGTCCGCGTGGGCCTCGCCCAGGCACCAGAGCACCACCTGGTGGGTGCCCTGGTTCTGCTCCAGCCGCATCGTCGGGTCCTCGGCGACCAGCCGGGAGAGCCCCTGCGAGAGCTTGTCCTCGTCGGCCTTGCTGTGTGCCTGGATGGCCAGCGGCAGCAGCGGGTCGGGCATCTGCCACGGTTCCATCAGCAGCGGGTCGTCCTTGGCGGAGAGTGTGTCGCCGGTCTCCGCGCGGGTCAGCTTCGCCACGCACGCGAGGTCGCCCGCGATGCAGTGCGTCAGCGCCCGCTGCTGCTTGCCGAAGGGCGCGGACAGGGCGCCGACGCGCTCGTCGACGTCGTGGTCCTCGTGGCCGCGGTCGGTGAGCCCGTGCCCGGAGACGTGGACGGTCTGGTCGGGGCGCAGGGTGCCGGAGAACACGCGGACCAGGGAGACCCGGCCGACGTAGGGGTCGGAGGCCGTCTTCACGACCTCCGCGACCAGCGGCCCGTCCGGATCGCACAGGTCCAGCGCGCGCGGCTCGCCGCCGACCGTGGTGACGCGGGGCGCCTCGCGCTCCAGCGGTGTCGGGAAACCGCGGGTGACCAGTTCGAGCAGTTCCACGGTGCCGATGCCCTGCCGGGCGCCCTCGGCGGCCGGGGCCGCGGCCAGGACGGGGAAGAAGGTGCCGCGTGCCACGGCCCGTTCCAGATCGCCGATCAGCGTCTTCACGTCGATCTGCTCGCCGCCGAGATAGCGGTCCATGAGGGTCTCGTCCTCGCTCTCGGCGATGATCCCCTCGATCAGCCGGTTGCGGGCCTCCTCGATCCCGGGCAGCTCGTCCTCGCCCGGCTCGGACTCCTTGCGCTCGCCGGAGGCGTAGTCGAACAGCTTCCGCGACAGCAGCCCGGTCAGTCCCGTCACGGGCGCGTGCCCGTCCGGCGCCTGCGGGCCGTGCAGCGGCAGGTACAGCGGCAGTACGGCGTCGGGGTCGTCGCCGCCGAAGGCCCGTGCGCAGATGCTCGTCATCTCCTCGAAGTCCGCGCGCGCGGACTCCAGATGCGTGACGACGATCGCGCGTGGCATGCCGACGGCCGCGCACTCGTCCCACACCATGCGCGTCGAGCCGTCCACGCCGTCCGAGGCCGAGACGACGAAGAGGGCCGCGTCCGCCGCGCGCAGACCGGCCCTGAGTTCCCCGACGAAGTCGGCGTATCCGGGGGTGTCGAGGAGGTTGATCTTGATGCCGTCCCATTCGACGGGCACCAGGGAGAGTTGCACCGAACGTTGCTGCCGGTGCTCGATGTCGTCGTAGTCGGAGACGGTGCCGCCGTCCTCCACGCGGCCCGCCCGGTTCACCGCTCCCGCTGTCAGCGCGAGAGCCTCCACCAATGTCGTTTTGCCCGATCCGGAGTGGCCGACCAGCACCACATTCCGTACGGACGCGGGGTGGTCGGCCGCCGTAGCCCTGCCGGCGGCTCCGGTGTGTGTGTTCGCCTTGTCGCCCATTTGTCTGCCTCCCGTGCACGGTGAGGTCATCGGGGCGCGGACACGGCGGCTCCGCGTGCGGTGGCGGCTCCGGCGACGCCCGCGGTCCTTCGAGCTTTCCACTCCCGTCACGGTGCGTCCATACGAAGGACGCGACGAGGCCATGAACCCGGCCGGGCACGGGCCCGCCCGCGACGACGCCGCGGCCCCCGAGCGGCCCGGCCGTGACACCGGCCCCGGGTGCCCGACGGCCGCGCACCCACGCGCGTGGCTACGATGGGCCAGCCGGTGGCCAGCAGGGGCCGCGCGGCCATACAACCTTCGGGAAGGCCATGCTGAACAAGTACGCGCGTGCATTCTTCACGCGTGTCCTCACACCGTTCGCCGCGTTTCTCATCCGCCGGGGCGTGAGCCCCGACACGGTCACGCTGCTCGGCACCGCCGGCGTGGTCGCGGGCGCGCTGGTCTTCTACCCCATGGGCGAGTTCTTCTGGGGCACGGTCGTGATCACGCTGTTCGTGTTCTCCGACCTCGTCGACGGCAACATGGCCCGCCAGCTCGGCCGCTCCAGCCGCTGGGGGGCCTTTCTGGACTCCACGCTCGACCGGGTCGCCGACGGCGCGATCTTCGGCGGCTTCGCCCTCTGGTACGCGGGCCACGGCGACGACAACATCCTGTGCGCCGTCTCGATCTTCTGCCTGGCCAGCGGCCAGGTCGTGTCGTACACCAAGGCGCGCGGCGAGTCGATCGGGCTGCCGGTCGCCGTCAACGGGCTCGTCGAGCGCGCCGAGCGGCTCGTGGTGTCGCTCGTCGCGGCCGGGCTCGCGGGCCTGCACGCGTTCGGCGTGCCGGGCATCCAGTACCTGCTGCCGGTCGCCCTGTGGCTCGTCGCCGTCGGAAGCGTCGTCACGCTGATCCAGCGGGTCGTCACCGTCCGGCGCGAGGCGGCGGAGGCCGACGCGGCGACCCCGACCGGCCGGCAGGGCTCCGAGGGACGTGAGACGGCCCAGTGAGCGCACGTGACCAGCTGACCGACGGGCTGTACGGGCTCGGCTGGAGCACCGTCAAGAAGCTCCCCGAGCCGGTGGCCACCCGCCTCGGCCGCTCCGTCGCCGACCTCGCCTGGAAGCGGCGCGGCAATGGCGTCCAGCGGCTGGAGAGCAACTACGCGCGCGTGGTGCCGGACGCGGGCCCCGAGCGGCTGGCCGAACTGTCGCGCGCGGGCATGCGCTCCTACCTGCGCTACTGGATGGAGTCCTTCCGCCTCCCCTCCTGGAGCCCGGAGCGGATCGCGTCCGGGTTCGAGCCCAAGGACCTGCACCACCTGACCGACGGCCTCGCGGCCGGCAAGGGCGTCGTCCTCGCGCTGCCGCACCTGGCCAACTGGGACCTCGCCGGCGCCTGGGTCACCACGAAACTGCGGACCCCGTTCACCACGGTCGCCGAGCGGCTCAAGCCCGAGACGCTCTACGACCGTTTCGTCGCCTACCGCGAGGGCCTCGGCATGGAAGTGCTCCCGCACAGCGGCGGCACCGCCTTCGGCACCCTCGCCCGGCGGCTGCGCGAGGGCGGCCTGGTCTGCCTGGTCGCCGACCGCGACCTGTCCGCGTCCGGCGTCGAGGTCGAGTTCTTCGGCGCCACCGCGCGCATGCCCGCCGGACCGGCCCTGCTCGCCCAGCAGACGGGCGCGCTGCTGCTCCCCGTGACGCTCTGGTACGACGAATCGCCCGTCATGCGGGGCCGCATCCATCCTCCGATCCATGTACCCGGGTCAGGCACGCGGGCCGAACAGACGTCTGTCATGACACAGGCGCTGGCCGACGCCTTCGCCACGGGTATCGCCGACCATCCGGAGGACTGGCACATGCTCCAGCGACTGTGGCTCGCCGATCTCGACCCCGCGAAGGGACCCTCGTGAGAATCGGCATCGTCTGCCCCTACTCCTGGGACGTGCCCGGCGGCGTCCAGTTCCACATCCGCGACCTCGCCGAGTACTTCATCCGGCTCGGCCACGAGGTGTCCGTCCTCGCCCCCGCCGACGACGACACCCCGCTGCCGCCGTACGTCGTCTCGGCCGGCCGTGCCGTCCCGGTGCCCTACAACGGCTCGGTGGCCCGGCTCAACTTCGGTTTCCTCAGCGCCGCCCGGGTACGCCGCTGGCTGCACGACGGCGCCTTCGACGTGGTCCACATCCACGAGCCGACCTCGCCCTCCCTCGGGCTGCTGACCTGCTGGGCGGCGCAGGGACCGATCGTGGCGACCTTCCACACGTCGAACCCGCGCTCGCGCGCGATGATCGCCGCCTACGCGATCCTCCAGGCCGCCCTGGAGAAGATCAGCGCGCGCATCGCGGTGAGCGAGTACGCCCGCCGCACCCTGGTGGAACATCTCGGCGGGGACGCCGTGGTCATCCCCAACGGCGTCGACGTCGACTTCTTCGCCCGCGCCGAGCCCAACCCCGAGTGGCAGGGCGGGACGATCGGTTTCGTCGGCCGCATCGACGAGCCCCGCAAGGGTCTGCCGGTGCTGATGGCCGCCCTGCCGAAGATCTTCGCCGCGTGCCCCGAAGCGCGCCTGCTGGTGGCCGGCCGCGGCGACGAGAAGGAGGCCGTCGAGAACCTCCCGAAGGAGCTGCGCTCGCGCGTGGAGTTCCTCGGCATGGTCAGCGACGAGGACAAGGCCCGCTTCCTGCGCAGCATCGACCTGTACGTCGCTCCCAACACCGGCGGCGAGAGCTTCGGCATCATCCTGGTCGAGGCCATGTCCGCCGGGGCCCCGGTGCTCGCCTCCGACCTGGACGCCTTCGCCCAGGTGCTGGACCAGGGCGGCGCCGGCGACCTGTTCGCCAACGAGGACCCGGAGGCGCTGGCCGAGGCGGCCGTACGGCTGCTCCGCGACCCCGAGCGGCGGGCAGGCCTGCGCGAACGCGGCAGCGCCCATGTCCGGCGCTTCGACTGGTCGACGGTCGGCGCGGACATCCTGTCCGTGTACGAGACGGTGACGGCCGGCGCCGCGGCGGTCGCCGCGGACGACGGAGGCTCTCCGGGTCTGCGGGCACGGTTCGGCCTGGCGCGGGACTGACGCGGGGCGGGTGTGACCGCACCGGCCGGGTGGTCGGGCCTCGTCCGCAGCCGTGAGGGCGTCGTCGTGCGCGGGGCCTGAGGGCGGCGGCCCGCGGGAGGCAGCCCGGCCCGCATCGCGGAGCGGCTAGCCTTTCGGCCCGTGACCGCAACCCTCATCTGGATCCTCGTCGTCCTCGTCGCCATCGGCCTCTACCTGAGCTGGACGGCGGGCCGCCTGGACCGGCTGCACGCCCGGATCGACGCCGCCCGCGCCGCCCTGGACGCGCAACTGCTGCGCAGGGCGTCCGTCGCCCAGGAACTGGCCACCTCGGGCGTGCTCGACCCGGCTGCCTCGATCGTGCTGTACGAGGCCGCGCACGCCGCCCGGCAGGCCGAGGAGGAGCAGCGGGAGGTCGCCGAGAGCGACCTGAGCCAGGCACTGCGCGCGGTGTTCGCGGACGTACAGCAGCTGGAGGCCGTCCGTGAGGCGCCGGGCGGAGAGGCCGCGGCGCACGAGCTGACGGAGACCGTCCTGCGGGTCCCCATGGCCCGCCGCTTCCACAACGACGCGGTGGGCGGGGCCCGCAGGCTGCGCGAACACCGCAAGGTGCGCTGGTTCAGGCTGGCCGGCCATGCCCCGTTCCCGATGGCCTTCGAGATGGACGACGAGCCGCCCGCCGTCCTCATGGACCGTTCGCGGTCGTGAGCGCTCCGGGAGGCGGGGGCACGTTCCGGGAGGCGTGGGCACGCTCCGGAAACCCAAAAGGATCCACCGGCTTCCCATTGGCCCTTGCTGTGGACTGGTCCACTCACGTTTCCTCAGTGCGGTAGAAAGCCCTCTTTCCCTTCAGTGAGGTCAACCCGTGTCCAGCACCCAGAACCAGGCCCCCGAGACCGGCACCGCACGCGTGAAGCGCGGCATGGCCGAGCAGCTCAAGGGCGGCGTGATCATGGACGTCGTCAACGCGGAGCAGGCGAAGATCGCCGAGGACGCGGGCGCCGTCGCCGTCATGGCCCTGGAGCGGGTTCCCGCCGACATCCGCAAGGACGGCGGCGTGGCCCGGATGTCGGACCCGAACATGATCGAGGAGATCATCGAGGCGGTCTCCATCCCGGTCATGGCCAAGTCCCGCATCGGCCACTTCGTCGAGGCCCAGGTCCTGCAGTCCCTCGGCGTGGACTACATCGACGAGTCCGAGGTCCTCACCCCGGCCGACGAGGTCAACCACAGCGACAAGTTCGCCTTCACCACGCCGTTCGTCTGCGGCGCCACCAACCTGGGCGAGGCCCTGCGCCGCATCGCCGAGGGCGCCGCGATGATCCGCTCCAAGGGCGAGGCCGGCACCGGCAACGTCGTCGAGGCGGTCCGCCACCTGCGCCAGATCAAGAACGAGATCGCCAGGCTCCGCGGCTACGACAACAACGAGCTGTACGCCGCCGCCAAGGACCTGCGCGCCCCGTACGAGCTGGTCAAGGAGGTCGCCGAGCTGGGCAAGCTGCCGGTCGTGCTGTTCTCCGCCGGTGGCGTGGCCACCCCCGCCGACGCCGCCCTGATGCGCCAGCTCGGCGCTGAGGGTGTCTTCGTCGGCTCCGGCATCTTCAAGTCCGGCGACCCGGCCAAGCGCGCCGCCGCCATCGTGAAGGCGACCACCTTCTACGACGACCCGAAGATCATCGCGGACGCGTCCCGCAACCTCGGCGAGGCCATGGTCGGCATCAACTGCGACACCCTCCCCGAGACCGAGCGCTACGCCAACCGCGGCTGGTAGTCACATGACCGACGCACCTGTCATCGGCGTCCTGGCCCTCCAGGGCGACGTACGGGAGCACCTCATCGCCCTGGCCGCGGCCGACGCCGTGGCCAGGCCGGTCAGGCGCCCCGAGGAACTCGCCGAGATCGACGGCCTGGTCATCCCCGGCGGCGAGTCCACCACCATCTCCAAGCTGGCCGTCCTCTTCGGCGTACTGGAGCCCCTCCGTGAACGCGTGCGGGGCGGCCTGCCCGTCTACGGCACCTGCGCCGGCCTGATCCTGCTCGCCGACAAGATCCTCGACCCGCGCTCGGGCCAGGAGACGATCGGCGGCATCGACATGATCGTGCGCCGCAACGCCTTCGGACGGCAGAACGAGTCCTTCGAAGCGGCCGTCGACATCAAGGGCGTCGACGGCGATCCTGTGGAGGGCGTCTTCATCCGGGCCCCCTGGGTGGAGTCCGTCGGTGCCCGCACCGAGGTGCTGGCCGAGCACGAGGGCCACATCGTCGCCGTCCGTCAGGGAAACGCGCTCGCCACGTCGTTCCACCCGGAGCTGACGGGCGACCACCGGGTCCACTCCCTGTTCGTGGACATGGTGCGCGCCAACCGGGCACCGGAGTCCTTGTAGGATCTCTGGCGTTCACGCAGAGATGGGTTACGCGAAGGAGACAGGCAGATGTCCGGCCACTCTAAATGGGCCACGACGAAGCACAAGAAGGCCGTGATCGATGCCAAGCGCGGCAAGCTCTTCGCGAAGCTGATCAAGAACATCGAGGTCGCGGCGCGCATGGGCGGCGTCGACATCGACGGCAATCCGACGCTCTACGACGCCATCCAGAAGGCGAAGAAGTCGTCGGTCCCGAACAAGAACATCGACTCCGCGGTCAAGCGCGGCGGTGGCCTTGAGGCCGGCGGTGCCGACTACGAGACGATCATGTACGAGGGTTACGGCCCGAACGGCGTCGCGGTGCTCATCGAGTGCCTCACCGACAACCGCAACCGTGCCGCCTCCGACGTCCGCGTCGCCATGACCCGCAACGGCGGCTCCATGGCCGACCCGGGTTCGGTGTCGTACCTGTTCAACCGCAAGGGCGTCGTCATCGTCCCCAAGGGCGAACTGACGGAGGACGACGTGCTCGGCGCCGTCCTGGACGCCGGTGCCGAGGAGGTCAACGACCTCGGGGAGTCCTTCGAGGTCATCAGCGAGGCCACCGACCTGGTCGCGGTCCGCACCGCCCTCCAGGACGCGGGCGTCGACTACGACTCCGCCGACGCCAACTTCGTCCCGACCATGCAGGTCGAGCTGGACGAGGACGGTGCCCGGAAGATCTTCAAGCTGATCGACGCGCTCGAGGACAGCGACGACGTGCAGAACGTCTTCGCCAACTTCGACGTCAGCGACGAGGTCATGGAGAAGGTCGACGCGTAGCGCTGCCGCGAACTGAGCGGATTCGTCGGGCCGGTGGGACACGTCCTACCGGCCCGACGTCGTTGTCGGTGGCAGCGGATAGCCTGGCGGGCGTCAGAGATCATGAGGGGAGGGCACGTGCGCGTACTCGGGGTGGACCCCGGCCTCACGCGATGCGGGGTGGGCGTCGTCGAGGGCGTCGCGGGCCGGCCGCTCACGATGCTCGGCGTCGGTGTCGTCCGCACGCCCGCGGACGCCGAGTTGGGGCAGCGCCTCGTCGCCGTCGAGCAGGGCATCGAGCAGTGGCTGGACGAGTACCGGCCCGAATTCGTGGCCGTGGAGCGGGTGTTCAGCCAGCACAACGTGAGCACGGTCATGGGCACCGCCCAGGCCAGCGCCGTCGCCATGCTGTGCGCCGCCCGCCGCGGCATCCCCGTCGCCCTGCACACCCCCAGCGAGGTCAAGGCGGCCGTCACCGGCAGTGGCCGCGCCGACAAGGCCCAGGTCGGCGCCATGGTGACCCGCCTGCTGCGGCTGAGCGCGCCGCCCAAGCCCGCCGACGCCGCCGACGCCCTCGCCCTCGCCATCTGTCACATCTGGCGCGCACCCACGCTGAACCGACTCCAGCAGGCCGTCGCCCTGCACACATCGAAAGGCCGTACGGGATGATCGCCTTCGTGAGCGGACCGGTCGCCGCCCTCGCCCCTGACTCCGCGGTGGTCGAGGTGGGCGGCATCGGCATCGCCGTCCAGTGCACGCCGAACACGCTCTCCGGCCTGCGCATGGGCCGGCCCGCGAGACTGGCCACCTCCCTGGTCGTCCGGGAGGACTCCCTCACCCTGTACGGCTTCGCCGACGACGACGAGCGCCAGGTCTTCGAGCTGCTCCAGACCGCGAGCGGGGTCGGCCCGCGCCTCGCCCAGGCCATGCTGGCGGTCCACGCGCCGGACACCCTGCGCAGGGCCGTCGCCACCGGTGACGAGAAGGCCCTCATCGCCGTCCCCGGCATCGGCAAGAAGGGCGCCCAGAAACTCCTGCTGGAGCTGAAGGGCCGTCTCGGCGAACCGGTCGGCGCCCCCGCGGTGGGCAGGCCCGTCACCCAGGGCTGGCGCGACCAGCTCCACGCGGCCCTGATCGGCCTCGGCTACGCGACCCGCGAGGCCGAGGAGGCCGTGACCGCGGTCGCACCGCAGGCCGAGGCCGCCGGGGGCACACCCCAGGTCGGCTCGCTCCTGAAGGCGGCGCTGCAGACCCTCAACCGAGCCCGCTGACCCCCTACATCCCCGAGGCACACCAATGAACTGGGACGACCCGACCGACGCGACCGCCGACGAGGGGCCCGCCGGCTCCGCCGCGGAGCGGCTGGTGGGCTCTGTCGCCGACGGCGAGGACCAGGCCGTCGAGGCGGCCCTGCGCCCCAAGGACCTGGGCGAGTTCATCGGCCAGGAGAAGGTCCGCGAGCAGCTCGACCTCGTCCTGCGGGCCGCACGCGCGCGCGGCGCGACCGCCGACCACGTGCTGCTCTCCGGTGCCCCCGGCCTCGGCAAGACCACCCTCTCGATGATCATCGCCGCCGAGATGGGCGCCCCGATCCGCATCACCAGCGGCCCCGCCATCCAGCACGCGGGCGACCTCGCCGCCATCCTCTCCTCCCTCCAGGAGGGCGAGGTCCTCTTCCTCGACGAGATCCACCGC